>JBEVDW010000575.1:0-2899 GCA_040513115.1 Steroidobacteraceae bacterium | reverse complement strand
CTCCGGGCAATGGATACGGTTCGCAACCCGCGGTACGGATGTGATCACGTATGTCGCTACGGTGCGAAAAGAAGCAGCAGCGGATATCGGGCGCGAGGTGCGCGCGCAGCGACAGGTAGAACGCTATCTTGCTCGGGCCCGGGTCAACGAATGCAAGGTTCATGACGCAAGCGAGGGTTCGTGGTTCGTAGACAGTGCTGAGTATCGCAACCGATGTGGTTGCTCATGTGACAGGCTGGTGTGATGCCCGACGAAACAAGGCATCACACCGAGCGCTGTCACACGACTAATCGTCCAGGTCGCGCGAAAGGATCCGGCCGTCGTGCCGATCCACGATCCATTCCACCTTGCGTCCCGAGCCGTCCTTGCCTTCAACTTCTGCGACACGCTCACGGAGCTCGATGTCGGTGACTTGAAGGCCTTCGGCGCTGACCTTGCGTTCGATTTCGGCAATGCTCAGTAGCGCGCTGGTGGACTGTTCGGCTGACGGTTGCTGGGCCACCGCGGGCTCGGCGAGAATTCCCAGCGCTCCGGTGCTCAGAACTGTCGCTGTGAGCAGGCTGAGCGTAAGACGTGTCTTCGGCGATCGGTTCGTAGTCATGAGGGTCTCCATGTGAGCTTCTGCGGGGACACACGCTACGCCCCGTGTGCTGACGACCACCTCGCAGCCGCCGTCAGACTGGTGTCAGGTGGGAGAGCTCAGAGTAAGCCCTTCATGAAGAACAATTGGATCGTGGCGGCGGGCATCGCCCTCCTGCTAGCCGTGGCAGCGGGATCGTTTTTTCTGGGCAGACACTACGCTGCCCCGCGACAGCCTGAGTTTTCGATCGACGCCGCGCTGCAGGGCAAGCCGATGATCGAAGTGCGCACCGCGATTGCGCTGGCCACTCGCCATGTCGCCGGCGAGGTGCTCAAAGTCGAGCTCGAACGCGAAGACGGACGCTTCGTGTACGAAGTGAAGGTCCTCTCCGAAGACGGTCACGTGCGCGAAGTGGAGCTCGACGCGCAGGACGGGTCGCTCATCGAAATCGAGAACGATTGAATGCGCGCGCTCGTCGTTGAGGACGACCCGACCGTCGCCGCCGATCTCGAGCAGGCGCTGCGCACGGCGGGCTTTGCCGTCGATACGACAGGTGATGGTGAGGATGCCTGGTATCGGGGCGATGTCGACGACTATGACCTCGTCGTTCTCGATCTGGGTCTGCCGCAGCTCGATGGTATGTCCGTGCTCAAGCGCTGGCGGGCTGCAAATCGCACGTTTCCGGTACTCATCCTCTCCGCGCGCGGCGAATGGACGGAGAAGGTCGATGGCATCGAGGCCGGCGCCGACGACTATCTCGGCAAGCCCTTCGAAATGGGAGAGCTCATTGCGCGTGTTCGCGCGCTGGTGCGTCGAGCTGCCGGGCATGCCTCGCCGGTGGTGAAGATCGGCCGGCTCACATTGGATTCGCGTCGCATGTCGGCCAGCATCGACGGCACTCCACTGCGGCTGTCGCCGCTCGAGTTCCGCTTCGTCGATTACCTCGCGCATCAGCCGGGTCGGGCGGTTGCGGCGGGCGAGATAGCCGAGCATCTCTATGGCGCGCTGGATGTCGGCACGACGAATGCGATCGAGGCGCTCGTCACGCGCTTGCGTCGCAAGCTGGGTGCGAATGTGATCGAGACGCGCCGCGGCTTCGGCTATCTGCTCGAAGGCAGCGAACAGTGAAATCCCGCTCGCTGCGGGTTCGCCTGCTGGTAGGGGCGGCCGCTGCGATCTTTGCAGCGCTGGCCACGTCCTGGCTGGCGATGACGCTGCTTTTTCAGCGCCACATCGAACGCCGCATCGCGGACGAACTGCGCCACGACGGCTTGCAGCTCATCGCGAATCTGGCGCTCGACCCGGCACATCGCCCCACGATCGCAACGCCGCCCACCGATTCGCGTTTCATCGAAGTGGCAGGTGGCATGTACTGGCAGCTCTCCACGCCGCACGGTTCGCTGCGTTCGCCGTCGCTACGAGATCAGGAATTGCCACGAGCGCCTCGAACCGTGAGCGGAGCGTGGCACCGCCGCGTCGCCGAGGGGCCTTTCGGACAGCGCGTGTTGCTGCTCGAACGTGTCGTGATGTTGAGCAACAGCGGTCCGCCCGTGTTGGTGCAGCTCGCGCAAGATGAAGCCTCCGAAGCCGTGGACGACTTCGGACGCGAGCTGGCGGTGTGGTTGCTGTTGCTGTGGGCAGTGCTCGCTGGTGCAGCGTGGGTCCAGGTGCAGTTGGGACTGCGCCCGCTCGAGCGTGTGCGCAGGAACCTCGAGCAGCTCAGGGGTAGCCCCGCCGAGCGGCTCGTCCAGGATCACCCGCCTGAGATTGAACCGCTGATTGCGGCGATCAACGCACTCGCGGACGCACGCGAGAAGGATCTGCTCCAGGCGCGCCGCCGAGCTGCTGATCTGGCTCATGCGTTGAAGACTCCCTTGGCCGCGTTATCTGCACAAAGCCGTCGCGCCCGTGAAGCAGGCGCAGTCGAAGCTGCTGATGGACTCGATCGCGCCATCGCTGCGGCGAGAGCGACAGTGGAGGCGGAGCTCGCGCGCGCACGCGCCGCCTCGATCCGCCAGAGCACCAAGCGTGTCGACACTGCCGCTCTGCCCATCATCGAACGCATCATCAGCGTGATCGAGCGCAGCGATTTCGGTGCAGAGCGCATCTTCGTGATCGACATACCTCCCGAGCTTTGCATCCCGCTCGAACCGGCAGATCTCGCGGAGCTGCTGGGTGCGTTGACCGAGAACGCCGCGCGCTTTGCACACCGCCGCGTTCTCATCCGCGGCGTGTCGGATCAATCAGGAGAGCGGCTCACGATCGAAGACGACGGCCCGGGCCTCGCGAACTCGCGCATCGAAGAAGCCTTGTCGCGTG
>JBEVDW010000574.1:0-2860 GCA_040513115.1 Steroidobacteraceae bacterium | reverse complement strand
AGTCGCTGGCCGCCGAGTGGCATGAGATCGAACGGAGCTTGTAGGCGTCTGCTGCCATCGCCGCAGCAAGGACTACTAGCGACGCGTGAAATCGTGGTGTGATAGGACCCTGTCACGAACGGTATGACTCATGGCCTCACCCAGCACCCCTGCCACGCCTCGCCCCGCCGCCACGATCATGCTGTTACGCGAAGGTGCGCAGGGGCTGGAAGTCTTGATGGTCGTGCGCCATCACCAGATCGACTTTGCCTCGGGCGCATTGGTGTTTCCCGGCGGCAAGCTGGCGAAGGGCGATCACGATGCGTGCCTGCCGGGATGCTGCACAGGCACAGAGGGTTTGAGTCCGGAGCAGATTGCGCTGCGCGTCGGCGCCATTCGGGAAGCGTTCGAAGAGAGCGGCATTCTGCTCGCCCGCTCACGCGGAGCAGCCGCACTCCTCGATGCGAATCGAGTCACGGTGCTGGGCACACGCTATCGCAAACGTCTGGATGCCGGTGAGATCGGCATGGCCGACATGCTCGAAGCGGAGGATCTCGTGCTGACCTGCGAAGCGCTCGTCCCCTTCGCGCACTGGATCACGCCCGACATCCTGCCCAAACGGTTCGACACTCACTTCTATCTCGCCGCTGCACCCGCAGAACAGCGCGCCGTCCATGACGGCAAGGAGATGGTCGATTCCGAGTGGGTACGACCGAATGACGCTCTGGCACAAGCGGCAGCGGGTGCACGCACACTCGTGCCGGCGACGCGACTCAATCTGCAGAAGCTTGCACGCAACTCGAACCTTGCCGGCGCAATGCAGGCCGCACGCACACAACGCATCGTCACCGTCTCACCGAAGACCATCGTTCGACCCACCGGTCGAGTGTTGGAGATTCCCGCGGAGGCAGACTACGGGATCACGGAGTTCGCGATTCCCGAGGACGAATTGCGCTAGCTCAATTATGGATGAGCGTGTGCAGGCGCTGGCACGCCGCTTCGGTTTCGAGTGTCCGCACGGTACCCATGAGGAAGTTGTCGATCGTGCCGTCCACATACGCCACGTGCGCGACCATGCTCGTCGTCACGCGTAACAGGTTGCTCAGGACGGCCCCGTAACGAAGCTTTTCCGGGGTGACGTGTGCACCGCCGTTCGCTTCGTAGGCGGCCACGAATTCGGTCCACGGCATGACCTCCTCCACCTGCTCGCGCACGTACGCCAGATCTTCTGCGGGATGACCTTGATGCGTAACTTCCCAGTCGATGAGCGCGCAAATTTCTTCGCCCTCGACGAGCGTGTTGCGCTGATCGAGATCGCCGTGAACGATCACCTGTCGATCGATGAACTCAGCGGCATGACGCCGCAGCCAATAGAAGCCGGCCGTGACCGTATGCACGGGCTCGCGCGCACTGCGTCGCCACTCTTGCTCATACACGTCGATGCGTCGGTGCAACCACCCTAACGCGTCGTTTCCCTGTGCGCGCCGAAACGGCGGCAGGATCGTGGGACTCAGGCTGTGAAGCCGTCCCAGCAGCGCGGCCAACTGCAGATAGATCCGCTTGCCATGCGCGCCCATGCGCGAGAGGGGCTGCACTTCGCCCGACAACCGTGCCATCGCCACAAACGGCTGCCCGAGCACCTTGGAGTCGTCCTCACAAAACACGGGCTGGGGAATCGGAATGTTGCGACCCCAGAGCGCCGACACGACGGCGAATTCTTCCGTGATCGATGTGGGTTGAATCTGCGCAGGCAACGAGCGACGGAGAATGAGTCGCTGCGGCCAGGTGGGATGCCCCTCGATGTCGATGAAGAACGCTTCGTTCGCGTTGAGACCGACGAGCTTTTCGACCGCTGCTACGCGCAGGCGTGGATGTTCCGGGTAGCGCGACTGGAGGTAGCCGGTCAGCCGCTCGGCCGTGACGGGAATTGCGTTCGTTTTCGTCCGCTTGGACTGCCAGCGCTCGGCGCTAGTGCGCGCGTGCTCTGCGATATCCCGGGTCAGATCATGCGCGAATTCCGACACTGCGCTGACGAGTGCATCGACAGCGGACGAAAACTCGTCATCACGCCCCTGCGCCGCCGCTCCCAGCTTCAAGAGGAGCGCATCGATCTCGCGCGCGTTGCGCTCATATCTCGCAAGGAGCGTTGCGTCTTCGAACGATGACGGCAGATTCGGTGACGGGCTCAAGCTGCGCAAGCGTTCCAGCAGCGATTCCTGACGTCTCACAGCGCCGGCCAGGAGCGCATCCAGTCCCTGCTCGTGAAATGCCAGCCGCTCCACCACCTGTGCGGCGCGGCGCAGATACCCCTCGCGAGCCTTGCCACTCAGCTCGTCAGCGGCAAGCTCCAACTCCCGACGCACGGACTGCAAGAAGACGAAGGGATCCGGCTGCATGCGCGCGTGTTCTCGCTCTCAAGCTGTCGTAAACAAACCGTTGTCGATGACGCCCACGGAGGATGGGAAAACGAAGGGCAGCTTGGAGCCGCCCTGTGCATTGTTGGACGTTTCGGCAACACCGACGCCGTTCAGATCGCCAGCGCGTACGCGGCACAAGCTGTTCACGCAGGGAAAGCCATCAATGACCGATATGGCAGCTTTGCCGACCGGATTGAACTGCAGCTCATACGAGCGATCCGGCAGCGTGATCGACAGGACGCCGCCCCGATTGCTCACCGCATCCTCGCCCATGTATGCCAGGATCGAAAAGTCCTTGGTGAACTGCACTTCCTCATTGCGGATGACGAGACCGTTCTTGCTGAGGTGGCCGTCATCACCGATGTAGGAAATGCAGGCCACGTGCAGTGCCGGACCGAAGTTCGCGGAGAAGAAGCGATGCGCGCGGATGCCGGTCCAATTGCGCTTGCCCCACGAGTGATCGC
>JBEVDW010000573.1:0-9614 GCA_040513115.1 Steroidobacteraceae bacterium | reverse complement strand
CAAGATGCGCAAGTACTGCAAAACGTGCTGCCGCTCGGCTCCGGCGGACTGTCTGACATCAATCGCAGCACCACAAAGGACGTGATCAATGGCACCGGTCTCGATCCGAGCGGCCAGACGTCGATCGGCGACGGCATCTTCGAAGGCCGCGGTGTTCTCAACAACACGCCAACGCCGTTCGATGTGAAGGCGCTCGTCGTATTGACCGACGGCGTCGAGAATCGCGACCGCTATATCGCTGACGTCGCCGCGGAGATCAACGAGTCCACCTACGCGGTGGGCCTGGGCAAGCCGCAGAACATCAGCGTGCCGGCGTTGCAGACGATCTCCGGCAACAACGGCGGCTACTTGCTGGTGACGGGCGCGATCGGCACCGACAACCGCTTCATGCTGCAGAAGTACTTTCTGCAGATTCTCGCCGGCATCAGCAATGCCGAGGTCGTGCTCGATCCCGATGGTCAGGTGATGGCCGGACGCGTCGAGCGCGTGCCGTTTCAGCTGACGTCCGCCGATGCCGGTGTCGATGTCATTCTGCTCACGCCGAACACGAAGATCATCGACTTCCGCCTGCAGACGCCGAACGGTCAGATCATCGAGCCGTGGCGCGCCATGTCGGAACCCGGCATGCGCTTCGTGCTGTCTGACGGCGTAACCTACTATCGTTCGGCATTGCCGACGGAGCTGACGGCGAATCGTTTCGACGACGGCGGCACGTGGCATGCGCTCATCAAGATCGGCCGCCCGCGGCTCGAACGCTCCGATTCACCGGATGGCATCGATCGCTCCATCGTTCGCGGCATGCACGCCGTGACTGCACCACGTCGTTCACTGCGTGAGCACGGTCCGGCAGCGCAACGGGCATCCATGCTGGCAACCGAGGGTGTTGCGGTTGCGCAGCCCACCGCGGCTGCGGCTGCCGGTCAAGTGCGCACCGCCCCATACAGCTTGATCGTGCACGCCTATTCGAACGTCTCACTGCAAGCCCACTTGGAACAGGCGAGCTTCGAGCCGGGTGCGCGCGTGATGCTCAATGCGTCCATCGCGCACTCCGGTATTCCGATCACCGCAGGTACCGACGTGTGGCGGACGTGACGCGGCCGAACGGGGCGACGCAGACACTGAGCTTCACACCGGAGGCAGAAGGCAACTTCACCGCCGACTTTGCAACGAAGGTACCTGGCGTCTATCGCTTCCGAATTCGAGCCCGCGGTACGACGCCTCGAGGAGAGCCGTTCACGCGCGAGAAGACGTTGACTGCGGCTGTGTGGCGGGGCGGCGATCGGCCTGGTCCGCAGGGCGGCGGCTCGAATACGCCAGATGGCGATACGAGCGGTGGCTCCGATGTGAGCTCGCTGTGCAAGCTCATCGCCTGTGTCTTGCAACGCGATGGTGTGATCAGTCCCGAGCTCGAAAAGCGGTTGCGCGAAGCCGGCGTCAATCTCGAGCGTCTGCGCGAGTGCGTGGCGAAGTATTGCCGCCGCGATTGCAACTGCTGAGGGCGACACATGACCGCATATGACGTCGCCATCATCGGCGCCGGGCCTGCCGGCGCCGCAACGGCAAAGCTCCTTGCAACAGCCGGCTATCGCGTCTGCCTGCTGGAGCAATCGACCTTCGCTGAGGCGCGGGTGGGCGAATCGCTTGCACCGGCGGTACAAGGACCCCTGACGCAATTGGGTGTGTGGTCCGCGTTCCTGGCGTTGGACCCGCTGCCCTCATTCGGTACGCGCAGCGTATGGGGCGCTGATGAGGTGAGCGACCATTCGCATCTCTCCACCGCGTATCAGCACGGTTGGCACGTCGATCGGCGGCGCTTCGATCACATGCTCGCTCGTTGCGCCGCCGAGGCCGGGGCGGAATTGAGAGTCGGTGTGCGTATACAGGAATGCGTGGTCGAACAGGAGGGCGGTATCACGTTGCATGTGACGGACGCGCGCGCAGGCTCGAGTGAAGTGAAGGCCCGCTTCGTCGTCGATGCTACAGGTCGCAGAGCCGCCCTGGCGCGACCGTGCAAGGCTCGACATCGCGTGTTCGACAGACTCGTGGGTGTCGCGGTCGAGTTTAGCGATCCCGAAGCTCATCGCCACTGCTACACGCATGTCGAGGCCACCGCGGAAGGCTGGTGGTACGTCGCGCCGTTGGCCGCGGATCGTTCGATGGCCATGCTGATGTGCGATGCAGACCTCGTTCGCAGGAATGACTTCGATGACTTGCAGCAGTGGTTCTCGGTGTTGAACCGCGCGCCCCTCACGATGGAGCGCATCTGTGCAGGTCGAGTGCAATGGGGTCCGCGTATCTTTCCGGCCGTCAGCCAGCGGCTCGTGCGCACTCATGCATCACCGGCACGCTGGCTGGCCGTGGGCGATGCGGCGCTCGCCGTCGATCCGATTTCCGGCAGCGGCGTGTTGCGCGCATTGAAGACAGCGCAAGCGGCAGCGAGCACGGTGCAGAGTGTGCTCGAAGGAGACGGGACAGTCGTGTATCGCTACGAAGCCGAGCGCAACGCGGAATGCACGACGTATCTTCTAGAGCGCGCGAGCTACTACAACTACGAGCAGCGCTGGCCCAACGCACCGTTCTGGCAACGGCGCGTCGCGGTGTTGGAGCGGGCGATGGCGGGATGACCATTTCGCGTCCGTTGACTCCGCAAGGCCCGCGTTGTGCTGAGATAGCTCCTAATTCCCCTGCCCAATCTGCGCAAACGCCTCCACGATCCTCATCGGCGCCTTCGGCCTGCTGTACATCCGCTCCATGTACTGCACCAGCTCCGGATACTCGCCGAGCAGCTCGGCCTCATTCGCCCAATCGAGTGTGTAAGCGAGCACGAAGTCCGCAGCCGTCACTCGATCACCCACCACGAACTCGCGGCCTCGCATGTGCTCGCGCAGCACAGCTGCCATCGGCTTGAAGTCGCGACATGCAAGCGGAACATCCTCAGCCAGGCGGTCCTTCTCCGGGTAGACATTCGTATTGCGAGCGATGCGCCACAGCGGCTGCTCGAGCTCGTTCGTGGTGAACAGCAGCCAGCGGTAATACTCGGCGCGGTCCTTCAGGTCGGTGGGCGCAAAGCCTTTGTTCGCGAACTTGTCCGCGAGGTACAGGACGATCGCAATCGATTCGTTCAGGACCAGATCGCCGTCCACGAAGGCGGGCAGCTTGCCGGCGGGATTCACCTTCAGGAACTCGGGCCGCTTGTGCTCGCCGGCGGCGAGATTGACTTGAATGGACTCGAATGGGACGTCCAGCTCTTGCAACATCCAGCGCACGCGGATGGAGCGTGTGGGACCGAACTCGTAGAGTTTCATGGTGCCTCGTTGCGATTGCGTCGGCCGATGAACTTTAGCGCGCCACGCGTGCAGCTTGCCACGCAAAGAGCGCCACTCGTCTGCAAGGACGAATGGCGCTCGGGCGAACCGACAACGAGTGGCTAGCGTGGCGGTTGCGTCGTCGTTACGCCGGCGGGCAGATCATCTCGCGAGGTGTCGCGGCGTTCGCATTCGGATTTCTCGATCCCGCGCAAGCGGCTGCAGTCGGGCAGATTGCCGTTCGGGCCGACTCCGCGGGAAGCCGGTGCGATCGTGTCCGTGCTCGTCGGTGCGTCGCGATGGGTGGCCGCTTCGGCCATGCGTCGGCGGGCGGGATCGGTCGTGTCCACCCTGTCCAACGTCGCAGGCGGTTGCGCATGGGTCGGTTGCGTGCCCTGCTCGGTATCCGATTGCGCCGCGCTCGCGGACGAAGCCGTCGGCTGCGAGGGTGTCGGGCTGGTCGTCTGATCGGTCGCGGGCGTGGATGTCGAGGGTATTGGTGATGTGGGCGGTTGCCGCACGGGAGTTTCAGTTTCAGGCGTCTGCGATGAGCTAGTGGCGCTCGGCATGGATGAGGCGGGTTTTCGCGAGGACGCGTTCGGCGTGGCAGCCGACTGGGTACGGCTGGAATCGCCCGTTCCGCCACCCATCGCACTCTGACCAAACGCAGCCGCGCAGCCCAACATTGCAACGACGCAGGAAGCACGCAACGCTTGACCACGCATGGAACTCTCCTATGCAAGCATTCGAGATGCAGGGAAAACGGATCAGCCGCGGGCGTGTTCCTCGGCCGGGCAGTTTGTGAACGAACACCGCCGTAATCGTGGCGAGATGATGCGGCGACGACCCTGTAGACTTGGGCGCCGAAATCCGCAGGCACACATCGTCCGAGAAGCGGCGCTTACTCTTGAACTCCTTGATCAACTTCAATTCGACTCGCCCCGCTTCACCGGATGTGCTCAACGTCCTGCGCGACACTTTCGGGCATCCGCAGTTTCGTGGCGCGCAGCAGGAGATCGTCGAGCACGTGATCGCGGGTGGGGATGCGCTCGTGCTGATGCCAACAGGCGGCGGAAAGTCGCTCTGTTATCAAGTACCGGCCTTGGTTCGCAATGGAACGGCGGTCGTTGTTTCTCCCTTGATCGCGCTCATGCAGGATCAAGTAGCAGCGCTCACGCAGCTGGGCATTCGAGCCGCTTTTCTGAATTCCTCCCTCGACGCGCAGCAGGCGCGGGCTGTCGAGCAGGCTTTCGCTCAGGGCGAGCTCGATCTACTGTACGTCGCGCCGGAGCGGCTCACCACCGCTCGCTGTCTGGAGTTGATCGCGCGCACCCCCATCGCATTGTTCGCGATCGATGAGGCACATTGCGTATCGCAATGGGGGCACGACTTCCGACCGGAGTACCTGCAACTCTCGCTGCTGCACGAACGCTTTCCGAGCGTGCCGCGCATTGCGCTCACGGCAACCGCGGATCCGCAAACCCGCGAAGAGATCATCCAGCGACTCGCACTGCAGGATGCCCGCGTGTTCGTCTCCAGCTTCGATCGGCCGAACATCCGCTACACGATCGTGGACAAAGTGGATGCGCGCGCCCAGCTGCTGACGTTCGTGCGTGCCGAACATGCGGGTGATGCAGGCATCGTTTATTGTCTGTCGCGCAAGCGCGTGGAGGAGGTGGCGCAGTGGCTGCAGGTCCACGACGTGCAGGCATTGCCGTATCACGCTGGCATGGAGACGCACACGCGCAGCGAATACCAGGCCCGCTTTCAACGCGAAGAAGGCATCGTCATCGTGGCCACGATCGCGTTTGGCATGGGGATCGACAAACCCGACGTGCGCTTCGTCGCTCATGTCGATCTGCCCAAGAGTATCGAGGGCTACTACCAGGAAACCGGACGCGCTGGGCGCGATGGCGCGCCTGCGGATGCGTGGATGGCGTACGGCCTCGCCGATGTCGTGCAGCAGCGCCGGCTGATCGATGCATCAGAAGGTAACGAGACGTTCAAGCGCGTCTCCAGTGCCAAGCTCGATGCTTTGTTGGGTCTCTGCGAAACCGCTCAGTGTCGTCGCGTACGGCTGCTCTCTTACTTCGGCGAAACCTCGCAACCCTGCGGCAACTGCGACACGTGCTTGTCGCCGCCGAAAACGTGGGATGCCACCGACGCGGCACGAAAGGCACTATCCACCATCTACCGTGTCGAGCAGCGCTTCGGCGTCATGCACCTCATCGAAGTGCTTCGCGGCAAGGACAGCGAGCGCATGCAACGCTGGGATCATCACCGCTTGAGCGTGTTCGGCATTGGCCAGGACTTGAGCGAGCTCGAATGGCGCAACGTATTCCGCCAACTCGTCGCGATGGGCTACGCACGTGTCGATCACAACGCATTCGGCGCCTTGAGGCTCACGGAGCACGCGCGACCTGTGTTGCGGAACGAGCGCTCTGTTGAAATGCGCATGCTGCTCGAGCGCAAGCGAACCAAGGCCACGCGCAAATCCAAGCCCGCTGCCATTGACCAGATTGCGCCGGACTCGGAACGTCTGTCCCGACTGAAGAGTTGGCGCCTCGAGGAAGCGCGCCGGCAATCCGTTCCTGCGTACGTGATTCTCCACGATGCCACCTTGACGGAAATCGCCCGCCTGCGCCCGCGTACACGCGAGCAACTCGCCGACATACCCGGCATCGGCAAGACCAAGCTCGACCGCTACGGCGCGGAGTTGATTGCGCTGGCGGAGTAGATATCGAGGCCCAATTCAATGTCGCGCTCTCCAGTCCCCTCCCTTGCGAAGTAGGGTGGGGCAGCGGAGCAGAGAACCTGGTTGCAACAGATGAATTCCCTAACCTTCGACAACGCCTTCGTCCGCGACCTTCCCGCCGACCCCGACCAGAGCGCCCGGTTGCGCCAGGTCCAAGGCGCGCTGTTCTCCTTCGTCACACCCACTCCCGTCCGCGCACCGCAACTCATCGCGTACTCACCAGAAGTCGCCGCGATACTCGGCATCGACGCAGCCGACATCCGCTCACCCCGATTTGCAGAAGTGTTCGGTGGCAGCGCCGTCCTTGATTCGATGCAGCCATACGCTGCGAATTACGGCGGACATCAATTTGGCAACTGGGCGGGCCAACTCGGTGACGGCCGCGCCATCACGCTCGGCGAAACCATCAACGCAGCCGGCGAACGCTGGGAACTGCAGCTCAAAGGCGCAGGCCCGACGCCGTACTCACGCACTGCTGACGGCCGCGCCGTGCTGCGCTCGTCGATACGCGAATTCCTCTGCAGCGAAGCGATGCATCGCCTCGGCGTCCCCACGACGCGAGCGCTGAGCCTGGTACTCACCGGGGAACAAGTCGAACGCGACATGTTCTACGACGGCCGACCCCGCATGGAGCCCGGCGCAATCGTTTGTCGAGTGGCACCCTCGTTCATCCGCTTCGGCAACTTTGAATTGCCCGCATCACGTGGCGACACGGTGTTGCTCAAGCAGCTCGTGGACTTCACGATTCGTCGCGACTTCCCCGAAATCCTCGAGCGGCATCTAGAGAACGAACAAGAACGCTACACAGCGTGGTTTCACGAGGTGTGCGCACGTACGGCGCGAACGATCGCCCACTGGATGCGCGTCGGCTTCGTCCACGGCGTGATGAATACGGACAACATGTCCATCCTCGGCCTCACCATCGACTACGGCCCCTACGGCTGGATCGACAACTTCGACCTCGACTGGACACCCAACACAACCGACGCCGCTACGCGCCGCTACCGCTTCGGCCAGCAAGCACACATCGCCCAATGGAATCTCGGCGCACTGGCCGGCGCTTTGCTCTCACTCTTTCCCAGCGACGAACCGCTGCGCGCGGGTCTCGATCGATACGCCGATGTCTACATCGCAACCGATCGCAAACACATCGCTGCGAAACTCGGCTTGAGCGAATGCCTGGATGAAGATCTCGACTTGATGCACTCGCTCTACGGATTACTCCAGAAGGGCGAGGTCGACATGACGCTGTTCTTTAGGGCATTGAGCGATGTGGACCTGGATGCGCCCACGCTGCAACCGCTCGAGCACACCTTCTATGACAACGTGAATCGTCGTGCTGTCGAATCGCAGTTGATCGACTGGTTGGCCCGCTACGCCGCGCGTGTGAGAAAGGACTCGCTCTCGAGCGAGCAACGTCGCGCTCTCATGCACACGACCAATCCCCGCTACGTCCTCCGCAACTACCTGGCCCAACAAGCCATTGATCGCGCCGAGCAAGGCGACTACGCCGGCATCACCGAGCTACTCGACGTGATGCGCCATCCATACACGGATCAACCTGGTCGAGAAGCATTCGCTCAGCGACGGCCGGATTGGGCGAAGCAGAGGGCGGGGTGCTCGATGTTGTCGTGTAGTTCCTAGGGCGCTAGCCGCGGCGAGATAACTCTCGGGCAAGCGACCCCACTGGTTCGCCGGCTGCTGCTCTTGTTGACGCTCCAAACGGGGCGAGGCAATTACAGGCGCAGATCCAGACCCTTCCATTGGCGAAGCCCGCTGGATTACGTTCGGAGAATCCTTGCGGGGTCGTTTTCTTGTGATGGCGCATACAGACAATGGGGATATCATCCAGATCATCAGTGCACGCGTGGCGACCCGCCACGAGAAGAGACTTCATGAAGAAGGCTAAACGAATCAAGTCCGACGAACTGCGCTCCAGTTACAGCCGCGAGGATTTCACGAATGGCTTCGCCCGCGGCAAGTACGCAGCTCGCTTCGCGAAAAAGTCAAATGTTGTCCGGCTGAATCCAGAAATCCACGCCACCTTTCCAACCAGCGGACGCTGACGGTTGGGCGCTAGAGGGAGGGTCCGCCGACTGTTCATGTACGAGTCTAGAGTACATCCACCAATCCCTCCCGAACGGTTCGCCAGGCGGATCTTGCTACACGCCGTTGCAGCGCTGGCAGTGCTGGCTTTCTCGCTCGCTCTTGGCATGGTCGGCTATGAATACTTTGAGCATTTGCTGTGGCGCGATGCATTCCTGAATGCCGCAATGCTCATGGGCGGCATGGGCCCAGTGGATGCGCCGCGCACCGACGGCGGCAAGGTGTTCGCTGGTTTCTACGCGCTGTATGCCGGCCTGGTCTTCTTGGCCGCGGCCGGTCTGGTCTTTGCGCCAGTGATGCACCGTCTATTCCACAAGTTCCATTGGCAACAGGATCGCTAGGTTTCATGATGGCTCATCGCGCGTCTAACCCTTTCCCTCCTGCCGACCTTCTACGGCCGGCTTCGCCAGCCTCCGCAGGCGGCTGAGTTCAAACATTGGGCGCACAAAGGGACGTGAATGGCAGAGCCCGTAAGAACCCACCCAGCACCGTACTACGCCGTCATTTCTACCTCGATCAGAACCGAAGGCGACAACGGTTATCGTGTAACGGCAGAGAAAATGTTGGTACTCGACGCGATGTGCCATCTGATCAATGTGAAGACGCGCCGGATGACAGATGCGCTGTGAGGAAGAAGCGATGGCTCTAACCGGTGGATGTTTTTGTGGGCTCGTTCGATATCGCATCGATGCCCCTTTGGGCCCGGGCAGGAGTTGTCATTGTTCACGGTGCAGAAAGGCTTTCAGCGGTACCGGCTCGGCCTATTCTGAAGTCGCTCCCGGCTCGTTCTCCTGGACGGCAGGAGAAGACAACCTCACTTACTTTGAAACGACTCCCGGATGGGGTTTATGTTTCTGCCGCAGTTGTGGGTCGACGCTTTGCGGAACGAGCCGAGAGTCAGTCCACGGAATCACTCTGGGGACTGTCGATGGCGATCCTGGCGTACAGATCGAGATGCACATCTTTGTCGATTCCAAGGCTCCGTGGGACCACATCGGCGGAAGCGCTCCACGATACGCGGAGTCTCCTTCCGGGAGTTCCAGTTCAGGCGGCGATCGACCGTAGGCGCTCAACAATGCCATATACGCGCCGAAAGAGATGCATGCGCTTGACGGCGGTGTCGCGTGACAGGAGGCAACAGTGATCTCAGTGTCAGTCAGCATTGACGTTCCGAACCTGGCAGACGGAGTCCGTTTCTATTCCGAGGCCTTAGGCTTTTCAAAGAGCTCCGAGCCGGTTCCCGGCGTTGCAGTACTGCGCGCGGGTGCTGCCGAAATCTGCCTTCTTGAAAAGGCCCCCGGCTCCTCACCGTCAAGCCAGACAAAGGAAACACGCCACTACGAGCGCCATTGGACACCCGTGCATATGGATCTGCATGTGGACAACCTGAAGGCGGCTCTCGCAAGCGCCCTCAAGGCCGGCGCGAAGCAGGAGCAGCTGTTTGAGAA
>JBEVDW010000572.1:0-3551 GCA_040513115.1 Steroidobacteraceae bacterium | reverse complement strand
AAGACGGCGACGCACTCGATCGCGTCATTGCTGAAGTCAGCGCAGAAGATCGCGGCCAACAACTCAAGACCCGCATCAAGCTCAAGCGCCTCGCGTTCTCCAGCTATACGCAAATGGTCGATCGCTGGGATCCGATGGTGCAGCTGCACGATGATGAGATCGATGGCCGCTCGCACATCAATTCGCAGTTCAACCTGATGTACGACCGTCGCACCGCGCCGAAATTTCTCGGCAAGGTGACCACGGCGGCGCGCACGTTCAACACCGAGTCCGTTGGCAGGCGGCGCGAGAAGGACATCTTCCGCGGCGGCATCGAAACGCGGGCTGGACGCATCGCGCTGCCCGAGAAGAGCCACCCGTTCGCTTGGGCACCGCGCGACGAGAACGCGCGAATACACGAGATCGCGAATGACGCCCGCATCAGATTCTTCGCCGACGGCAGTTACACGTGGCTCGATCTGGCTACGCGGCAATCGCAGTATCGCAACGAGCCAACCGAGCAGCCCGTGTATTTCATCGCAGCGCGCGGCGCGACGCTGTATGTGAAAGGAGTCGTCTCGGGCAAGGTTCTCATCTACTCGCCGGACAGAATCATCGTGGAAGGTAATCTCACGTATGCCCACGACCCGCGCGCCGATCCCGGCTCGCGCGACTATCTCGGACTCGTTTCCGACCGCTCCGTCCAGCTCGCATCCCATGGAGTAACGGGACCCGGCGACATCAGCATCCACGCCGCCATCTTCGCGCGCCGCAGTTTCATCGTGACAGACATCGATCATCCGCACGCGGGAACGCTAAGGATTTACGGAAGCCTGTCGGCTGGCACGCTGTCGGCAACGGAGCCGCGGTATGCGACGAAGATCGAGTATGACCGCCGATTCGAGGAACGGCGTCCGCCGGGGTTTCCGTCGACGAATCAATTTGCGGTGGAGGAATGGACTGGTGCGTGGACTGCGTCGGGACCAGACGCTGCTGGCGCGGCTGTTGAGCACACGACAGTTACGGACATACGCGCTGCGGATTGAGCGCCACCGCGGATATACATCGTCGAACGGGACCGTCCAATCACTGGCCGGGCGGCAGGAAAACTCCGATAATCGCCCGCGCTGTTACTTGGGGAGTTTGAGGATGCAGAATTTCTCGTTCTTCGGCTTCGCCTGGCGCATCCTCTTTGCAGTGGCTTTGGTACTGCTCACCTTCAATCCGACGGGCCACAGCTATTTCCATTGGGTACGCAGCGGCTTCCCGTCCTTCACGCCGGTTCAGGCCGTGCTCGGCATCGCCCTTCTCATCCTGTGGATCTTTCTCTGGCGCTCGATGATGCAGGCGATCGGCATTTTGGGCCTCATGCTCACGGCGGCGCTCACCGCAGCGTTGGTTTGGCTCTTCGCGTCGTGGGGATGGTTCGACGTCTCCAACACGACCACGATGAGCTGGGTCGTCCTTCTCGCTCTCGGGTTGATCCTCGGGGTGGGCATGTCTTGGGCGATCGTGCGGCATGAGCTCACGGGTCAGGCCGCGGTGGACGAAGTCGAGCACTGACTCCGTGAACTTGCAGTGCCGTCTCGCGGCGGCTCTCGCATCAATAGCCTAGTGCCACCTCGCGAAACGTCTGCTTGCCCACTTGCAGCTGCGACCACTTCGGTCGCACCACGCGGATAGCATCTTGCTCCATCCCGGTTACGCGCTCCGGCGGTGCTGATGGCGTCGATTGCAGTCGCACTGTGGATGACCAGGACGTGGCGTTCTTTTCGAACACCGTTGCGTGTTGTTGACCCACCGCGACGAATTCCTCGGTGCCATTGCCATCCATATCGATGAGCACGCCAAGGATCGGCGCATTGAGGTTGCTGTACATCCACTGCACTTCGGGCTTTGCGAGCTCGGACTTCAAGCTCCTGAGCAGCTCAGGCTCGAGGGTGCGATCTTGCGGATAGACGATCATGTTCGCGACTAGGCGCTCCACGTCGCTTGGTGGGCGTCCGTCTTCATACCGATGCTTCTTCGCCAGCACAGCCTTGGCATCGGCTCGAATGGAAGCTGCATGCGGGTGATCCTCGATCCTTGCCAGCTGTTGCAGACGCTCCGCCCCGTAGGCGCCTGACGAGAAGCGCAAGTAGCGCAATGCATTGTCCATTCGGTTTGCTTCCGCCTGCGGCCAGTGTTTCAGCACCTGCGCGAACTGACTCGCGGCGGAGATTCGATATGGCGAAAGCACTGGCGTCAGGGCAAGTGCGAGCACGCCGATCAGGATCAACGCCACGATCACGTTGACCCTCGCGATGCTCTCCATCCAACGCTGCTTGTCGCGAGCAGCCAAAGCATAGCCAACGCTGTACACACACGCGGCAACGGCGACCACACAAGCCCAGACGCGATCAACGGTGAACCCGAACCGCTCGATGCGCAGATTCAGCGCATACAACGCGGTCAATGAGATGACGACAGTCAGCGGTATCGCAACCCGCAAGGCGAGCGCGATGAAGCGAGGATAGGGTCGCTCGATGCTGCCATCACGATACGCCGCATTGACGAGCAGCACGGTGACAGCGATGAGCCATAGCAACCACGCTGCACTGATCGCACGCTCGCCCGTAGAAACCATCTCGGGAAGCTTTGGGATCAACGCGACGGTGAACAGCACGAGAATGAGTCCCGCGACCAGCGCGAGCCATTTGAATACGTTCAGCACCTGCTCGAGCACGAGCTGCGTCAATCTGTCGAGCGAGCCGATCAGATGCAGCGCCACGCCGAAAGCGAGCGATGTCACCGGGTAGATGAAGAGCGGCTCGCTGAATAGCTCCCTGAAGAACCGGATCCCCAACATGACGAACAACTGTTGCCACAAAAACAGCAACAGCCAGAACAGACCCGTGAACAGGGCCGCCTCGATCAGTACGAGCTTGTTGTTCCACGCAGTGGCGAATAGCGCGACATAGGGTACGCGCCAGCGTCCATGAGCAATGCGCGCCTGGATGAACGGCAGGGTCAACAACCACAACACACCCAGCACGAATCCGAGCGGAAACCATTGCTCGGCGAAGTCAGATCGCTCCGAGGAGAAGTCGACGACGTGCGCTCCATGGTGCCAGCCGAAGGACAGGATCAGCGTGCTCAGACCAGCGACCAATGCCCACGTGGCACGCAAATGCATGGAGCCAGCCAGCATCTGCACCGTGAGCGGCGTCAATGCCGCAATCGCATACAGGGCGAGCAACCAGGCTGGCTCAGTCGCTGGCCAGAGCTGACCTTTGACTGCCATGTGCAGACCATATAGCGCCCAGCCCTGAACAACGGCTGCGATCAGAATGATCGGCAACTGACCGTCCCGCTTCGATGAGATCTCGTTCTCCGCCATGTCGCCTCCCCCGTTTGGCTGTTGTGCGGCGGATTATTCCCGAGTTGCGGGCACAGAAGCTGATGAATTGTGGCAAGGGGAGCGACTGCTCAAGGATCAAGAGCGTCTTTCACACGGGCCCGACGCTACCGCACAGGCCCCACTGCAGGGTCGGCGGGCGGTTCGTCCGACGCGGCTCGATCGAAGATGCGGC
>JBEVDW010000571.1:0-4438 GCA_040513115.1 Steroidobacteraceae bacterium | reverse complement strand
TCAAGGCGCGTTGTTTCAGCACGTTAGATTCGATGTGCGGCGGACCAACAGCAATGAGCGAACAGAAATGGCCACAAACTTTGTGGTTGGTACGGCATGGACAAAGCGCCGGCAATGTAGCCAGGGATGCAGCCGAAGCGGCGTCACGTCACGTCATTAACATCAGTACCCGCGACGTCGACGTGCCCTTATCTGAGCTTGGTCGTGAGCAATCCCAATCGCTGGGCGATTGGTTCGCTCAGATTAAGGGGCCGCGGCGGCCGTCGGTGGTACTGAGCTCTCCCTACATCAGAGCGCGGCAGACAGCACATTTGGTGATAGGGCAACTGGGCGTCGTTCCCGCAGACGTCGGCTTTCGCGCCGATGAACGCTTGCGGGAAAAGGAATTCGGAATCCTCGACCGTTTGACCAAGCTGGGCATCCAACAAAAGTACCCGGAACTGAGCGAACAGCGTGCCCATGTGGGGAAGTTCTATTTCAGGCCTCCGGGTGGCGAGAGTTGGTGTGACGTCATCCTGCGGCTGCGCAGCGTGATTGACACGTTGACACGCGAGTACCGGCAAGAACGGGTATTGATCGTTGCGCATCAAGTCATCGTCAATTGCTTCCGATATCTGATCGAGCGGTTGGACGAGAACGAGATCCTGGACATCGATCGTCAAGGCGATGTGCCTAACTGCTCGGTGACCAAATATGAGTTTGATCCCCGCGCCGGCCGGAACGGTAAGCTGGTTCTGCAGCACGCCAATCTGGTCGCGCCTATGCGAGAAGGCGATACGCCCATTACCACCGAACCCGACGCACCCATGAATAAGGGCGTGGGAGCCTAGACAACATGAACACGCGCGCCACGAGCGATGGCAGCATCAATGCGGATGACCACTTGCTAAGGCGATGGCCATTACCTGATCCCGGCGATGCTACGGACAAGGATGACCGTGGGCGGGTGCTTCTGATCGGTGGATCGATCGAGATGCCTGGTGCCATCGTGCTTGCTGCGTTGGGCGCCATGCGAGCTGGGGCGGGAAAGCTCTGTCTCGCCACTGCTCGCTCGATCGCCGCTCACGTAGCGCATGCCGTGCCCGAAGCACGCGTGATTGCCCTCGACGAGACCTCTGGAGGCGGCGTCATCACGCCATCGATCGACAAGCTACCCATCTGTGATGTGGACGCCATATTGATTGGTCCTGGAATGCAGGATAAGCAAGCCACACAATCGATTACATGTTCCGTTCTGTCTGCATCGCCGAGCGTTGCCACCGTGTTGGACGCCTTGGCATTAGAATCTGTGAAAGCTGATAACTGGCAGGCGCTGATTGACAAGCGTATGTCCGCGCACCAGAGCGCCGGTAGCAAATCGAGTGCCTCCATCGTTATCACGCCCCACGCCGGGGAAATGGCCTCCTTGCTTGATATCGAGAAGAGCGCAGTTGAAAAAGACAAGCAACACGCAGCGTTATCCGCAGCCAAGCGCTGGACCACGGTCGTCGTCGCTAAGGGTGCCACGACGCACATTGCAAACCCCACAGGTGAAGTATGGGTTCATGCCGGAGGCAATGTGGGACTCGCCACCTCCGGATCAGGCGATGTACTGGCCGGCATTATTACTGGACTGTGCGCGCGTGGCGCGCCGATCGAGCAGGCGACGGTATGGGCCGTGCGCCTTCATGCCCTAGCAGGTGACAAGCTGCAGCAACGCTTCGGTCGCATAGGCTATCTAGCGCGAGAAATACCCGATCACATTCCGCCACTGATGGAGTCGTTCGCAGACCCTGCTTAGCATTGTATCTCCTCGATGCACCACCACGACGGCAACAGCCAAGTCGTAACAGCCCTTAGATGCCCTGCGGGTGGCGCCATGCTCGCGATACGCCGTGTGTTCGCCGAGTTCGAATGCAGCATGAGCTAAGCGAATTCCTGCCGTTAGTGTTCGGCCGATTCGAGGCTGAGATCCTAGACCGCGCGCTCGAGTTCGCGCTGGTACTGTCGGAGCGCGGCTCTCACGACTGAACGTGCGACTGCATCCGCGCAGTTCTCGTTTGAGCGCTTAGGCGCACCATCCGCACTGCTTCTCCTACCCGCATCGCGAGGCTACGCGTAAGGACTTCGCGTGTGTTGAGCTAGCCGCCGCGCCCTTTCAGGCGCATTAGCAGCTTGCCCCCGCCGTACTTACCTGCAAACTCCCGCTGCGCTCCCCCGCTTGATTTCATAGTTCATGACGGCAATCGAGCGTTGCAAAAATTCATACCGCTTATGTCCTAACTACATATGTTGCGTCTACGTTTGTGCGAAGTTGCGTCCACCGGCGCGCTCACCAATTAGATAAAGATATTTCACTCGCCGAGATGGCGAGTGAAGAGCGGCCAAGGGGAGAGTGTGGCCGTGGACAAACTTTCGCTCAGCATCGAGCATGTGCAGCCGAACGCCCCTGGCGCGCGCGTGTTGGTCGTGGATGACAACCATGACGCCGCCGATTCGACCGCCATGCTCCTGGAGTTGGCGGGCTACGAAACCAGGGCGGTATATTCAGGTGTAGAAGTTCTCAGCAGCTTAGAAACGTACGCACCAGATATTCTGGTGTTGGATATCGGGCTGCCAGATCTGACCGGCTTTGAGCTGGCGAGACAAGTAAAGGAAGCTGGGTCAGCTGCTTGTTTGATAGCGCTAAGTGGCTTCACTCAGCAACAGTATCAACAGCAGGCAACCGCAGCGGGATTCGATGCGTATCTGCTGAAGCCAGTCGAGCCCGAAGCCCTGGAGAAAGTAATTGCTGGTCTGATGCAGAAGCGTCGCTAGACACCAGCCCGTAACAGAACTCGCTGCGAAGATGCGAACGATGCGCATTCACCCGCGAGACTCGCTCAGCAACTTTTCGAGTTGTTTGACGCGGGACTGCCAATCCATCGTCTTCGCTCAGCATCCTGAAGACGGCCTTGCTGGCGCGCTGTCGGTCGCTCCGACCAGACACCGACTTTGTGGACGGCTGCAGCATAGAGTTTGTCGAGGTCGAACTTCATAGGTGTGTGTGGCGAATTCGAATTTATCGCATAGACCCCGCGACGATCCAAGTCTTGCGCCGCCGTCCCGGATCGTTAGCATGGCTGGATGCGTGACCTGGCCATTCTCGCCATCCACCTCATCGCGACGGTTGCCAAGCTGCTGCTCCCCGGCGGCGCTCGATCGATCCTCTCAGAGTCGCTGCTGCTCAAACATCAGCTGTTGATCCTGAATCGGTCACGGGCCAGAGCGCCGAATCTGCGACCCATCGACCGCATCATCGCGAGTCTCTGCGCGGGTCTGATGCGTCCTGCTTGCCTGCTGCGCTCGGCTATTGTGCTGAAGCCGTCGACGCTCATGGCGTTCCACCGAGCCTTGGTGAATCGTAAATATCGCCTGCTTTTCGCTCCGAGGCGGCGGTGGAAGCCAGGCCCGAAAGGGCCGAGCCCAGAGCTGATCGCAGCGATCGTCGAAATGAAACGTCGGAACCCTCGCTTCGGCAGCCGGCGCATCGCTCAACAGATCGCCTTCGTATTCGGTGTCGAGATCGACAAGGATGTTGTGCGTCGTGTACTCGCCAAACACTGTCGGCCGACCAGCGGCTCCGGCGGTCCGTCCTGGCTTACCTTCCTCGGACATGCCAAGGACAGCCTCTCGAGCGTCGATCTCTTTCGTTGTGAACCGCTGATCCTCAAGACGCGCTGGGTGATGGTGGTGATGGATCAGTTCACCCGCCGCATCATCGCCTTCGACGTGCAGCCAGGGGTGGTCGATGGTCCGGCGCTGTGCCGAATGTTCAATCAGGCAATCGCGGGCGCACCCACACTGCCGCAGCACCTCAGCAGCGACCATGACCCGCTGTTTGAGTTTCATCGCTGGAAGGCCAATCTGCGCATCCTTGATGTGAGCGAGATCAAGACCGTGCCGCACGTGCCACTATCGCATCCGTTCGTTGAGCGAATGATCGGCACTGTGCGTCGAGAGCTGCTGGATCACGTTCCCTTCTGGGGTGCCCGAGATCTCGAACGGAAGCTGCGGCAGTTCAAGGACCACTACAATCACGGCCGGGTTCATGCGTCATTGAAGGGCGTCACTCCGATCTGCTCAACCGACCGCAACGTGATCGCTCTTGACGACTATCAATGGCGATCTCACTGCCGCGGGTTATATCAGCTGCCTGTGGCCGCGTGACGCTCAATTCGCCACAGACACGTTCACGGTTTTCGACCAGGAGCGCGAGCAGCGCAAAGACCTGTGATTCGAGGCTCACGATCTTGCCGCCCGCGCGCAGCTCGACGGTCGCCAGAATGGTTTGACTCATGGACTCTGGGCCTGAGAACAAACAACACCTGCCCGCACAACGATTCAGAGAACTGCTGGAGTCGTATGCCATTATAGAGAACGCTTATCAGAATTCTGTCGCTAAGCTCTTCCGCAAGGC
>JBEVDW010000570.1:0-2816 GCA_040513115.1 Steroidobacteraceae bacterium | reverse complement strand
TCGATCGCTTGTTGCGGGCCCTGGGTCCGCATCTGCAACGTTAGCGCTGCACACAAATGCATAGTCCGACTCGCGTCATTGGCGTGCTGGGTACTCACACCGAAGTGGGGAAGACGTGGGTACTCGCCCGCATGCTGGAAGGCGCACGTCGGCGAGGTTTTTCGGTGGCGGCGCGCAAGCCCGTGCAATCCTTTGAGCTGGACGCAGGCTCGACCGATGCCGACGTGCTCGCAGCGGCGAGCGGCGAAGACGCCGCAGTCGTGTGTCCGCCGCACCGCTCGTATCCCGTGGCGATGGCACCACCGATGGCAGCCGATGTGCTGGGTCGCCCGCACATTCGCTTCCAGGAAGTACTGAGCGAGATCAGCTGGCCCGTCGGGACGGAGCGAGTCTTCATCGAAACCGTAGGGGGTCCGCGCTCACCGCTTGCACACGATGCGGATAGCGTGGACGTGCTGCACCGACTGCAAGTCGATGCAGTTATCTTGGTGGCCGATGCGGGCCTCGGTACGCTCAATTCGGTGCGCCTGTCCCTGGCTGCGATTCATCCGCTGCCCACGTTCGTCTTTCTCAACCGCTTCGATACCAACAACCAGCTGCACGAGCTCAACCAACGCTGGTTGCGCGAACGCTTTGCGGTGGAGGTAAGTTTCCAGATCGAGGACGCATTGGATCACTGCGTCGGGGTGCGCTGAGACTCATCCAGCGTTTGCGTCTCGAGCGTCAACTTCACGACGTTGAACGAGTCGAGCGAGCGCAAGCTCGAGAACACACCCCATAACGTCTTGCCATCGGCGCTGATCCACTTCGTCGGGAAACGCAATCCCAGATAGTCGCCCTTGCCTTCGATGCTGAAGCCGCCCCAGTCCTCTTGATAGTCCACCGTCGACCACGGCCCCCACGGTTGCGGTGCTTCGAACACGCCGAGCTGTCCCGCGGACCAGTCGCGAGGTTCCCCGGAGGGATTGTGGCCGACCGTCAGCAGATAGCGATCCAGTGCCGGGATGTACACGACGTCGGCGCCTTCGACGTTGTTCTCGTCCGTGAATACGGGCTTCGCAGCGCGAGCGCGGTGTGACCACTGAGGTGCTGCATCGCTCCGACGCGTGCCGGCGAAATATTCGTAGCGACCCGACTTCGCCGGATCGTCCTTGATGTTCGACTGCGGAACGCGCTTCAGGAAGACATGCTTCGTATCCTGGCCGCGCTTGTAATACAGATACACATAGTCATCGCGCGCGTGCTCGTTGTTCTTGCCGAAGTTCAAGAACGATCCCAGCGCATCGCGACTGCTCCACGGCGCGAGTTGCCAAGTCTTGCCGAGATCGTCGGACCAGATCATCGAGATGTGCGGTCCGGCGCCATAGCCGCTCACCGGGTCAGGCATGTGCGCGGTCGTGAAGAACCCGCCGGTTGCGTACAGCACGTCCTCCACGGCGATGATGCTGCCGGCCTTGCCGCCGAACAGGGCTTGATGCTCAGCGCCCGGCGGAGTGCCCCAGATGTTCGTGCCTCGATACGCGTCGGCATTTTCCGGGTCCGGCATTCCTTCGATGCGCGCGAAGCCGAGACTCGCGCGATGCCGACCCTCGCTACCATTGAATCCCCCGCCATCGCCCCATGTGCAATAGAGCTGATCGTCGTGAGCCCAGGTGCACGGCCACAAGTCGCTGTCCAGCGCCTTGCGTAACGGCTCGACCGTCGAGAAATCCCACGCCGCTCGAGTGATGAAGGTGCTGCGAGGGTAGGGCGCCTGTGCACCGTCTTGCGCATTCACGCCCGTGACGCATGAGAGTGCGAGTACGATCAACGGCAATCGATGGCCCATGCTCGAAACACTCCGCAGCGCGAATCGTCATAGCTCCAACGTGCCACTCAAATTCACCTTATTGCTGCTGAGTTTCCTTGCGATCGCACCGTCCGTGACGTGTGCGCAGATCGAGCAGCTCGCCGGCACGTACCGCTTCCTCGTCACGTATCGAGATCAGGGTCATGGCGCGCTAGGCACCGTGCAGAACGGAGCCCTCAAAGGCTCGCCTTATCCATTCAGCTTCTTTTCCACGCCGGACTACTGGAGCGCGTACGTGTGCGCTCTGCCCGGCAATCAATGCGCCGTCACGGACATCTACAACGCCGGCGACTACACGCTCAAGCCGCCGATCGGATTGCCCGGCGACTTGCAAGTGGAACGAGTGAACACGCATCTCGGCAGCAACATCTACGATGCTGCCACATGGCAGATCGCCGTGATGCTGGGGCGCGCGAAGTTGGGTTTCGACGCGCGCACGCCTGATGTGTATGAGCTGGTGAACAGCCAGAACAAGCTGCTTACCCTTCCCGCCAGGCGTGCCCTCAGTTCAGGTGCCACTTTCCGCTACAACGGCACATCGATCACGACGCCCGCGCACGCCTATGCGTTCCGCATGCAGGCAGATCGGTACGTCGTCACCGATCCGTTCGTCGGCACGCGCTACGCGTCGCTGGTCCGCGCGCAAGGACTGCCGGTTGGTAATTCAGAGTACACGCCGGGTCGCATCACGTGGACTGACTGGAAGCCCTTCACGGGCGAAAACGCGTGGGCCTTCTTGCTCGGCCCCTTGCACGCGGCGTATATCCACCACGTCATCGAGCAGCGGCGCAAGTTCATTCCTTGGAATGATCTCGCCGTGCGCAACGCGCTTGCCGTGTTGCCGACCTTTGCGGGCATGCAGTCGGCCCTCGGCGGCGTTTACTACGCGCCGAGCGGTGTCTTCGCCAATCAGGGCAAGCAGCTCGTGAGTCCCTACTTCGTTTCAGTCGAAAACAACGCGTCCCTA
>JBEVDW010000569.1:0-8482 GCA_040513115.1 Steroidobacteraceae bacterium | reverse complement strand
CGTGCATCAATCGCTTCGCTCGATGCGACCGAACGGCCGTCGAATGAAGCCACGCTGGGACTCAGCAGGCTCGCGCTGAAGATCGCTCCCCAGGCGATGAACAACACCAACATCAGGATCTCGATAGCGGACGAACTTAGTGCCGATCTCATGACAATCTCCCTTGGTGAGAACAATTTGAGAACGGCGCTATTCAATCCCTCGCCTGTGACAGGGCGATCAATCCGAGCGTTAAATTGGCGTGAAACAGGGACGCCATGCTGCGCAACGTGGATCTAGGTGACGCGCACGAATACCTGTGCACCGCGTACCGTCCCATCGGCTGCCGGCACCTTGCTGCTCAAGCGAATGATGTACTCACCCGCCTGTAGCGGCCGGAAACACAGGTCTTTGTCCTTGGGCGTGAAGGTCAGCTTGCGCAGATGATCCTGTTGCATGTCGACGCTCACGGGCACTCCTTGCATGCGTTGGCCGGACTCGGTGTAGGCCGCGATGTCCAGCTGGCTGATACAGACGGGCTTGCCGACCGTGCCGCTGACGATCGCGGGCGATACGACCAGGCGGTCGACCTTGACGGTCGCCGGTATGGGTGCGGACGCTGCGGCCAGCGGTTGCACCGTGGGACTCGCCCCTGCGGCGTTCGAATGGGTCTGGCCCACTTCGCGCCAGACGATCTTGAGGTTGGATTGCGCGCTGACCGCAAAGGCGGCAATCAGCATCACCGTGCTCGTGATCAGCCGCATGACCATGCCCTCCGGTAGTCCATCTCATTTCAAGCGCTCGAGGCCGCGCAGGCGTTCCTTGGGCGCCGACAAGCGCATCAGCCGCTTGCGGTCCGCCAAGACGGGCTGTTAGATTCGCCCGCATGCGCATTCACCAGCAAATATCGGCCCTGCCCGTTCGCGGCGGCGTGTTGCTGGGTGCGCGCCTGCACCTGCGCCGCTAGGCGCAACACTCCTCCCCTGCCAGCAAGGCTGGCACGAATTCACACCATCGTTTCGAGTCGCCGTGCATTGAGCGCGGTCTGCCGGTTGCGTGAGCCACCGGTTGTAAGGAGAGGAGCCGTCGATGATTCCCGGGAACAAATATCGTCCATTCAAGCCGATCGAGCTGCGCGACCGCCGCTGGCCTGATCAGATCATCACGCGTGCGCCGACCTGGTGCAGCGTCGATCTGCGTGACGGCAACCAGGCGCTGATCGAACCGATGGACGTCGAGCGCAAGCGGCGCATGTTCGACCTGCTCGTGCGCACAGGTTTCAAGGAGATCGAAGCGGGATTTCCGGCCGCCTCGCAGACCGATTTCGATTTCATCCGCCTGCTCATCGAAAAGGACCTCGTTCCCGAGGACGTCACGATTCAGGTGCTGACTCAGGCGCGAGCCGAGCTGATTGCACGGACGTTCGAGGCGTTGCGTGGTGCACGTCGTGCCATCGTGCACCTCTACAACTCAACGTCCACGCTGCAGCGGCGTGTGGTGTTCGGCCTGGAGCGCGCGGGCATCACACAGATCGCAGTGGATGGTGCGCGCGCGGTCGTTGCACAAGCTGAGGTGCAACCCGACACGGACTGGGTGTTTCAGTACAGCCCCGAAAGCTTCACCGGTACCGAGTTGGACTATGCGGTTGAGGTTTGCGAACGAGTGGTAGATGTCTGGCAACCGTTCACCGCTAACAAAGTCATCTTGAATCTGCCTGCGACGGTGGAAATGGCGACGCCCAATGTGTACGCCGATCAGATCGAATGGTTCGGCAGGCACTTCAGTCGGCGCGATGCAATCGTGCTGTCGATTCACCCGCATAACGACCGTGGAACGGCCGTTGCTGCAGCTGAGCTTGCGGTGATGGCGGGCGCCGATCGTGTCGAAGGCACGTTGTTCGGAAACGGCGAGCGGACCGGCAACGTGGATGTCGTCACCCTGGCGCTCAACCTCTACACGCAGGGCGTGAACCCCGAGCTGGATTTCTCGAACATCAACGAGGCCGCGCGCCTGGTGGAGTACTGCAATCGGTTGCCGATCCATCCGCGTCATCCCTATGTCGGCGATCTCGTGTTCACCGCGTTTTCCGGCTCGCATCAGGATGCAATCAAGAAAGGCTTTGCCGCGCGCCGCGACAGTGATGCGTGGGAAGTGCCGTATTTGCCGATCGATCCACGCGATCTCGGCCGCAGCTACGAGTCGATCATTCGCGTCAACAGTCAATCCGGCAAAGGCGGCATCGCCTGGTTGCTGGAGCGCGAGTACGAGCTCACGTTGCCGCGACGGTTACAGATCGAATTCAGCCAAGTGGTTCAGACGGTGACAGACACCACCGGTAAAGAGGTGGCCGCGGAAGATATCTGGGCCTTGTTTCATCGCGAGTACTCGGAAGGCACCTACGCCTATCAATCGCATCAGCTCTCCACGTCGAAGGAGAAAGCGGGTATCGAGCAGCTGACTTTGCGCGTGCGTTGCGACGGGCAACTCGCCGTACTTCATGGAGAAGGCAACGGTCCGATCGATGCGCTGGTGCATGCACTCGCGCTGGGCTTCGACGTCCTGAGTTATGAAGAACACTCGATGGGCCGAGGCAGTGACGCTCGCGCAGTCGCCTTCGTCGAGATCGCGACTCCGGCTCGCATCACGCTGTGGGGGGCAGGCATCCACGAGAACATTGTGACGGCGTCCTTGCTGGCCATCCTCAGTGCAGTGAATCGCGGCTTACGGCGTGGGGTGCTGGATCATGCGATGCAGCCGGCCGTGGCCACTTAGTTCCCGTGCCTTCCCCTGCAGTGGGGGAGAGGTCCAAGTGGGGCCACAATGTCAGGCCGCGTACATCTCGCGCCCATCGCGCAGTCGTAGCCAGCCACGCACGACGCGATAGAACACCCACATTCCTGTGAGGGTCACCAGCGCCCACCAGAGCACAAACCCGATCAACACCAACATCAGCGGCGCGGAAACGATGAAGCTGACCAATCCAATGGCGGCGGCAATCCAAAAGGTTCGGATCTGCCAGCGGAAATGGGATTCCAGCCACGTGCCTCGCGCTTCCGGTCGTCGCGCGTAATTCATCACCACGCCGATGATGGAGGGGATTCCGAACAAGAAGCTGGTGAGCACTCCCGCAGCCGTGAACACACCGATCAGCACGCTGGCCGCGTGCAGTGCATAGATGAGGTGCGTGTAACTGACCAGAGCCTGCGGCGCTGCGGCACGGGAAAACGATTCATTCGTGACACTCGCCATAAACGCACATCCCTAAGTCCTTCCTTAGGTCATAACGCTGCAGCGCGACGAGTGTTCTGAGGTTTAAAAGCCTACACGCCGCCTGGGGCGGCGACTTGATCAGGGAGCGAAATACGTCAACCGTTTACGTATGAATCGTTCGAATCTGATGTTCGGCAGTAAGCCAGTCTTCCAACTCGTGCCCCGGTGCGAAATTCCGCTGTTCGGCGATGTAGTACGCCGCCGTTGCAATCATCCCCAGCAACTCGTCGTCGCCGGGTGTGGCAATCGCCGTAATCGAAGTTACCTCGATCACCGGAGCAGATTGAGCCGGTCTTGCTTTGCGCGTACGGGGGGTCGCCGTTTTCGCGGTAGGAGCCTTATCACTGGCAGCGTTGGCCTTTGGCTTCGAGCGAGAGCGTTTCGGTGAGTTACCCGCAGAGTTGAGGTCCATCAAGGTCTCCCTAGTCATCAACAGTGGAGCTCATCGGCATCGTGGTGCCGTGTTCGCACCCAGGTTGTGCCGAGCAAATCAAAATGGTGAAAGCGAGCCGCCCTTGCGGTAACCCACGGTGGGTCAGCAAGACCTGCTCGATTGCATGACAACGTTCGCGTGTGACTCGTGTTCCGCACTGCATCAGCCGTGGTGGTGCCCGCCGGGTCCGTGTACATGGCCATGATCAAGCTCTTCGCGTGTCGCCGCACGAACGTCCGCGATCTCGACTTCGAAATTCAGGTTCTGTCCCGCGAGCGGGTGATTGCCGTCCACAGTAATCACTTCGGGTGTCACGTTCGTGACGACGACCGAGCGCGGACCCTGATTGGACTGCGCTTGGAATTGCATGCCGACCTGGATGTCATCGATGCCGCGGAAAGCGGCGCGCGGCACTTCCTGGACGAGATCGTCATCCAGTTCGCCATAGGCATCGGCTGCAGGCACCGCAACGGACAACTTGTCACCCACTTTCTTCCCTTCTAGTGCACGCTCCAAGCCGGGAATGAGATTGCCATTGCCATGCAAATACGTGAGCGGTTCACCATCGGCTGACGCATCGAGCGTCTCGCCAGCGTCGTTTTTCAACGTGTAGCGAATCGCGACCACGGAGTCTTGAGCAATTAGCATGGCAATTCTCGAAGGAGAGGAGTGGACGCATGCTACCTGTTCAAGCAAGGAGAATGCCAACCTCGAATCCACCGGCTGTTGGCGCGAAAAATTGCCACGCGCCAATGTATCTACGACGGGTGAAGTAGATTTCGGTACACCCGTTTGAGATCTCACAACGCAGCCGAGTTGCTGAGTTGCAGCTGCCGTCGATGATCGAGCAGAGCGTCGGCTCAGCCGACGCTTGAGAGAAACGAAAAAGCGAGCGAAGCGCCTATTCGACCGTCACCGATTTCGCCAGGTTGCGCGGTTGATCGACATCCGTCCCCTTCAAGATCGCGCAGTGGTAGGCCAGCAGTTGCAGTGGAACCGTGTAGACAGCGGGCGCCTGGAAGTGGCTCACATGGCGGGGCATGGTGATCACGGTGACGCCTTCGGAGGATTGGAAGCCCGCATCCGGATCCGCGAACACATAGAGCTCACCGCCGCGCGCCCGCACTTCCTGCAGATTGGATTTGAGCTTCTCCAACAGATCGTTGTTCGGCGCGACTGCGATCACCGGCATGTCGGCGTCGACCAGCGCAAGCGGACCGTGCTTGAGCTCGCCGGCGGGATAGGCTTCAGCATGGATGTAGGAAATCTCTTTGAGTTTCAGCGCGCCTTCCATCGCGATCGGATGCATTTGACCGCGACCCAGGAACAAGGCGTGCCGTTTGTCCGCAAAGCGCTTCGCCAGCTCACGAATGGTGTCGTCGAGTTGCAGCGTCTTTTCGACCAGGCCAGGAATCTCGATCAACCGTTGCACAAGTCCGCGCTCGCGCTCGGCATCGGTGCCGTTGAACTTGGCCAATGCAACAATGAGCATGCCGAGGCCGGCCAGCTGCGTCGTGAATGCCTTGGTCGATGCCACGCCGATTTCCGGGCCAGCTCGCGTCAACAACACCAACTCTGACTCGCGGACCAACGAGCTTTCCGGCACGTTGCAGATCGCAAGCGTCGAGAGATATCCCGACTGCTTCGCCATGCGCAGTGCGGCCAGCGTGTCCGCGGTCTCTCCCGATTGAGAGATCGTCACGAACAGCGTGTTGGGCGGCACCACGGGGTTGCGGTAGCGATACTCACTGGCGATCTCGACCCAGCAGGGGAGGCGTGCGATCTGCTCGACGTAGTACTTTGCGACCGAAGCGGCGTGATAGCTCGTTCCGCAGGCGATGATGCGCACTGCTTGCGTACGGCGGAACACCTCAGTGGCTGCAGGTCCGAACGCCGCCTCGAGCAACTTCCCGCCGGCTACTCGCTCTTCGAGCGTTTGCGCGATGGCACGCGGTTGCTCGTAGATTTCCTTGAGCATGTAGTGCGCGTAATCACCTTTCTCCGCGGCATCGGAAGACAAAGAGCTCTCTCGCACGGGTCGCACGGCCGAGTTGCCCTCCTTGTCTAGAATGCGTACGCCTTCGCGCCGTATCTCAGCGACGTCGCCTTCTTCCAAGAAGATGAAATTCCGCGTGACGGGCAGCAGTGCGGACACATCCGATGCCACAAAGTGCTCGTTCTTGCCCACACCGATGACGACGGGGCAGCCGGCACGTGCCAATATGATGCAGTCGGGATGGTCTTCGGCCACCACCGCGAGTGCATACGCCCCCTCGAGCTCGGACACTGTGGCTCTCACCGCGCGAAAGAGATCGCCCAGCTTTTGCTTGTGATAGTGAATGCGATGGGCGATGACTTCGGTATCGGTTTCGGAGCTGAACTGGTAGCCGTGGCTCACCAGTTCGTCGCGCAGCTCCTCGTGATTCTCGATGATGCCGTTGTGCACGATGGCAATGCCGTCGCGCGAGATGTGCGGGTGAGCATTACGCTCCGACGGCACGCCGTGAGTCGCCCAGCGTGTATGCGCGATGCCAAGCGTGCCGTGCGTGGGATCCAGCTCGAGGGCGTCCTGTAGGGACCGCACCTTGCCGACGGTCCGCAGGCGCTTCAGGTGGGCCGAGCCGTTCAGCACCGCGACACCCGCCGAGTCGTAGCCGCGATATTCCAGGCGTCGCAGCCCTTCGATCAGAACCGGGACGATGTCGCGCGCCGCCACTGCGCCTACGATTCCGCACATGCTGTCAGTACCTTATTGCTCGAGCAGAGGCAGAACGTCTACGGCTTGGGCGGGTGTTCCGCCGCTGCCCGATTTAACGTTTTGCGGCCAGACGGGGGATTGTACAGAAGGGGTGGGGCCGGGTTTTCGAGGGCCGTCACAGGTTCGGGGCTTGGCGCCGGATCCGGCCCCGGCCACTACTTCGGACTTTGCTTCTTCGGCCGCTGCCACCCGTCGACCGTTACCTGACGCGAGCGCTCGACGGTGAGCTTGTCCGCGGGCGCATCGCGAGTGATGGTCGATCCCGCGCCGATGGTGGCCTGATCTCCGATCTTCACGGGTGCTACCAACATGGAGCCCGAGCCGATGAACGCTCCGGCTCCGATCTCGGTGCGCCACTTGTTGGCGCCGTCGTAGTTGCAAGTCACTGTCCCCGCACCGACGTTGGCTTTGGCGCCGACGGTGGTGTCGCCGAGATAGGTCAGGTGGTTCGCCTTCGCGCCCGCATGCAACTCGCTCTTCTTCACCTCGACGAAGTTGCCGATGTGCACGTTCTCGTGCAGGACAGTCTCGGGTCGGATGCGGGCGAATGGACCGACCTGGCAACGCGGCCCTATGTGAGCACGATCAATTACGCAGTTGGGAAAGAGCTCGGTGTCCGACGCGATCTCGCACTCGCGGAGATAGCAGTTGGGGCCGATGCGGACGCGATCACCCAATTTCACCCGGCCAACCAGGACGGCGTTCACGTCGATGAACACATCGCGTCCCAGAAGCACTTCGCCGCGAATGTCTATACGCGCCGGATCCGCGATCGTGGCGCCTTGAAGCATCAGGGTCGTCGCCCGCTGCTGGCGCAGGGCGGATTCGAGCTGGGCAAGCTGAACCTTGTCGTTCACGCCGAGCACTTCGATCCCGGTAGGGGCGATCACAGCCTCTACCTTGAGTCCGTCGCGCACGGCCATCACGATCGTGTCGGTTAGATAATATTCACCTTGAGCGTTGTCGTTCTTTAGAGCCGCTAACCATTCACGCAGTTTTTTTGCAGGAGCAACCAGCACGCCTGTGTTCGCTTCATTGATGGCGCGCTCCTTGGTATTGGCATCCTTGTGTTCAACGATGCGGACGACGTTGTCCGTGTTGTCGCGGATGATTCGGCCGTAGCCCGTCGCGTTGGCGAGCTTCACCGTGAGCAGGCTGATGCAGTTGGGGCGACAGGCGTCAACCAGCTGCTTGAGTGTGTCGGCGCGAACCAGGGGCACATCCCCGAAGAGCACCAGCACTTGCTGGGCATCGTCGACGGTTGGCATTGCCTGCGCGACGGCATGGCCCGTGCCGAGTTGCTCGGCCTGCAGCACCCACTCGACTCTTTCGTTCGCCAGGGTTTCTCGAACCCGATCTCCGCCGTAACCATAAACGACCACGGTCTGCGTGGCTCCCAACGTCGCCGCGGTGTCCAGCACATGCTTCAGCAGGGGCTTTTCCGCCAGTGGCTGCAGCACCTTCGGCAGATCCGACTTCATGCGCTGACCTTGACCGGCAGCGAGAATGACGATGGACAGGGACATCAGCGAATCCTGGAAGCCAACGAGGAGAGGTGAGAGGCTAGCTTAGTCGATCGCTCGGGAACGTGATGACGGCCCGTTCGACCCCAGTGAGCAAGCAAAAATGCGCCCCTGGGGCGCATTTTTGTCGAAGGTACGACGTCTTGGCGCCGCAACGTCAGGTTTGGCGCATCTTCCGCAAGCGCTCGATGGCGCGAATTTGGGCTACAGCGCGGGCCAGTTCGGCCTGAGCCTTTGCCGAGTCGATCTCGCCCCTGCGATCGCGCAAGGCCTCCTCGGCCCGATCCATCGCTTGCTTGGCCGCCGCTTCGTCCAGATCCTTGGCGCGTGCGGCGGTATCGGCCAGCACGGTTACAAGGTGCGGCTGGATCTCGATCGCTCCGCCCGAAACGTAGAAGTACTGTTCCTCGCCGTTTGGCACCTGCACGCGCAACTCGCCCGGGCGAAGGGTCGTCAATAGCGGCGCGTGCCGGGGCGCGATGCCGATCTCGCCCATCTGGGCAGGCGCGAAGACCATGG
>JBEVDW010000568.1:0-5613 GCA_040513115.1 Steroidobacteraceae bacterium | reverse complement strand
TGCTCGATCATCTGATCGTGCGCGAAGAGCGCTTGGCCAAGCTGCTGCAGCCACATCTGCAGGTACAGCAGGAAACGCTGAAGATCTTGCAGCAAACTTTATCGCACGCGGGTCATGCGCCGGCGCGATCATCCGGCGGCGCGATGCATAGGGATGGCGCTCTTGATGTAGAAGATGTTCAGTGTGGAGTTGCAGAGCAGCTCGAGCACGACATCGCAGCGGTCCTTCCGCTGCTGCGAACACTTCCAGAGGCGGAACGGGAGGGCGTGTGGCAGTCGATCAAGAAGGCCGTGCTGTCGGAGAGCGAGCTGCATACCGCGATCGAGCAGGAGGAACGAGCGGTTGCTGCAGTCGATTCAAAGCCTCAGCAGGCCGCGACGGAAGTCACGCCGGAACGACTGCAGGCCTATCTACGCAAGCGCAGCGGTTCCGATGATGTCGAAGTCGTCGAGATCGCTGCGGAGTTGGGCGGCTACTCGAAGGACACGTTCATCGTGAAGTTGCGTGGGCCCGGCCGCCCCGCTGACGACATCGTCATCCGGCGCGATCTACCGCAGGGTCCACTCGAGGAATCGGTCACGATCGAGTTCGCTGTGTTGAAGGCGATGTACGACTCCGGTGTTCGGGTGGCGGAACCGCTCTGGGTCGAGACGGATTCTGCCGCGTTGGGCCGGCCCTTCATGGTGGTCAAGAAGGTTCCGGGCAAGCAACCCGTGAACGTGAAGTTGGAAGTGGCCAGCGAAGGCGGTACGGAGTGCGTGCGCCAGCTTGCTCAGATCCTGGCGAAAATTCACTCGGTGGATCCGCGGCTCGCGGGAGTGTCGGATGCGGAGGCCAGCGAGCCCACCGCTCGCCACATTCTCAAGATGCTCGACCGTTACGAAGGACAGTGGCGTCGACGCCGCATGGGTCCCAGTCCGGTGATCGCGGCAGCATTCGCCTGGATGCGAAACAACATTCCGCCGCATCTGCCGTCGGCGCGAATCATTCACGGTGACCCGACCGTTCGTAACATGCTATTCCACGAGGGCGAGGCGACGGCGCTGCTCGACTGGGAAACCTGGCATCTCGGCGATCCTGCCGAGGATGTCGTCTATAGTCGCATCGACGTCGATCGTTTCCTGCCTTGGGAGGAGTATCTCGCCGAGTATCGACGTAACGGCGGCGCAGAGATCGAGCCGCAGCGTCTGCGCTACTGGGAAATGTGGCTGTATCTGCGCGGCGCAGTGACCAGCATCTCGATGATGGATCGCCTGGAAGTCGACCCCCCGCCCGACATTCGGCCGGCGTTCGGCGGTCCTCACTTTACGCGCATGTGTGTCCGCAAGGTCGCCGACATCATGCAGACGTTGTGATCGCCGCAATGTCCGGACAGTCGCTGCGCTGCGAGCGAATGCTGATTTGAGGTGACGCGTGTCGGACGACGAGGCGCTCGGACAAGCCTGGCAACACTATCACCGCACGCTCGAAGCAGGGCGTGCCATGGTCGAGCGCACGGACAGGTTCCGTGAGCATCCAGAGGATCGAGCGGCGGCGTATGTGTGTCTCGCCGAGGCACAGGCCATGGCGTACAACTTCGCTGTGGCACCACGGCCTCATTCTCCACGCGTGTACGGCCAGACGACCTGGCTCACCGATGTCTACACGTTGGGTGGCAACGATGCGAGCAATTACTACGCAGCGTTGTTTCTAGATGGTCGCAGGACGTATCGTCTGACGGGGCGATTGGGCGACATCCGGATCATGACGCTGCAAGTATCGAGTCACCTCTCCGGCAGCCCCGGTCAGAGGTTCATTGCCAATCGGGAGTTGTACGCCAGTAACGTTTCCGCAGATGGCACATTCGAGCTGATATTCAGTGCAGCTCCCGGTACAGATCAGGATGTGGCGCTCGATGCCGACTCCGACTACAACTTCGTCACGATACGCCGTCAGATGGCCGATTGGTTCGACGACGAAGGCGAGCTACGCCTGGAGTTGATCGGCGAGACACCAGGCGATGATCGGTTCGATGCAGCCGAGGTGACCGCGCGAATTCGCAGAGCAGCTGACTTCTACACCTACGCCATCAAGGAATGGGTTGTCGGCGTCTACGACTATTTCAAGAGCAGATGCGGGGACAAGACGAACACGGTGGGCTTCATCTCATCGGCGAGCCCTCCCGATGAGCTCGCCTTGAGCCCGACCACGGACTACGGCTTCATCATTTTCGATCTACCTCCCGATGAGGCAATGATCGTCGAGATGGAGGTTCCCGACGGCCTGTATTGGTCGTTTCAATTGTTCGACGTGTGGGGCAAGTCGATCGACTTCATGCATCACCAGTCCGATATCAACATGCACAGGGCGGTCATCGACACCGACGAGCGCTTCAGGGCTGTGATCGCATCGCACGATCCTGGTGTTCCTAACTGGCTCGATTCGAACGGTCATCGCCGAGGTGTGTTCATCATGCGCAACTACTGCGCGAGCATCCATCCTGCGCCCGCCCTGCGCGTCGTCAAAGCTGCCGAACTGCGCAAGCATCTGCCAGCGGATACGCCGCGGATCACATCAGAGCAGCGCCGCGACGCGCTCGAGCACAGGCGGCAAGGCTTCCTGAGGTTGTACAACCGATAGCGCCTGTACTCACTGGACGAGTGGTCTGCGGTCGATTCACCTTCCACTACCGAGGTAGACGATGTCCAGCGCCGCCGAACGAAAGACGAAGTGGGTTCCAGCGCCGCGTCCGGAATGGGTGCAGCGAATCAACGAGGAAGGCTACTGCATGAATAGCCGGGGAGTCGTGCCCCTCGACCCGGATTCGTTGATCCATTCAGCCATGCTTGCCACAGGACTTTCAGACTTCGGTGCAGACGAGTGGCGTGAACCGTTCGCGATGCTCTGCCAGTCGATGGACGAGGATGCCGAACTGAATCTCATGGGCCGTATTCGTACGCGCTCGGAAATACTGCAGTTATTGGAAGCGCGCTTGCACGTCGAGGACTGGTACAAGCGGCATCCGGAGATCGATCAGGAAGTCATCAAGGAGCCGATGATCGTCATCGGTCAAGGTCGCTCTGGGACATCCTTTCTCGTGAATCTCCTCGCCGCTGATCCCAACAACGGCGCGCTGCGAACGTGGGAGGCGATCTTTCCGTGCCCGCCACCGGAGAAGAAAACGTACTTCTCCGATCCGCGCATCCAGGCGGGCCATCTGCTCACCGATCAATGGAATCGCGTGACGCCCGAGATTGCGAGCATGCACGAGTTCGCGGGATTGCTGCCCATGGAGTGCCCCATCATCATGGGCATGAGCTTCATGTCGCCGAGCTGGTTCAGCTCACTGGGACAGTGTATCGGCTATCTCCAGTACTGTAATTCGGCGGACCCGGCGATTGCGTACGACTATCACAAGCGAGTCCTGAAGCTCCTGCAGTGGCGAAACCCACGCAAGCATTGGGTGTTGAAGGCGGTATGGCACCTGGACATGTTGCCGACCGTGGTCAAGACGTACCCGGACGCCTTCGTCATATGGCCACATCGTGATCCGGTGAGATCGCTTGCGTCTGGCTTGAACATCGTCGGTACGATTCATTGGGGTCGGAGCGATCATCCATTCAAGAACGATACATTCGACTTCGTTCAGGACTCCAAAGCCGCTGCGCAGCGGCTGAATGCAGGCATCGACGCGATCGAATCCGGCATCGTGCCGAAGGCGCAGCTCTTCAACCTGCTATACACCGAGCTGGTGGCTGATCCACTTGGAATGATCCAGAAGCTGTACGCGTACTTCGGCGTGAAGCTCACGCCCGCGGGTCGCGACGGAATCGTGCAATACCTTCACGAGAGTCCGCGTAGCGGGCGTCCTGTGCATCGCTTCCAAGTGGGCCCACGCGAAGTCGTCGATGCGGACCGGGTGGCTTTCAAGAGATATCAGGACTACTTCGGCGTGGCGAACGAGTGAGGGCAGTGGAGATCAACGCGTGAATCGTTTGAGCGGCAAGGTGGCGATCATCACCGGTGCGGGATCGGGAATGGGGCAAGCTTGCATGCGGCTCTTCGCCTCCGAAGGCGCTCAGGTCGTCGGCGTGGGCAGGACCCAGGCGACTTTGGAGCAGACACTCACTTCGGTGCGTGAGCGCGGAGGATCCGGCATCACCGTGACGGCGGACCTGGCAAAGGAGGAATCCGCCAACCTGGTTGTCAGTCGAGCGTTACAGTCGTTCGGGCGGATCGATATCCTGGTGCACGCAGCCGGTGTCGGAGGGAACTGGGAGGCAAAGAGTCCGGGTTCGATGAGGGACATTGCCGCCACCGCAACCGACAAGTGGCACGAGGTACTGGCCATCAATCTGGACTCCTGTTTTTTCATGTGCCGCGAAGTCATTCGGTGGCTACTCGCTCACGATGCGCGCGGAAGCATCGTCACGGTCTCGAGCATTTCCGGCCTGCGTGGCCTGCCAAGCGCACACGCCTACACGGCTGCGAAAGCAGGGATCATCAATCTGACGCGTTCGCTTTGCGTCACGTACGCGGCGAAGGGGATTCGAGCAAACTGCATAACGCCGGGGCTCATTGCCACGCCCATGACGGAGGACCACCTGCCTCTGTTCGATGACCCCCAGACGGCCAGCCGACTGTCTCCGATGGCGCGTCCGGGAACCCCGGAGGAGGTTGCGTATGCGTGTCTGTATCTCGCCTCGGACGAGTCGTCCTATTGCAACGGGTCCGTGCTGGTCGTCGACGGCGGTACGACGGCCCGGCAGGTCTGATCGCTCGATGCAGTGATTCATCGAGATCGGATCGTCGCACCGTCGACTGCGCGCGAGAGCATCATGAGTCGAAGGTCATTCAATAGAGAGGTCCTCGCATGTCCGATTCAGATCGCCTCGCAGCACTGGAAGCGCAGGTACGAGAACTCCAGGACTGGATGGAGATCCGACGATTGAAGTGGCGGTATGTGAAGTGCAACGACGGTGGCTGGCCCGGCAAACCGATGTCTCACCTCGGCAATATGCACGAGCTGTTCGTCGAGGATGGTGTGTGGGACGGCAGGCCGCTACTGCCGTTGAAGCAAGGGCGCGCGGCCATCAAGGAATGGATCGATACCGACCTGCGCGCGATCCCGTTCGCCATCCACAACGTGATGCTCGACTGCGTCGACATCGATGGCGACAGAGCGCATGGAACCTGGCAATTTGTCATTCTGGCCACCCTTCCCGATCAGCAGAGCGTGTGGATGGTGGGCAACTATCACGAAGATTACGTGCGCACCCAGGAAGGCTGGCGCTACCAACACGTTCGCGCAGAAGTGACGCGTACCTGGCCTCAGGAAAAGGGATGGGGGGCGCCGTTGGCCGCGATCTGATGCGTCCCGGCACGAGCCGCTGAACGATTGCCAGCCGCGCTGAGGAGACAGTATGAATGTTCAGTCTGCGATTCCAGATGAGTTTCCGGCGACCACGATACCGACTGAACCGGCACAGTGGAGCGAAAATTACGCGTTGATGTGTTCGAATCCTGGCGATCGCCTGACTTTGTTCTACGGCACGGGCCGCTGGCATGCGGACCGCGAAATCTGGCGTGAGCTGATCGTCGTCGTTCTGCCGAACGGCCGCGTGTTGTGCATGA
>JBEVDW010000567.1:0-4936 GCA_040513115.1 Steroidobacteraceae bacterium | reverse complement strand
TCGACGCGCTCAGGCTGTTGCCGCCGTCGACCACCAGGGCGGCGCCCGTGATGAGACTTGCCAGATCGGAGGCCAGAATGAGCCTGCACGATCGTTACGCGTGCGCGCAAGCCACGCAGTAACTCGAGCGAGCGTACAGTCGAGCAACAATCGTGGAGCGGATATGAATTTGCAGCAGGTGAAGGCGGCCGTCGTGACCGGTGGTGCATCGGGACTGGGACTGGCATCGGCGCGCGCATTGGCATCGCAGGCGTCAAAGTGGCGATTTTCGATCTGAATGCCGAGAAGGGTGAAGCGGCGGCGCGTGAGCTTGCAGCTCCCAGACCAGCTACGGCAACGTGATGGTCACAGCACCCGGTCCTACGGACACGCCTTTGGAGTTCTCGCACCAGACTTTCAGCTCCACGAGCCCGGTTTCCCCCTCGCGCCACTTGCGTATGACTTCGCCCTTCACCATCAGTGTGTCGCCCACCGTATTGAAGCTCTTCATGCGAAAGCCTGAGATCTTGCGAATGGAGCCTGCAAGTCCGATGTAATCGCGTACGCAGCGCTCCCAGGCGTTCTGCAGGAACAGCGTGTTGACGTACATCTCCGGAGCGCCGGTCATGCGCGCATATTCAGTGTTGTGGTGAATCGGATTGAAGTCCCGATTCGAGCCCGCGATCATCACGCAGCGATAGACATTGAGCGGCAGGCCAATGGATTCGAGTGCATCGCCCGGCTGTACGTCTTCCCAGAGGCGCTGGCTCACGGTCGTGCACCCTTCGGTTCGTAAATGAACATCGAACTGCGCATCAGCGCCAGGATGTCGCCGCGCTGATTGAACAGCTCTGACTCGAACGAGGTGAATGCACCGCGCCCAACGGAAGTCTCCTTGGGTTCGCACGCAACGAGCTTGTTGCCGCGGCGTCCGACACGATCACCCACGACTGCGACACCGAAGAACTCCACTGCGAAGTCGGTTGCGAAGTAGCCGGTGTATCGGGCGGGCAGGCCCAAACGCGCCGCCAGATCGGCGCCGAGGGCGGTCTTCAACGGCTGTGCATTCCTGGCGTTGCTGTCGAACAAGGCTTGTCCTGGCTGCCACATGGCCGGCATCGTGAACGTCATCATGGCCGTGTACGGACATGGAATGTCTGCGAAGCCATGCGCCCGCGCAACGTCCCGGTCGTAATGCAACGCGCAGTCGAACTCGAGGGGCTCCAGGATGCGACGAATCGCTCCGGCTTCGATTGCGTCGGCGCCCAATTGACCGGCCGGATCGCCGATATGGGTGCCGATCAGCGCGATCGCCGGCGCAAAGTCGGCTTTCCATACATCACTCATCGTTGCTTCCCGCGGCCGCGGCTGCAGCCGGATCTGAGCTGTGCCGCTCGACAGAGGCCGGTGAGACCCACGCACCTTCCTTGCCAGCGAGATGCGCGAGCGCAGTTTTGTTGACCTTGCCCGTCGGCGTCTTCGGCAGCGCGTCCACGACGCGAATGTATGCAGGGCACATGTGGCGTGGCAAGCGCTCCGCGAGGCGTGCATACAGCTGTTCCACGGACAGCGCGTCGCGCGCTGATGTGACGAGCAACAGGATCTCCTGACCCGCTGCTTCCGAGCGTACGCCGACCACGCAGCATTCGGCGATCCCGTCATCCTCCAGGATGACGGCTTCCAGTGCGGTCGCAGAAATGTTTTCGCCGAAGCGGCGGATCGTCTCACGCAGGCGGCCGACGAAGCGGATGCCGCCGTGCTGATCGCGCACGCATGCATCTCCCGTGTGATACCAGCCGTCGACGATCGCCTGTGCTGTTGCTTCGGGCTGGTCGAGATAGCCGACCATCATCATCTCGCGCCGTGCGGGTCTCACGTGCAACTCGCCGACTTCGGCAGGCCCCAGCTCATGACCCGCTTCATCGACGATGCGTGCTTCGTAGCCGGCGCGCAGCCAGCCTGTGTACTGCATCGTGTGCACGTTGATGTCGCGGTTCACGATGGGGAAGCCGAGTTCGGTGCTGCCATAGCTCGTCACCATGCGAATTCCGAAGCGCTCTTCACAGCGCATGTTATGAGTGCCGGAAGTGCTGCCGAAGCACACGCGCAACGGATTGTCGCGGTCGTCGGGGCTCTCGGGCGGAGCCAGCAACAGCGCCAGAATGGGCGCGATGGTGGACGTCGTGCATCCATGCCTGCGCACGTCCTGCCAGAACTCGCTCACGGATGGCTTCTCGCGCAACACCACACGACCGCCGACGTCGGCCATCGTGATCAGCTGCGTGCGGCCGGTCACGTGAAACATGGGCCAGGGTGAATACGCGACGTCGGCATCCGACAGCCATGAGCGCGGGATGCGGCCGATATAAGTGTTCATTTGGGCCCAGGACAGGATTACACCCTTCGCAGGACCGGTAGTGCCGGAGGTGTAGATCACGGTGGCCACGTCTGTCGCTTGCGGATAGCGCTCGAGTGCGTGAGCCGGTGCATCGAGAAGGCAGGGCAGTCCGCGGTCTACTTCGATCGTCTGCAGTCCCGCGGCGCGAGCTGCAGCGAGCACGTCGCTATGTTCCGGACGCGCGAAGCACACGCGTGCACCGCAGGCTCGCAGGATGTGTCGCAGGAATTCGCCGCGCAGCTCGGGATTGGAGCTCACTTCCCACACGCCGGCGCAAGCCGAGCCCATCCACAACAGATGCGCATCGATCGAAGAGGGTAGAAACGACAACAGACGGTCGCCGCGCTGCAGACCCAGCTGCCGCAGACATGCGGCGATGCGCAGCATCCGATCGTGACACTCGCCGAAGGTCAGGCTCGGGCCGCTCACCTCTTGCAGGAAGATGCGCTCAGTCTGTATGCGTGCGAGATACGCCATACGCGTCGGCAACACGCGCGTCGGATCGAGCGCCGAAACTGTCGGGTCGTCGTCGTGCTCGGAAGGGTTGCCGCTTGCCTCAATCCGCTTGTGCACCCGATCTCCTCGGTGTTGGCGTGCTTACGACGTGAATCCGCGGTCAGCCGTGCCGCCGTGCGCTTGCGGACACGAATGCAGTCCGAGTGCCACTCCGACAATCACGTCCGCAGCAACGGCGCGAGCTTCGTGCAGACCGTTTGCACATGCTGCGCCATCATTGCCTCGGACATTCCGGCAATCGATGCCCACAGAAACAGCGTCTCCACCGGCGTATTCCCATACTGCTCACGAATGCGCGCCGCCACGTGTTCAGCCGTGCCGTAGAAGAATGGATTGAGGAAGGTCTTCCCGCGCTGCCGTATGAGGTCAGGATCCACCGGCCTGGGAATGGGGCGGTCCGTACCTTCGACCATGTAGCGGCGGTACGAGTCGAGTTGATAGCGCAAGTGTTTTGCCACCACGGGCCAATCGCGTTCCGGATCGTCGGTGACCCATCCGTTCACACCTCCCGCCATTCGCTCGTGCGTCGGGCCGTGACCGCTTTCGGCGAGCCCTTGACGATAGGGCTCGAGCAACTCCAGTTCGATCGAGAGGAGGCCCTCGCCCAGCACGCCGGCACGGCGTGCGCCCTTCGGCCCGCCATAGCCGAGCCAGATCGGTATGCGCTGCTGTGCAGGCGCAGGTGTCAGACGTCCTTCGCTCCAGATGCGGCGCAGCTCGCGGGCCATGTTGTCGGTGCTCGTGTAGCGCGCGGACATGTCGACGTCGTACAGCTGGAATTCCGGGACGCGATAACCGGCGCCCAGGCCGAGATCCAGGCGACCGCCGCTGATCAAATCGACCACGGCGGCTTCTTCCGCGAGCCGCACCGGCTGGTGGAAGGGGGCGATTACGACGGCTGTGCCCAAGCGCGCGGCGCGCGTGCGGGCCGCTGCAGCGGCAGCAAAGGTGAGCGGCTGTGTCAGATAACCATCTTCGAACAGATGATGCTCGGAGAACCAGAGTGAATCCACGCCAAGCCGATCCGCTTCTTCACACATCTCGAGCGTGAAGCCATAGACACGCGATGGGTTCATCGCCCACTCAGGCGGATTGCGAAGATCGAAGTACAGTCCGACGTTCATGAATGCTGATCCTCGAGCTCAAGAGAACTTCTTCAGGTACGGGTCTCATGCTGTCAGTGCAGCACGCTAGTCACGGTGCCGTGGGTGATTTCACAGCTTGGTAGACGGGTGCTGGCATGTGCTGGGCACCGGGCCCGTAGACCGCCGTGAAATGAGTGGTGAGCCGCCGCTGCTTGAAGCGCCAACCATGTGAAAGCCGCACCACCTCGTCTTCATAGGTGCCCGCCCAGAAGCGGTATTGTGCTTCATCTTTGAACAACTGCACTTCGCTCAGCCACCATCGCGCTCTGGCAGTATCGCCATTGACTTCGACGATGCCCGAGTGCGTCGTCTGGAACACGAACGGCAGATTCTTCAGGACATTGCGGAAGTTTTTCACCATCTTGTCGCCGGGGACCACCTGACCGCCATCGAGGCAGGCGGTGCCGTCCGGTGCGTAAACTGCAGCAGCCTCCTCGGCATTGCGGCGATTGATGGCATCCGTGTAAGCGGCGGCGAGATTGCGGATCGCCATTTCATCAGCGTGAGAATTCATTGCAGACACACTCCGTGGCTCATGCGACGCGTACTGCCGCCGCAATGTCTCGATTTCAGCGGTCGAAGGGTCAAGCACAATGCCAATGCACGAACTCCTCGAGCGCCGCTCGATCCGTTCGCAGCGAGTTGATCGCCGCCTCCGGATCGCGATAGCCCAATCCCATGCCGCATATCAGCATCTGTGCGCGCGGCAACCGCAGGAACTCCGCAACGGTCCGATGCCAACCTGCCCAGATTTCCTGCGGACAGGTGCAGGTTCGGCGGGTACACATTGTATTCAGTGCCCTCGCCGGCGGGATGTGAGCGCAGGCGCTCGCGGACGAGCATCACGAAGCGTTCGAGCGCTCCACCGGTCAGCACGTGCACGAACCAGGGCTGCAGG
>JBEVDW010000566.1:0-5659 GCA_040513115.1 Steroidobacteraceae bacterium | reverse complement strand
GGTCTACTCGATCCCGCCAAGCTCGCCCGCCTATCACCTCACGCAGGTGAAGATCTACGAGACCACGCCAACCACCGTGACGTCAGGTTACACAAGCGGTTACTACGGCGCTTACAGCACCGGAACCACCGTGGTCTTCGGCACCGGTTATTCGTATCCGCCCTACTACGGCTACTACGACTACTACCCCGTCTACTACTACTACCCCTACAGCTACGGCTACGGCTCGCGGTACAACCCGACCACTGGCACCTTCGGTCAAGCCGTCGTTGCCTACGGTCCTTATGGGGGCGCGGCTCGCACTGCTGCGTACAACCCTTCGACGGGTACCTATCGACGCGGCTATGCGGCGTGGGATGACGACGAGATCGCCGGCACCGCTCGCGCCTACAACCCACGCACCGGTACCGGCGCGGCCACGCGCGGTTATGCAACCGAAGATGAGGGTTGGCGGCAGACCGCGATCGTACGGGGCGATGAGTGGGCGTATGCCGAGCGAGAGCGGGACGGCGATACCGCGCGCACGGAAATAGAAACCTCGCGCGGCGGCAGCGGCACCGTCACTACCAAACGCGACGGCGACACGGTCAAGCGCGAGTACGATTTCAGTTACGACGGCAAGTCCATCAATTCGAGTGGCGAACGGTCGGGCGGCGAATATTCCGGTTCCTTCTCGACGTCCGGCGGGGCAAGCGGCACGGTCGAGCGCAAGCTCGATAACGGTGAGTTGCAGCGCGAGATGCAAGTGAACCGCGATGGACGCAGTACCGAGATCGACGCCACGACCACGCGGACTCGCGATGGGCTCGAAACGAATTTCGAAACCTCGGGCGGGACGAGCGGCACCGTCAACCGCGAAGTGGAGAATGGCACCGTCCATCGCAGCGGTGAATTCACGCGCGGCGACCAGAGTGCCTCGACTGATTTCGTACGCGGTTCCGAAGGCACGGTGGGACGTATCGAGAGCGGCGGCGAGACCGTCGGCGTCGCCCGCTCGGAGGGCGGGGATCTGTATGCGGCAAAGGATGGCGAGGTCTATCGCAAAACGGACAGTGGCTGGGAACAACACGATGGCAACGGCTGGAGTACACGGGAGCCGAGAGAAGCGACGACTTCCGGCACCGACAGCGCCCGCACACGCAACATGGAGGATCTCGATACGCAACGCTCCGCCCGCACGCGCGGCTACGAGCAGTACGGCCAAGCTCGTCAGCAGCGGATGGGGGCGGGTGGTGGTCAGCGCATGCGCGGAGGAGGAGGACGACGCAGATAACGCCGGGTTGCTATCCGGCGCTGAGGTCATGCGATTTCTCGATAGTTGCTCGACGGGTAACTTCCGACAATCAGTGCTCAGCTCCACAACTAAAATGATTCGCTGGAGGCGTACGTGTCCATGCGGCCGACGAAGCTCCTCACTGCTACGCTGCTGATCGTTGCCATCACCGCCTGCACTGATCAGCAGGAAGCGGCGCCGGCGACCCCATCGACCGTGACGCCGAGAGCAACGCCGAGCGTGGCGGAAGCGCCCATCCCTGACACGCCATCGCCGTACGACGCGCTTCCCGAAGCCGTGCGGCTTGCGATGGACAAACCGCACACCGAAGACCTGGACGCCATGGTCAAGCGACGCGTGATTCGCGCGGGCGTGACGTTCAACCGCACGCACTACTTCATCGATATGGGGCAAGAGCGGGGGATCACGTACGAGGCCTTGAAGGCATTCGAGAACGATCTGAACACGGACTTGAAGACCGGCAACCTCAAGGTGCACGTGGTGATGGTGCCGATGTCGCGTGATCAGCTCTATCCTGCGCTCGCGAACGGCAAGATCGACATGGTTGCCGCCATGGTGACCGTGAGGCCCGAACTCGAGAAGCTCGCCGCCTTTTCGGAGCCAACGCGAACCAACGTGAGCCAAGTCGTTGTCACCGGGCCGGGGGCACCGCCGATCGCCACGTTGGACGATCTATCCGGTCAAGAAGTGTTCGTGCGGAAGATGAGCCCTTACCACGAGAGCCTCATACGCTTGAACGAGCAACTGAAAACGCGCGGCAAGCCACCGGTGGTGATCGACGAAGCCCCCCAAGTATTCGAAGACGATGACATCCTCGAAATGGTCAACGCCGGCCTCGCTCCGATCACGATCGTGGATGACTATCTGGCCGAGTTCTGGAGCCAGGTGTTCAAAGACATCAACGTGCATCAGGACATCACGCTGCGCACCGGCGGCAACCTGGCGGTGGCCTTTCGCAAGGAGAATCCGCAGCTTCGAGGAGCGGTCAACCAGTGGCTACGCAAGCATGGCAAAGGCGATGGCTTCCGCAACGTGGTCGAGCAGCGCTATCTGAAGAACGTGAAGTACGCGAAGAACGCTGCGGCTGACGCCGAGCGCGCCAAGCTTCAGGCCGTGGTCAAGCTGTTCAAGAAGTATGGCGCCCAGTACGACCTCGACTATCTGTTGATGGCTGCGCAGGGGTATCAGGAGTCGACCCTGGATCACAGCGTCAGAAGTCCCGTCGGCGCGATTGGCGTGATGCAGGTCATGCCGAAGACCGGCAAGGAACTGAAGGTCGGAGACATCACCAAGATCGATGCCAACGTTCACGCGGGCGTGAAGTACATGCGGTTCATGATCGACCAGTACTTCAAGAACGAGCCCATGGACAATCTGAACAAAGGCCTCATGGCATTTGCGGCTTACAACGCCGGACCCGGTCGCTTGCGACAGCTGCGGCGCGAGGCGCAGGAGAAAGGGCTCAATCCCAACGTATGGTTCGGCAATGTCGAGCGTGTCGCCTCGGAGCGCATCGGTCGCGAAACGGTCACCTACGTCAGCAACATCTACAAGTACTACATCACATACCGTCTGCTCGCCGCTCAGCAGGAGCGGCGCGCAGTGGCGCGCGCGCAGATTGCGGGGGGCGCTGCCGATCGAGCGGCAACCGCTAGATGAACAGGGGCATGAATCTCTCTTGCGATTTATCGATAGCTCACACGAAGCTCAGCGCTTAGCGTTCAAAGCTTCAGCAGCGGATCGCTGCCGCACGAGGAGTCGTCATGTCATTCCGTCCATCGTTCCGTTTCAATCCGACTGCGTGCACGGCAGTGCTCGCACTGCTGCTCGGGGCCTGTGCGTCCGAGCCGCCGGCGCCGCTCAACGTCGAAAATACCGAGGAAGTGTCCGCCACCGTCGAGGCGGTGAACCTCGATAAGCGCCTAGTCTCTCTGCGTGCACCGGACGGACGGCAGTTCACGCTGCAAATGGGGCCACAGGTGCGCAATCTCGCGCAAGTCAAAGTGGGCGATCGTGTGGTCGCCCGCTACTACAAAGCGTTAGCGGCAGAATTGCGCCGACGCGGCGATGGCTCCGGCGACACCGTGGCGCCGGTGGTCGAAGCCGGCGGTGCCCGTGCCCCTGCCGGCGCCAGCCCAGGTGGCGCCGTCGCCATGCAAAGTCGCCAGACTGTGCGCATTACCGGCGTCGACAACAAGAATCATGTCGTGAGCTTCTACGGATCTGATGGGCTCGCGCGTTCGCTGCCGGTGCGCACGCCGCAGGGTGAGGAATTCATCAGCAAGCTCAAAGAGGGCGACGAGGTCGAGGTCACCTATACCGAAGCCGTGGCGGTGAGTGTCGAACCGATGAAGTAGCCAACGGATAGTCCGCAATGTCTCGCACAAACTGGCTGGCTGCAGGCGCGCTCTGTGCGGCCGTGCCTGCGGCCGCCGCTGACGTCGATGGCACGGAGCTCATCAAAGCCGCTCCTGTGCTCTGCGCGATCTTGTTCGTCGGCATTCTGGTGTTGCTCGAAACCGGACGCCGCTTCGCAACGTCACGCCTTCGCTCGGATCCAGAGGGTGCAAGGGCCGGTGTCGGCACGGTGGAGGGTGCGGTGTTCGGATTGCTGGCGCTGCTCATCGCGTTCACGTTTTCGGGCGCCGCCGAGCGCTTCAATGCGCGCCGCGCGCTCATCGTCGAGGAGACGAACGACATCGGAACCGCATGGCTGCGACTCGATTTGTTGCCGCCAGAGGAGCAGCCGGCTCTGCGCGAACTGTTTCGTCGTTACACCGATTCGCGGATCGAGACGTACCGCAAGCTGCCGGACGTCGAGGCACACGAGGCGGAGAGTGCACGGTCCGCGCGGCTTCAAGCTCAGATCTGGGAACACGCGATCAGAGCGATCCGGAACGCTGATTCGGCGCCCACGACAACGCTGCTGCTGCCCGCTTTGAACGCCATGTTCGATATTGCCTCGACGCGTGCGATGGCCGGCCGCACGCATCCGCCGCTGATCATCTTCATCATGCTCGTCGCCGTTGTGCTGGCCGGAGCCACTTTCGTGGGTTATGGCATGGCCGGCGGCCGATCACGCAGCTGGCTGCACGTCCTGGGCTTCGCCATCGTCATGACGCTCACCGTCTACGTGATCATCGATCTCGAGTATCCGCGTGTCGGATTGATACGAGTCGATGCTGCGGATCAGATGATGACCGTCCTGCGTGAGACCATGCGCTAGTTTCCGGCGTCCCATTCACGCTGAGATTGAATCATCAGAACAACGAAAGAGGAGAAATCCATGAGTCGCGTGTATCGGCTTTTGTCGTCGCTCGCGGTGGTGTTGCTGCTCACGGGATCGCAAGCGGCGGCAGGCAATTCGCCGTCGATCACCGGCAAGTGGCGCATCGTATGCAATGGCGGACCGTCGACCGAAGGCACCATCGAGTTTCGAGTGACGCCGCATGAAGGTACGCCGATCGTCGTCACGGCCAAAGTTCCGAAGGGTCACAGCGAGAACGCAGTCGCTCGCGACATTCGCGATGCGTTCATCGCACAACTCGACAAAAAGCGTTTTCACGTCGAAACCGACGATGGCGAAGACGTGCTCGTCAAGCGCAAGGGCGATCAGCCCAAGTTCCTGCTGGAACTGGTCAGCTCCGGCGTTCAGAACGTGAGCTTGAGGGTTAAGCACGACTAGCCATCGTTACGGCAATCCTGTTCCTTCTAGCTAGATGGGTGTTCGGATGGAGATTCGCGGCGGCCGGCGTCGCCAACTACGGCGCCATCGCACTCACTTAGGCGTATTGCTTGCTGCGTCTACGTTGAGCGTTCTCACAGCCAAGTCGCTGATTTCCGCATCCAGAGCCTTGTCTTCACTGGCATAGCCTGTGAAGCGCTCGGCATCGTCATGGCGTCCAAGCACACGCGCATGAGCAGCGAGCGTTCCGTATTCGGCGATCATGTAGTGCATGATCGCTTGTAGCGCGCCGGCCAGTGCGGCATCGCGAACGGTGTCGCCATAACGCTCTGCAGCTCGGCTGGCTTTCAGTGCGAGCGCTTGCATCGCCTCATCGGTTTGGTCGCGTCCGCTAGGATCCTGTGCTCCAAGCATCTGCAGCTGTGCCACCCGAACGCGTAAGTCCGCGGCGTACCCGCTTACTCGTCGAGCAAGTGCCTCGTTACCCATGGCGATCCACATTTCATCTGCGAGGACTGAGAACTGAGCAGCAGCGCTGTGCAACTCACCCAATTCCGACACGTACATGTCTTGCATGCTCTCGCGTTTGGAGTTGCCGTTGAACCCCTGCCGCAAACGCTGCCATTGAACGCGGATTGCATTGAGGATAGACGTGGTATTCGGGAGCACTTCGTTCTTCA
>JBEVDW010000565.1:0-2761 GCA_040513115.1 Steroidobacteraceae bacterium | reverse complement strand
GCGGCGAAACCGTCCAGTAACCGCATACGGCGCTGAAGGTGCCGCGGCGGTAACAGCGCGTGCGGCACCACTCTGGTGCAGGCAACACGCTATCCAGCGCCGCTTCGGCTCGTGGCATCATCCGCGCGTCGTGCTTGCGGCGTTGCGCATGCAGTCATGGCACCGATGTGCCGTCTGCGGCATTTTGCGGCAAGGGCGGTCGCAACGAATGTAGTTCCGCGATGGATGAGTCAAGACCGCGGCGGCGGGGGATTCGATGATCAAGGCAATTCGGCATGGGCTGGTAGCGTGCGTGCTGCTCGTCGCGTGCACCCTCGTGCGTGCGCAGCCTGATACTGCGAATGCGATCCGACCCGACGAGCGCATCGAAACCACATACGTGCTGCACTACGCGCCCGCACCGGCGGCCGCGGTGGAAGAAGTTGCAGCACAGTTGCTGCATACCCAATTTGCCTCGCTTCGACCCTCCCTCTTGGGAGACAGCCACAACGCGACTGTGCGCCTGATGCTGCTCGACATGGAGGCAAACGGTATCAAGCCACCGGGCGCGGAGTCGGAGGCGCTGTATCGCTACGGTGTCGCGCAGAAGCAGCTCGATGCGCTGCAGATTTCGAAGTTGGCCGTGGTGCTCGCATTCTCGTATGACGGTCGAGCCGCGGTGCCGGCGCTCGAGCAGGCCACGGCATTTACTCGTGAGCTCGCCAGGCGCACCGATGCGCTCATCTGGGATGCCGAGACGCGTGAGCTGTTCGCGCCGGATGCCTGGGCGGAACGGCGCATGGCCGCCTCGGACACGGAATTGCCGGAAGTGCGCAAGCACATCGCCATTCGCGCCTACCAGGTCGACGGCGAGCGCATTCGCGCCATCACCTCGGGCATGCGCAAGTTTGGTCTGCCGGATGTCGTCGTCAACGACGCCCCGTGGTGGCTCACACAGGAGATCGGCACCACGATGCGTTTACTCGCACAAGCACTCGTCGAAGGTCCGGCGCCCGCGCTCGGCATGTTCGATCTCGACGTTACGACCATCAGGCAGCAACGCATTCGCAAGCACATCGAAGCGAGCCTGGATCGTTATCCGACTGCGTCGGTCGCGTTCCTTGCCCTGCGTGCAGCGACGCCGCTCGCCGGCGATCCCGACAATCGCCTCATCGAAATCACGTTTGATCGCTACCCCGGCCGTAACACGTCCGAACGCTATGCGCGGTTCACCAGCGAGTTCTTCGGCCCGAGCGAGCGGGCCAGTAGAGCCGAACCCCAGGGCGATTGGCTCGTTGCGAGCAAGCGCTAGCCCGCATCTCTGACCGGTCCTAGCCCGAAAAACAGGCCGTTTTCCGGCCGCGGAGGGAACGGACGTGCCATTGCTTGCGTCCGGGCTCCTGTGCTATCAAGCCACCCATGACATCCCATTCCGACCGCTATTGGTTTTACTTTTACGGCACCCCAAGCCATTGGCGGAAGGACTGAACTCGATTTGATCTAGCAACAGCCGAGTCCAAGAAACCGCCAGTCACCTGGCGGTTTTTTTTCCGCCGGACACTGGCTCACTGGAGCCACCATGCACCTTCGTACCGACGATCTACGCATTCGTGAGATTCGGGAGCTCATCACTCCCGAGCAGGTCACGATCGAACTGCCTTGCAGCGACACCGCCGCAGCCACCGTCGAGCAGACACGCCGCGCGTTGCAGGACATCCTGCATGGTCGCGACGACCGCTTGGCCGTCGTCATCGGACCCTGCTCGATCCACGATCCCGTGGCCGCCATGGACTATGCGCGTCGATTGAAGGAACAACGCGAGCGCTTCAAGGGCGAGTTGGAAATCGTGATGCGCGTCTATTTTGAGAAACCGCGCACCACCGTCGGTTGGAAAGGCCTGATCAACGATCCGGATCTCGACGGCAGCTTCAACATCAATCGCGGCCTGCGCGCCGCACGCGGGCTCTTGCGCGACATCAATGAGCTCGGCCTGCCCGCCGGCTCTGAATTCCTCGACATCATCACGCCGCAGTACATCGCAGACCTGGTCGCCTGGGGCGCCATCGGCGCGCGCACGACCGAGAGCCAGGTGCATCGTGAGATGACTTCCGGTCTGTCGTGTCCGGTCGGATTCAAGAACGGCACGGACGGCAATGTGAAGATCGCGATCGACGCGGTACAGGCAGCCGCACACTCACATCATTTTCTGGCCGTCACCAAGCAAGGCCACAGCGCGATCGCAACGACCTCCGGCAACGCCGATTGCCATGTGATTCTGCGTGGCGGCAAGACGCCGAACTACGATGCCGCGAGTGTCGATTCGGTGTGCGAACAACTGGTCGCTGCGAAGTTGCCGCAGCGACTCATGATCGACGTCAGCCACGGCAACAGCAGCAAGAAGCCGGAGAATCAACCGAACGTCGTTGCCGACATCGCACGCAGAATCGAAGCGGGCGAGCAGCGCATCGCAGGCATCATGGTGGAAAGCCATCTGAAAGCCGGTCGCCAGGATCTGGTTCCGGGCCGCGCGCCGGAGTATGGCCAGAGCATCACGGATGGGTGCATCGATTGGCCGTCTTCCGTCGACGTGCTGGAGCAACTGGCCAAGGCTGTGACGAAGCGACGCGGACTGGCGCCGCTGACTCGCAAGGCCATCGGCTGAAGCACCCGCGCGCTGTTCCCTCCCGCTACGCAGGGGAGGGGACAGAACGTGTCTGCTTTCTCCCGAGTTTTCGTGCCATCCCGCCAAACCACAAATGAATCACCGGCGTGGTGAACAGGG
>JBEVDW010000564.1:0-14501 GCA_040513115.1 Steroidobacteraceae bacterium | reverse complement strand
TGCCCGACCGACTGGCTGTCCACGATCGCGCGATCGACGGCGACCACGCGAATCACATAGCCGCAGGAAGCCATGTTTGCCGTATCGAGACTCCAGTGATCGCCCGGCAGGACGGCCGTATTGACCAGACCCGACGAAGGCGTCGGTACGCCGATGGGCGGCGTGTTGATCGTGGGCTCGACACCGATGCTGTAACTGCCGAGATAGTCATCGCGCGCGACGAACGTGCCTTCGATCAGATCGCCGATATTGAACTTGCCGCAGTTGCCGGGCCCGCTGGTGATCGTGATCGATGCTTCCGGCGCCGTGTTGTCGAGTTGAACCACGTGCGTGTCCGTACCCACCAGCGTTCCGCCGGAATCGTAAGTGGACAGCTTCACGAACCAGCTTTCATCCCCGCTCGAATCCCACTGTGCGAGCACGCTGTTCACGTTCTGTGTGAAGTCCAGGTACTGGAAGCGATGGGTGGTGGGATCGGCAACGTGCGTGTGAGTCGTGCCGTCGAATCGCGTGAGGATGAGATTCTTCACCACGGGGGTCGGTGCGCCGCCACCGGTGGGTGTCACTTCGACCTTGTAGCTGTATCCCACCAGGGGTGCGCCTTGGACGGTGACGCGGCCACCGAATGGACACGGCCGGCCGAAAGCATCGGGAGGCAGGTTGTTGGTTGCAAACACAGCAGTCGCCGTGGTCAATCCTGCCCCATCGATATGCGACACGGGAATCCCGCCGAGGATCGCGATCATGCCGGCGGGCGCACTGGCCGCCGGCGCAATGTTGATCAACGTCTCTTCGCGATTGCCCCACGTGGGCACATAGCCGGGGTTGAAGCACGGTGGAGCGACGTTCCACGACAGGATCGCGCGAATGCGCACGACCTTCGCTCCCGCATGGCAGTCCTGGCGATAGGGATTCAAATCGACAGGTAACCGCACGGCATAGTGGACGCCTTCGGCCGGAAAACTCGCAAGGTCGTAGACACGCACCTCTGCTGTGCCGAGGCACGTTTCGAAGGACCCGTTGCTGTCGAAGTCGGCCCAGAACGTCACGTATTCGCGGCTGCCGGTCGTGCACGGCCCGCCCGAGTAGCCTGATGGTTTCTTCACATGCACGATGCCGACGAGTGTGTCGGGCGTGTTCGGATCGAGGCCGATGCACGTGAGCTCTTCGTAGCTCACATCGCCATCGGTCTTCGGAAACAGAATGTCGATGATGCTCGGATCGAGCTGAATACCCGGCAGCACGCTCGTCAACGCTTCGGCACTAAGCTGCGTGTTGCCGCTTGTGAACGCGGCCAGTTCCTTGAAGGCAAAGCGATGTGCCGGCACCGCCTTGTCTTTGTAGAGCGTCGACAATTCGGTGACGCTCAGCGCCTTTGTCTTCGTCGGAATGGGCGCTTCGAAGTCGATCACGTCCTGCGCGAGCGGCGGCAACTTGACCTTGAACGTCTCGAAGATTTCCGGCGGCAGAATGAAACGCCGCGGTTCGACGAGGATATTCGCATCGCGCCGGTTGCCCCAGATCGGTATCCAGTTCGGTTGATTCGGCGGCGGCGGATTGTTCCAGGACAGAATCGCGCGTACGCGAATCAGCGGATTCGCAAAGCAGAACTTTCGTAACGGCTCCACCGCGAGCGAGACCGCGTATTCCAGCCGCTTGCCGCCTTCGGTGCCTTCGGGAACGTCGAACGCCTGGAAACTCGTCAGACCTTGATCGTGCCAGTTCGCACCATTGTCGAACGAGAGATAGAAGCGCACATACTCAGGCGATCCTGGGCCGCAAATGCCCGTGCCGTAGCCGCCCGGTTGGTTGATGTAGACAACGGCTTCGAGGTGGCGTTGCTGCGGGTGATAGCCGACGCAGCCGAGCTCTTCATAGTGCGTGTTGCCGGTGATCGGCAGCACCGGCGTGAACGGGCTCTCGAGCAGATTACCGAAGTAATTCGGATTGGTCAGCAGCAGCGCCTTGAAGCCGGCCCGCTCCTTCGGATGCGCAACCTGCAAGGCCGAGCGCGACTTCTGCACGGCCTTCTTGATTTCGTCGTTCATGACGTTCGCTCCATGATGAGTGGAGCATCAGGCTATGAACGGAGGCGCAGCCTCACAATCGAGCGAAAGTTCATCGTGCTAAAGGGAGGGTCTGTGGCGAGGCCACAGGCGGCAGTGCACGCAGTTCCGTCGCTACTCGAACGGATGCTTGAGCACGATCGTGTCGAGGCGATCGGGTCCCGTGGAAATGATTGCGATCGGTGCACCAACCAACGCTTCGAGGCGTTTGAGATAGCGCTGCGCGTTGCCGGGCAGTGCATCGAACGAGCGCACGCCCACGGTGCTTTCCTTCCACCCGGGATGCTCTTCGTAGATTGGCTCGCAGATCGCGAGGGCTTCGGCACCGACAGGCAGCATCTCGCGCTTCTCGCCGCGCACTTTGTAGCCGGTTGCCACGCGAATGGTGTCGAGCCCATCGAGGACATCGAGCTTGGTGATGCACAAACCGGAAATCCCGTTGAGCTCGACGACGCGTTTCAATCCCGCGGCATCGAACCAGCCGCAGCGGCGCGGACGGCCAGTGACGGAACCGTACTCGTGACCGCGCACCCGCAGGCGTTCGCCGATCTCGTCATCCAGCTCGGTTGGAAACGGCCCACTGCCGACACGCGTCGCATACGCCTTGGCCACGCCCAGCACGAAGTGCAGCTGCTGCGGGCCTACACCGCAACCGACAGCCGCTTGGCCGGCAACGCAGTTGCTCGACGTCACGAACGGATAGGTGCCGTGATCGATGTCGAGCAGCGCCGCCTGCGCCCCTTCGAACAGCATCTGCTTGCCCGTCCGCAGCAGTGCGTTGATCTCAGCGGATACATCCGCAACCATCGGTCGCAGCCGTTCGGCCAACGCAAGCGCTTCGTCGAGCGTCTGCTGGAAGTCGACGATGTCGGCTTTGAAATAGTGCTTGAGCACGAAGTTGTGATAATCGAGCACTTCACCGAGCTTCGCAGCAAAGCGCTCGCGAGCGAACAGGTCCTGAACTCGAATCGCGCGCCGCGCCACTTTGTCTTCGTACGCAGGGCCGATGCCGCGCCCGGTCGTGCCGATCCGTGCTTCGCCTTTGGCCTTCTCGCGCGCCTGATCGAGCGCAATGTGATGCGGCAGGATCAACGGGCAGGCTTCCGAGATTCGCAGGCGTGCAGGCGCGTCGATGCCGGCACGCTGCAACTCGTCGATCTCCTCGAACAACGCCTTGGGTGAAAGCACGACGCCATTGCCGATGAAGCACGTGACGTTCGGATGCAGAACGCCAGATGGGATCAGTCGCAGAATCGTCTTGCGACCGTCGATGACCAGCGTATGGCCGGCGTTGTGACCGCCCTGAAAGCGCGCCACGCCCGCAACGTTCTTCGTCAGCAGGTCGACGATCTTGCCCTTGCCCTCGTCGCCCCACTGCGCGCCGATGACGACTACGTTCTTGCTCATGTGAAGATTCTCTGGCGCGGACCAGCTAGCCGCGCACGAAATACAGCAGTGCGAGACCGCTCAGCATGCTGAGCAAACCGATGATCCGAAGTTGACGCAGTTCCAGTTGCAGGAACGCGGCCATTGCTCGCTTCATGGCCGCGGGATTGAGAAACGGTAGGATGCCTTCGATCACCAAATACAGGGCAAACGCGCCCAGCAGGTCAGACCACAACATGGGAACCGCAGCACTGCTCAGCGCGCCGTGGCGCGGTTCAGGTACTTGAAGAAGTCGCTGTCGGGGGAAATGACGAGCACGTCGCTGTCATTGCCGATCGCATCGCGATACGCCTGCAAACTGCGGTAGAAGGAATAGAACTCCTGATTCTTGCTGTAGGCCTTGGCGTAGATCTCGGCCGCAGCGGCATCGCCTTCACCGCGCAGAATTTCCGCTTCCCGATACGCTTGAGCCAGGGTTTCGGTGCGTTTGCGATCCGCCTCTGACTTCAGCTTCTCGGAGTTCTCTTCACCCTCGGCGCGCAGTCGAGCCGCTTGGCCATGGAAGTCCTGGCGCATGCGATTGAACACCGATTCGCTGACCTCTTCGGGCAGATCGATCTTCTTCACCCGCACGTCGACCAGCTGGATACCCAGCTCGCGCGTATTCGCATCGGCAATCTTCAACACCTCACCGATGAACTCGGAGCGTTCCGCGGCAACGACCTGCTGAATGGTGCGGCGAGCGATGACGCCCTTCAAACCGTCTTTGACGATTTCGCCAAGGCGATTCTCTGCGATGTCCTTGTCGCCTGCGGTTGCCTGATAGAAGGCCCCGACATCGGCAATACGCCATTTCCCATAGAAGTCGATGCGCAGGATCTTGCCTTCGCTGGTGAGGAACTGCTCGGCCGGGTAATTGCGCGTCGCGATACGACGATCGAACTTACGCACGTTGTTCACGAACGGCAGCATGAAATGCAGGCCGGGCTCGTAATCGGCACGCACGATGCGGCCGATGTTGAACTTGATGGCGACTTCCGTCTGCCTCACCGTGAATGCGGACATGCCCACGAGCAGCAGGACGAGGCCGGCCACGATCAGGATCAGAACACTTCGGTTCATCATCAGCGTGATCCTCGTGTGCGGCTGTCGTCCGAGCTGCCGGTCGCGGCAGCGGGTCGCTCGACGGTGATGCTGGAGCCCGAACCCTCATCCCGAGAACCCGCACGTCCCTGCTCCAAGAGTTTGTCGATCGGCAAGTACAGCAGACTCCCGCCGGTCTTCGAATCGATGAGGATCTTCTTGGAAGAGCGCAAGACTTCTTCCACGGTCTCCAGATACAAACGCTCCCTCGTCACGGCAGGCGCGCGCTCGTACTCCGACAGCACGGAGATGAAGCGCTGCGTCTCACCTTCTGCGTTGGCGACCTTGCGAGCCTTGTAGGCCTGCGCATCCTGGACGCGTCGTGCGGCCGTGCCGCCCGCTTTTGGCAGGATGTCGTTCGCATACGCCTGCGCTTCGAGAGCGAGACGATCGCGGTCTTCACGTGCCTTGATCGCGTCCTGCTGTGCCGGGGCCACTTCTCCCGGCAGGCTCACGCCCTGCAGATTGACGGTGGTGACTTCGATACCGGTCTTGTAGGCGTTGAGCGTGCGCTGGACGAGCTCTTCGGTGCGCGCCACGATGTCCTGGCGTCCGGACTCGAGCACTGCGTCGAGCCGGCTGCGGCCGATCACTTCGCGGATGGCGCTCTCGGTCACTTCGCGCAGCGTGGCCTCCGGGTCGAGCACGTTGAACGCATAGAGCCGCGGATCGGCGCGGCGGAATTGCACGGCCAGATTGATGTCCACGAGGTTTTCATCCGACGTGAGCATGCGCGTCTGGTCGCTGAAGCTTTCGATCGTGCCGGTGTTGATGATCTGCTTCGTTTCGATGGGCCAAGGCATGTGCCAGCGCAGACCCGGCGTGGTGATGCCCACGAATTTGCCGAAGCGCAGCACGACCGCGCGCTCCGCCGCGTCGACCTTGTACAACCCGGTGAGCGCCCACACGGCGAGGAGTACCAGGGCGATGGTCCCAATCCCGAAGCCACGACCGCCCGTAGGAGCTGCGCGCTCGGCCCCGCGCCCCCCACCGAACAATCCCGACAGGCGCCGCTGTAGGTTGCGGACGACCTCGTCGAGATCGGGAGGACCCTGATCAGGGCGTTGACCCCACGGGTTGCGTTTGCCGCCGGGGTTACCGCCGGAATCGTTCCATGCCATGTCAGCTCGATACGTTGAGTAGAAAGGGAGGGCTTTGAGGATCAGCCGAGGCTGGATCTCGGGACGCGCGATTGTAGGAAGGGGTCTGCGGCCACACAAGCGATGGGTCTGGCCGCGTCCTGATCCAGCCCCTCCATGCGACAGAGCTCTTCGAGCGCCAAGCGCGGCAGCGAAACGTCGAGCTCGGTATCGCCGCTGGCGGTCGAACGCTCGGCGAGCACCGCGCCAGCCGCATAGAAGCGCGCTCGCGCTCGACCCTCGCTGGGGTGCAATGTGACCGTCGCGTGCACCACCGTCGGGCCGAGCAGCTGAGCAATGGCTTGCACCACTAGATCGGTCCCTGCACCCGTGCGCGCCGAGAGCCACACGCGGCGCGGCCGATCCAGCTCGTCACGTTCGATGCGCGGTGTCTCCCCGATCAGATCCGACTTGTTGAATACCTCGAGCTGCGGGATCGCGGCAGCGCCCACCTGCTCCAGAACTTCGTTGACCTGCGCAATGCGATCCCGCCGATTGGGGTCCGCTGCATCGATGACGTGAACCAGCAGTGTTGCCTCGCGCGCCTCTTGCAGCGTCGAGCGGAATGCGGCGACGAGCTCGTGTGGAAGATCACGGACGAATCCGACCGTGTCCGCGAGCAACGCTTGCCGTGCGTCGGGCAACTCGAGCTTTCTCACCGTCGGATCGAGCGTCGCGAACAACTGGTCCGCAGCATAGCTCTGCGCGCCGCTCAAAAAGTTGAACAGCGTGGACTTACCTGCGTTCGTATAGCCGACCAATGCGACGGTCGGCACTTGCGCGCGCTTGCGATCGCGACGCGTCGTCTCGCGTTGTACCAGCACTTTATCGAGGCGTGAATTCAGCGTCTTGATGCGATTACCGAGCAATCGCCGGTCGGTTTCCAGCTGGGTTTCGCCAGGGCCGCGCAAGCCGATGCCGCCCTTCTGGCGTTCCAAGTGTGTCCAGCCGCGCACCAGGCGCGTTGCCAGGTGCCGCAACTGCGCGAGTTCCACTTGCAGCTTGCCTTCGAAGGTACGCGCCCGCTGCGCAAAGATATCTAGAATCAACCCGGTGCGATCGAGCACCCGTGTCTGTAGCAACCCTTCGAGATTGCGTTCTTGGCTCGGCGACAGCGCATGGTCGAACAGGACGAGATCTGCGCCGTGCGATTTCACGGCCTGGCGAATTTCTTCGGCCTTGCCGCTACCCACGAACAATCGGGGATCGGGCGCTTTGCGCGTACCCGTAATGGTTTGCAGGATCTGTGCGCCGGCGGAGCGGGCAAGCGCTTCGAACTCAGCGAGCTCGTCGGCAGCAGGGGCTGCGCCGACACCAATTTGAACGAGGATGGCCCGTTCGCCGCTTTCGGGACGTTCAAACAACCTGAGGCACCGTGGGCCTGCGACTTATTCGGCCGCAGGCTCCTGTCCGTCTTCCTCGCTCATCGGCAGGCGAATCGCACGTGCCGGCACCACTGTGGAGATGGCGTGCTTGTAAACCATTTGGCTTACGCTGTTCTTGAGCAGGACGACGAATTGATCGAAGGAATCGATTTGTCCCTGAAGCTTGATACCGTTCACCAGGTAAATCGAAACGGGGACGCGCTCCTTGCGAAGAGTATTGAGAAAGGGATCCTGTAATGATTGCCCTCTGGCCATCATTTATCTCCTTGTTATTTGTCTGGATTCTTGTGGGTATGGAACGTTCCGCAGTGTCTCGTCCCTGTCGCTGCAGGCCAGACGGCGTCCGTTCTTGAGGACGTTCGCCGCGGTGCGGGAGTCTAGCATAGCGACCGCGGTCCACTGCCGTTCGTTACGTTTAATACTGAGCTAATGCTTAAACAGGTTTGCGCTAGCGCCTTCGATGCACCGATACATGTCGTCAGCCGCAGTAAGTTCAAGCGCATCCAACCAATTAATGTCTCGCAAGCCGCGCAACCAGATCAGCTGCCGCCGGGCCAAGTGACGCGTCGCGAGAATCGCCCGCCGCACACCCTCCTCTAATGGATAGGACCCCGCCAAATGTTCCCAAAGTTGTCGGTATCCGACGCTGCGAATGGCAGGTAACTCGGAAGTGAGATCGCCGCGGCGGTAAAGCGCGTTGACTTCATCCAATAGTCCCCGACTCATCATCTGCGTGAAACGCTGCTCGATCCGCGCGTACAACTGCTCACGGTCTGCAGGGCTCCACGCGTACGCGTGAAAGCGATACGGCAGCGGCTGCACGTGCGCGGCGAGATGCAGCTCCGTCAAGGTGCGCCCTGAGATGCGATGCACCTCGAGCGCGCGCTGGATACGCTGGCCATCGTTGGGCTGGATGCGCGCTGCGGCCACCGGATCGATGCTCGCGAGTTGTGCATGAAGCGCAGGCCACCCTTGCTGCGCCGCTTCCGCATCGATGTGCGCGCGAATTGCTGGGTCGGCCGCGGGCAACTCCGCAAGCCCCTGGGTGAGTGCCCGAAAGTAGAGCATCGTGCCGCCGACCAGCACCGGCACTCTCCCCTTCTGGAGCGCTGATTCGATGTGCGCAATGGCATCACTGCGAAACTGCCCCGCGGAATACGCTTCGGCCGGGTCGCGAATATCGACGAGCGAGTGCGGGTAGCGAGCCAGCGTGGCGGGATCCGGCTTACCCGTACCGATGTTCATGCCGCGATACACCATGGCGGAATCGACGCTGATGAGCGCGACGGGGAACCGCTTCGCAAGCCTCAGCGCCAGATCGGTCTTGCCCGAAGCGGTCGGGCCCATGATCAGAATGACGTCGCGTGGGTGCGAGTCCCCCACAGCTCAGCGTCCGCGCAGAAATAGACGATCGAGATCCTGCAGGCTGAGGTGCACCCAGGTGGGTCGCCCATGCACGCACTGATCGCTGCGCACCGTGGCCTCCATCTGCCGCAGCAATGCGTTCATCTCCGGAATATTCAACTGACGATTGGCCCGGACCGCGTTGTGACACGCCATCGTGCCCAACGCGCGATCGAGCGCCGCTTCGAGGGCATGCGTACTGCCCTCCTCGAGCAACTCTGTTGCAATCGTTTGCAACAGCGCATCGAGCTCACGCAAGCGCAACAGTGCCGGCGTCTCCAACACACGCACACTCGTGGGACCGGAGCGTTGCAGCTGCAACCCGATCGACGCGAGACTTTCCGCAAACTGCTCGAGCGCGTCGGCTTGGGCTCGGCTCAGTTGCACGCTGACAGGCACGAGCTGCGGCTGGCTCGGCACGGCACCCTTCGCAAGCTGGCGCTTCATCTGCTCGTACGTCGTTCGTTCGTGTGCAGCATGCATGTCGACCAGCACGAGTCCTTCCGGGACCTGCGCGAGAATGTAGATGCCGTGCAACTGAGCGAGCGCGTAGCCTAGCGGCGGCGTTTGCGCTTGCGGCTGGACCGAAACGGGTGCAGTAACAGCTGCAAGGGGATCGCGATCTACAACAGGCGCGTCGCGCACCCAATCTCGATGCAAGTCGAGCGACGCAGTCGATCCAGCAAGTGGCCACTGCTCCGCGACTTGCGCCTGCTTCAGTAGCGCCGCTGTGTAGCCCGGCCCAGCGGTTGTGATCGCTGCAGGTTGAGTTGCGCTGAGGACTTTCTCCACTGCGCGGAACACTCCCTCATGCACTCCGCGGGCATCGCGGAAACGCACTTCCAGCTTGGCTGGATGCGCATTCACATCGACGAGTGCGGGATCCATGTCGATGAACAACACGTACGCGGGATGGCGGCCGTGGAACAGCACGTCCCGATACGCAGTGCGAATGGCGCTGCCGATCAGGCGATCACGCAGCGGGCGTCCATTCAGATAGACGTACTGCAAATCCGGCTGGCTACGCCCCCACGTGGGCGAACACACCCACCCATACAGATGCAATAGCGGTGTGTCCTCATCGATGCGCAGCGCGTGTTCGATGAACTCCGGACCGGTAACCTGCGCGATGCGACGCTCGCGCTGCTCGGTCGTGCTCGCTGCCGCGAAGTTCAGCAACTCGCGCTGGCCTTCGCGAACTTGCACATGCACGCCGGGTGCAGCCAACGCCAGACGCTCCACCGTGCGACAGATGTGCTGCACTTCCGTGCGCTCGCTCTTCAAGAACTTGCGCCGTGCCGGAACGTTGAAGAAGAGATCACGGACTTCGACCGTCGTACCGGTCGGGTGCGAGGCCGGCGCAACGTCGGTGACGGACCCATTGTCTGCAGTGACTTTGGCACCGACGTCTGCCGAGCGTGCGCGCGAGATCAATTGCATGCGCGAGACGGAAGCGATGCTGGGCAGGGCCTCGCCTCGAAAACCGAGCGTACCGACTCGCTCGAGGTCTTCGATGCACGTGAGCTTGCTGGTCGCATGTCGTGACAGCGCCAGCGCCAGCTCATCCGCCGCGATGCCCGATCCGTCATCGCGGATGCGACACAAACCGACGCCACCCTGCGCGATGTCGATCTCAATACGGCGCGCGCCAGCATCGAGGCTGTTCTCCATCAGCTCTTTGATGACGGATGCTGGGCGTTCGATCACTTCGCCCGCTGCGATCTGGTGAATGAGCTGTTCGGGGAGGACGCGGATGGGCATGCGCGCAGGATAGAAGAGACGCTTCGACGAAGGCAAAGCGTCGCCTCGAGCTCCGGCCCTTTCCTCCCCACGGTCAAAGGGAATTAATACAACATCCGGGCCGTGGCGGTTGGATGTTTACCCGCTCAGTTGGCAGCGCCCGTTGCCGATCCGCCCGCCAGCATCAGCCCCGGCCGCGAGCGTTCCAGCGCGAAGCGCGTGCCGGGCGGCGGGTTGTCCTGGAAATATTTCAGCACGCCTGACTGGATCGCATCCGCGAGTTTCTGCTGGTGGTTGTCCGAGGTGAGCTTGCGTTCTTCGTTGGGATTGGAAATGAACGCGGTCTCGACCAGCATCGAAGGAATGTCGGGAGATTTGAGGACGACGAAGCCTGCGTGCTGAACGGCCGGCCGACGCACGTTGCCGACGCGGTCCAACTCGCGCAGTACCTGGCCGGCCGCTTCGATGCTCGCGCTCATGCTCGCGCCTTGCGACAGATCCAGCAGCACCGACGCCAGCACGCCGTCCTTGTCGTCGAGCGACACACCGCCGACGAGATCGGCCGCGTTCTCGCGCTCCGCCAGCCATCGTGCCGCCTCGTCACTCGCGCCCCGCGCCGAGAGCACGTACACGGATGAACCGGCGATCGTGCGATCACGATGCGCATCGGCGTGCACGGACACGAACATGTCCGCCTGCTGCACGCGTGCGCGCCTGATGCGATCGCGCAGAGGCAGGAAGAGATCGCTATTGCGCGTCAGCACCGCACGCATGCCAGGTACGTTATCGATGCGCTCCTGCAAACGTCGTGCGATCGCGAGCGTGACATCTTTCTCGCGCACACCTCGCTGTCCGATCGCGCCCGGATCGACGCCACCGTGACCTGCGTCGATCGCGACGATGACGTCACGACCCTTGTCCGTCGTGACCACGGAACGCGTCGATGCAGGGACGGGACCGGATGGCTCGCCGGGATTGGTGCTCTTCACGACTTCCGCAGCAACGGCACCACTCGGCGTGGCCGGCGGCTTCAGATCGAGCACCAACCGGTGTCCGCGAGAGGCGTCGGGAGTTACCAGAAACGCTCGCGCCTGCACGGCCGCATTCAGTTCGACGACGAGACGGAGTTTCTTGCCCGGCTGTTGAGAGGCCCGCAACTGCTCGAAAAAACCTTGGCGGGCAGGGAGCGGTTTGGGCGGGAAGCTCGCATCATCGAGATCGATCACGACCCGCGCAGGATCGGACAACGTCTCGACGCGATAATCAGGCGCCCCAGACAGATCGAAGACGAGTCGAGTGCCTTCAGCACCCGCCCAGATACGGACATCGCGAACGACGACGGCCGCCGTCGCGACATTGACGCTCGACAGCGCAAGGAGAAAAAGAACTGCCCAGACGCGGCCCGCCTTCATGGCGCGGAATGTACGTTCGCGCCGCCTATAATTCAAGCTAAATTAGTCACATAGGAACTCTAATTGGCGTGAATCACGAGCGGTGCACCGTAACGCCGCGCTGGCTCAAGGCTGTGGCCAGGGCTGCCCCGACCGGTGTTAGAGCATGGACGGACAAAATCCGAGCGTGTCCCTGATACTGAAACCGGAGATGCAGGTCCGTCGCTGCGGCCAGCGCCGGTGCGTTTTCGATCCACTCCACGATCAGCACGCTGTTGCCGCACAACAGCTCGCGTACGCCGAGGTCTTCGAGCTCCATCGCAGTACGCAAACGGTAAAGATCCAGGTGATACACCATGCGGGCCGGATCCGTGAGCTCGTACGGTTCGACCAACGTGTAGGTTGGGCTGCGAATCGAGCCGGCGACACCGCTTGCATCGAGCACCCCGCCCACGAAGGTGGTCTTGCCCGCCCCCAACTCCCCCGAGAGGCCGATCAGCACGCGATGCTCAGAGTGAGCGCGCAGTGCTGCACCCAGCGTTCGCCCGTACGCACGCGTGGCCTCGGCGGTTGCCAGCGCTATGGGTTCAGACATGCACGCAAGTGCTCGAACAGATCGCTGGCGATCAAGCCTCGTTCTCCCGCATGCGCCGCCAGATCTCCCGCACGCGCATGGGCGAGAACACCAACCCGCGTGCTGCGAGCGAGATCCTCCGACTGGGCGGCAACGGCACTGATCACGCCTGTGAGGACATCGCCCATGCCCGCGGTGGCCATACCGGGATTCCCCGCGACACACACGCCAGGCAGACCGTGCTGCGAGACCACGATGCTTGCCGCGCCTTTGAGTACGACCGTGGCATCGAAGCGAGCACTGAGCATGTGTACTGCCCCCAACCGATCCGCCTGGATATCAGCGGTACTGCAGATCAACAGTCGCGCCGCCTCTCCGGGATGAGGCGTGAGCACCCAGTCGCGACGCTTGAAGGGATTCGCAGCGAGAAGATTCAACCCATCGGCATCCAGCACCAGCGGCTTCGGGCTCCGCACGACCGTCGCGAACAGGCGGCTGCTCCATTCGTATCTTCCCAGCCCTGGACCTAGCGCGAGCACATCGGCGGCTTCGATCAGCGGCTGCAGATCTTCCGCGTACTCCACTGCATGAACGATCAACTCGGGCCGACGCGCATTGATGCTCGCGGCGACGCTGCCGTGTGCGGCAATGGTGACGAGTCCAGCGCCGGCGCGGAGTGCAGCCTCACCTGCCAGTGCGGCTGCGCCTCCCATTCCGGGTCCGCCGCCAACGATGAGCACGCATCCGTTATCGCCCTTGTGACTCAACCGGCTGCGGCGAGGAAGCAATGACGCGATCTCAGCCTCCGCGATGCGGTGCGCGAGTGCGCCGGCGTGATCGAACGCGTGCGACGGCAGTCCCAAGTCATTGACCGTGATTTGACCCACGTGGTCGGGTCCTTGACCCACGAAGAAGCCAAGCTTCAGCCCTTCAAAGCTGACCGTTCGTTTCGCGTGAACGGCGATGCCTTGGACGGCGCCAGTATCTGCATCGAGTCCGCTGGGGATATCTAGTGCCAGAAGCGGCACGCCGGAGGTATTCGCACGCTGGATCAGTTCGGCCAGCTCGCCCGTGATTGCGCGCGTGATACCCGTGCCGAAGATACCATCGACGATCACATCGCTGACCGCCAGGTCAGCCGCACCGGGCTGCACGACAGCGCCGCCGGCAGCAACGAAATCTCGATAGGCACGTGCGGCATCGCCTTTCAAGCCGCCGGTACCCGCAGTCGAGATCACCTGCACCTGCAACCCTTCGAGCCGTGCCAACCTGGCCACGACGTAGCCATCGCCCCCGTTGTTACCGGCTCCGCAGAGCACGGTTACATGTCGAGCCTGTGGCCACACGCGGCGCAGAAGATCGAATGCACCAGCCCCCGCACGACGCATCAACTCGTAAGTCGGTATCCCAAGCTTCTCTGCTGCGAAGGCATCGATCGCTCGCATTTGCGCGGCGCTGTGAATGGTGAGGGGTAGATCGGCCATGGCTCATTATACTGAGCGTCCACCGCTGTCTCGCTCGTACATGCCGTCCCTCACCTCATACGATCTGCAAGCGCTCGCCACTCTCATTCGAGAATGGGGAATGGCGCTCGGCTTCCAACAAGTCGGGATCGCGCGGGTGAACCTGGCCACCGATGCCGAACGGCTCGAACGCTGGCTCGCACTCGGACGGCACGGCGCGATGCAGTACATGGAGCGCTACGGGCTCAAACGGGCGCAGCCCGCTGAGTTGCATCCCGACACCCTGAGCGTGATTTGCGCTCGCATGGACTACTTATCCGAGCTGCCTGCGCGCGCCGAGGAACTACTGCAGGACTCGGAGCGTGGCTACGTCTCGCGATACGCAGTGGGGCGCGATTACCACAAGCTCATGCGTCACCGTCTGGCACAGCTTGCAAAGCGCATCCAGGAACAGGCAGGCGGCGGACCTTATCGCGCAGTCGTAGACAGTGCACCACTGTTGGAGAAGGCATTGGCGCGCGATGCGGGCCTGGGCTGGATCGGCAAGCACACGAATCTGCTCAATCGCCAGGCCGGTTCATGGTTCTTCCTGGGAGAGGTACTCACTGACCTGCCGCTACCGCCTGATGCACCGACCAGCGAGCACTGCGGCAGTTGTCGCGCCTGCATCGATGTGTGTCCGACGCAGGCCATCGTGGGTCCGTATGAGCTGGATGCGCGCCGCTGCATTTCGTATCTGACCATCGAGCTGCGGGAGTCGATTCCGGTCGAGTTTCGCAAGGCAATGGGCAATCGCATCTACGGCTGCGA
>JBEVDW010000563.1:0-4514 GCA_040513115.1 Steroidobacteraceae bacterium | reverse complement strand
CTGGGGGGATTTCTCGCTCTGCATTTTGAACCGGGCTTCCGTCTCATGTACGCGGCGGTCGGCATGACCGCCGAACATTTCCGCGAGAGCTACATCCAACAGCTGCTGAAATCCATCAACGACTACGATCGAGAGATTGTGCTGCGACCGGGTTTCGAACCGGCCTTCTGCGAAGCAAGCGCCGAATGCTTCGCTCAAGGAATCGAGGGTTTGGTTCGCGATGCCGAGCTCCTCTATCGGGGCTGGGATTTCGACGTTAGAAAGATCGAACGGCGCGTCCACATCTGGCAAGGACTGGATGACCGACTTGTGCCGGATGCGATCAACAAGCAGGTGGCCGACCAGATGCCTGGAGCGGTATGGCATCCGGTTCCGGGAGCCGGTCACTTTGTGGCAATCGGTTCAGCAGAGGAAGTGTTCGCAATCGCGGCCGAAGAACTATCCCGCGACGCGTGATACGGTTCGATGGGCGATGAACGACAGTGACGCCCAACGATCCAATGCAGCGGACGCTTCACAGCGGACTGCAGCCCGCTGCTTTGCGGCCGCTGATCGGCCGCGTTGGGTGTCGAAACGGCTCCCCCACTAAGCGGTAGACGCTATGAGACACAGTGAGAGACACAGAACTCACCGAACAGGCTGGCTCCGTGCCGCCGTTCTTGGCGCGAACGATGGAATCGTTTCCACTGCTAGCCTTGTCTTGGGCGTCGCGGCAGCAGGCGCAGGCACCCAGGGTATTCTTGTTGCAGGCGTTGCCGGCCTTGTCGCTGGTGCCATGTCAATGGCTGCTGGCGAGTATGTCTCGGTCAGTTCACAAGCCGATACCGAACGCGCGGATCTGGCTCGGGAGAGCAGAGAGTTGGCTGCGAATCCTGAGCAGGAGCAAGCAGAACTGATGGCCATTTACGTTAAGCGTGGACTGGATGAGACACTGGCCTCGAACGTTGCCACCCAATTGATGAAGCATGACGCACTGGCCGCACACGGACGAGATGAGTTGGGTATATCCGACACATTGGCCGCGCAACCAGTGCAAGCTGCATTGGCCTCGGCGGGCACGTTTGCCGTGGGCGCGATGCTACCTCTTCTGATGGTTCTCTTGTTTCCGGTTTCTGCACTTATGTGGGGTCTCGCGGGCAGCTCACTCTTCTTTCTTGCACTGTTGGGCCTCCTAGCTGCCCGTGCAGGGGGCGCACCCGTGATTGCGTCTGTCACGCGCGTCACTTTTTGGGGGGCTTTGGCAATGGCATTAACTGCGGGAGTTGGTGCCCTCTTTGGGGTAGCCGCTTGAGATCCATCCTTTCAAGGAACTCGACGCCCAACCAGCCTTAAGCCGACGCGCCTATGGCACGTGGCTTAAGGCGCACGTTACGGCGCGGGGAGGAGCACATGAGTGACTCCGCTATGCAGGCCCAAGTCGACGCTGCGAAAGCCTACGAGGCGCTGTTCGTTCCGGCCCTATTCGGGCAGTGGGCGTCGAGAGTCGCGGACGCCGCGCAAGTCCAACCTGGTCAAAGGGTGCTCGACGTCGCTTGCGGTACAGGCATTCTCGCTCGCGCGGTACATTCTCGAACAGGTACCCCCGGATATGTCGCTGGGCTGGATCCCAGTCCCGGCATGTTGGCGGTGGCGAACGAGCTTGCGCCCGCCATCACCTGGCGGCAGGGTGCCGCCGAGTCGATACCATTCCCGGATCGGTCTTTCGACACGGTCGTGAGTCAGTTCGGTCTTATGTTCTTCGTGGATCGCCAACAAGCACTCCGCGAGATGCTCCGGGTACTGACTACCGAGGGTCGACTGGTCATTGCAGTCTGGGACGCTCTTGCCACCATGCCGGCGTTTGCTGCCGAGGTCGCGCTCCTCGAACGGCTCGCCGGCCCGCGAGCTGCCGACGCACTTCGTGCACCCTTCGTACTTGGGGATCGCGAGAGTGTTTCCACGATGGTCAAGAACGCCGGCGCCGTCTCAGTCGCGGTCAGAACGCATCAAGGCACCGCGCGGTTTCCCAGCATTCGGGTGATGGTCGAAGCTGACCTCAGGGGATGGTTGCCGGTGATGGGGGTGGTCCTCACCGAGGAGCAGATCGGACGCATCCTTCAAGAGGCGGAGAATGATCTGGGCGAACATGTCAGTCCGGATGGGCGGATTGCGTTTGAGGCACGGGCACACTTCGTCACCGCAACGAAGTCTTAGCAGTCGGGCAAGTGCGCCGTATAACTTCGTGCTCCAGCGAACGCACAACAGCGGCGCTGCGCTTGCTATTGAGCGCCGCTGAGCACGGGCGTTGGAAGTCAAATCGAACAGCGCGCTGTGGGTTCTGAAGCGGCCTCATTATGTACCCAATTGAAGAACGACGCCCGCGCGTGGATGGACGACGTCGGTAGGGCAATTTCATCACATTGGCTTCTCCGGGTGCTCATGCTCTTGCTCGTTACATCGACTCAGGAGGCGAGATCGCAGGCTAGCGGCAGTGAGAAGTATGCTGATCTCGCGCCTATCTTCGCGCAGCGCTGCGTCATGTGTCACTCTGGCGATGCCGCTCCTCTTGGTCTGCGCCTCGACAGTTTCGAATCGGTATTGAAAGGAAGCGCCAGAGGCCCGGTGGTGAAGGCGGGCGACCCTTTGGGCAGCGAGCTTATTCGGCGTCTCAAGGGCATCAGCCAGCCACGCATGCCAATGACCGGGCCGCCGTATTTGTCCGACGGCGAAATTGCCCTGTTCGAGCGCTGGGTAACTGCCGGGCTGCGCAAGGGGGGCGTTGCACACGGTGCGCCCCCATCTAAACCGATTACTCTGCGGCCCTCGCCAGGTGAGGCAGTCACGTATCTCTATGTTGCGCCGATCTTCGCCACGCGTTGTGCCAAGTGCCACACCGACAAGGGCGTAATGGGTGCGGCGCCAGAAGGTTATCGGCTGACTTCACATGAATCAACGCTCTCGACGGTTGATCGCGCGCGCGTGGTCCCCGGAAAGCCGGACGCAAGCGAACTGGTCCGGCGCATTCGCGGCCAGGCACTACCCAGAATGCCCTTCGACGGGCCACCTTATCTGTCCAGCGACGAGATTCGCCTGATCGAAGATTGGGTCGCTCAAGGCGCGCGCGATGCCGACGGTAAGGTCGCGCCTTGTATCTTTCACCTGACCGTTCTGGAAGTTGATTTGAACGGTTTGGAAGTGGTGGGAAGGGCGGTGGGCAACGCGCAGCGTTGTCCACGGGCCGGCCCCAGGTAGCGAGAGGTTCGCGGTCGGTGCGCCAAACCCGATACGCCTATGAGCATGCAGCTCGCGGGTTAGCTCCAGGTCAACGCATCGGCCCGTCTTGTTCAACCGTGTAGCCCGAACAGTTGTCGATCATGAACATGCATCTGCAAGGTGGGGTAGCGAAGGACGACGTGAGGCCCAACGCCGGTATCGACGTGAGCAAGCATCACCTGGATGTATGCTGCAGCGGCGATGAGCGGCGGGTATCGAACGACGCCCATGGATGGGACGAGCTGACTGCGAAGCTCCAGGCCGCGAAAGTGGATCTGGTGGTGGTGGAGGCCACGGGTGGCTATGAGCGCGGTCTGGTGTGTGCGCTGCAAGGTGCGGGAGTGTGCGTGGCGCGCGTGAACCCGCGTCAGGCCAGGGACTTCGCCAAGTCGATGGGTGTGCTGGCCAAGACCGATCAGGTCGATGCGAGGACGCTGCGCGACTTCGCGGATGTGCTGGCCAGGCACGCGTCCCGGCAGCGGTACATCACGCCCATGCTGGAGGCGGCGCGCCAAGAGCTTGGGGAGTTGATGACGCGCCGTCGCCAGCTCGTTGACATGCGGGTGGCTGAACACAACCGGCTCGAACACGCCGGGCCGCGGGCGGCGCGCAGCATCAACAGTGTCCTCAAGCTGCTGGACAAGCAAATTTCGACCGTCGATCAGCACATCGACGATCACATGGATCGGCACTTTAGGACCCAGCGGGGCCTGCTCGACAGTGTCAAGGGCGTCGGGCCGGTGACGATCCTGACGTTGACGGCGGCGCTGCCGGAGCTGGGACGCCTGGGCCGACGACAGATTGCCAAACTGGTTGGCGTGGCACCTTTGGCGGACGATTCAGGTGGGCGGCAAGGTAAGCGCAGAACGTGGGGCGGGCGATCCGATGTGCGTGCCGTGGTGTACATGGCCGCTATCGTGGCGATGCGACACAACCCTGTGATTTGCGAGTTCTATGAACGCTTGGTCAAAGCAGGCAAGCCCAAGAAGGTGGCTATCGTGGCATGCATGCGCAAGCTGCTGACGATTCTCAACGCAATGCTGCGTGACCAGTCGATGTGGAATGCAGCTCGTCATGTCAGGCCGGCCACGGGAGCTTGACTTTGAAGACAGTTGCTGACCCCTCGAGCCTCTCCACACTCCCGGTGCCTTCAGTGCCAAGCTACCCCGCCCTCATCGACTCCCGGCTGCCGCACGTAGGCACCACGATCTTCACGTTGATGTCGCGCCTGGCGCAGGAGACGGGTGCGATCAACCTGTCCC
>JBEVDW010000562.1:0-2627 GCA_040513115.1 Steroidobacteraceae bacterium | reverse complement strand
AGGCAACGCAAAGAAGCTGAAGAAGCTGCCTCCGGGTTGCCGAGCCGGCGACAACGCAAATGCGTTTCTCGGCGGCTTTCGCATGTGGAAGGGCGCTGACTATCAGCCCTCTAGACGCAGAGCCACACTACGTTCTCGCATCAGTGCCACTGCGACGAGTCGCCGCAAACGAAGGCAAGGAGCGCGGCCATGACGACACACTGCAACTCAACTGGAAAGCACGCGAGCGCCTAAGGAGTCACTCATGCAACTCGGGATGGTGGGTTTGGGACGGATGGGTGCCAACATGACGCGGCGGCTGCTCAAGGGCGGACATCACTGCGTGGTGTTCGACAGGTCCTCCGCGGCCGTGGGAGAGCTGGTCGAGGAAAAGGCCACGGGTGCCTCCTCGCTTGCGGATCTGGTGAAGCAGCTCGATCGTCCGCGTGCGGTCTGGCTGATGGTGCCGGCGGCGGTCGTCGATCAAACCATCGCTGACCTCTTGCCCTTGCTCGAGCCGGACGACATCGTCATCGACGGGGGCAACTCACACTACGTTGACGACATCCGGCGCGCTGCAGAGCTGCGACTGCAAGGCATCCACTACGTGGACGTCGGCACGAGCGGCGGCATCTGGGGCCGCGAGCGCGGCTACTGCATGATGATGGGTGGCGAAGACACGGTGGTGAAGCATCTCGATCCGATCTTCAAGACACTTGCGCCGGGTATCGGCGAGATCCCGCGCACGCCGGGACGCGAAAACGTTGGCGGTACCGCGGAGCTTGGCTATCTCCATTGCGGACAAAGTGGCGCGGGTCATTTCGTGAAGATGATTCACAACGGCATCGAGTACGGAATCATGGCCGCGTATGCCGAAGGGATGGGCATCCTGCGTGCAGCCAACATCGGCAAGGAGCACCACGAGATCGATGCTGAGACGACGCCGCTGCGCGATCCGGCGCACTACCAATACGATCTGAACCTGCCTGATGTCGCCGAGGTGTGGCGACGTGGCAGCGTGATTGCTTCATGGCTGCTCGACCTCACGGCGAGTGCCTTGCTGGAGGATCCCGCGCTCGCCAAGTTCACCGGTCATGTATCCGACTCCGGTGAAGGACGCTGGGCGATCAAAGCGGCGATTGATGAAGCGGTGCCGGTGCCCGTTCTCACTGCCGCGCTCTATCAGCGCTTCAGTTCACGCGGCGAAGCGGACTATCAGGAGAAGGTCGTTTCCGCCATGCGCTATGAGTTCGGCGGTCACGTCGAAAAATCGGCTGGTCAGTGATGAGCCGGGAAAACAAGGTCGCGATGAACGAGACACCCGCCGATGCGCTGGTGTCTTCGGCATCACCGGCGACCTGGCGTACAAAAAATCTTTCCATCGCTGCAGGCCATGCTGAAGCGCGGCAACCTCGATGTGCCGGTCATCGGTGTTGCGAAGGCAGGTTGGAGCCTCGATCAGCTGAAAGCTCGCGCACGCGAGAGCCTCGAGAAGCAAGATTCGTTTTGCCTGGAGCTCCAACGCAGACCCCGACTCTCAGTTGAGACTCATCTCAACATTCACCGGGCCGGCAGTACTGCGCAAGATTCCCTGAGCGCTACCTGGCCAGGAAGCAGTGCGAATTCTTGATAGCCAGCTTCCACAGCGCACCATCTAATCTGCATCCCGGCAATTCGAGCGTCCCGCAGGAGCCTCCATGAGCAGTCATCCCAGAAGCGTCGCGACCGCCGTCGCAACCGTCCTTGCGATCGGGACCTCGACTGCCTACGCGCAGGAAAGTCCATGGAGCTTCGAGATCTCGCCGTATCTATGGGCTTCGGGCATCGATGCGGATGTGAAAGTCCGAGATCGGGAGGGCAAGGTCGACGTGAAGTTCGACGACGTCCTTGACCGCCTCGACAAGGCCGGGTCTCTCTTCGCCACGGCGCAACACAACAAGTTCGTCATCATGACACAGCTCGACTATCTGTCGACCGACACCGACGAGCTCGACGCGGATGACCAGCCTGCGGGCGGAAACGCAAAGTTCGAATCGGAACTGTTCATGGGTACGCTCGCGCTTGGATATCGCTTCGGCAGTTGGCAAGAGAAGCGCTCCGTGGATGTGCTGCTGGGCGCGCGTCAGTTGTCCTTCGACAGCGAGATGACCATTGACGGCGTGGGAAACTTCAAGGCGAAGAAGAAGGATTACTACGATCCCGTGCTCTTTGTGCGCCCGACCTTCCGACTGTCGGACCGGTGGCGGTTCATTGGATCGTTCTCGTACGGAACGGGCGGGGATGCGGAGAGCACTTGGGAATTGCAGCCGATGTTCCAGTATCTGATCAACGATCACGTTTCCGTGCGCTTCGGCTATCGCCGTCTGTACTACGACATCGAGACCAACGGCGGCGCGAACGAATTCGACGGCTCGTTCACGGGTCTGATCCTTGGAATCAGCGGGGCATGGGGCAAGGACTACGTCGCGTGGTCACCTAAGCCGGCTGCGGCACCTGCACCGGCACCGCAACCTGTTGTCGCTGCCGCGCCGCCACCACCGCCGCCTCCGCCGCCCGGAGATTCCGATGGCGATGGCATCACCGACAACATCGACAAATGCGCACGCACTGAGTCGGGCGAGAAAGTGGATTCCCTCGGTTGTCCCTTC
>JBEVDW010000561.1:0-6312 GCA_040513115.1 Steroidobacteraceae bacterium | reverse complement strand
TTCGAATCTGCCGACATGAGTTGTGACGATTGAGGCCACTTTCATGGCCTGATCGACAAGATTAGTTAACAGGTTGGTTCGCAGCCTGCGGCTGGCGCTGCTGCGCTTCGGCACGTGCCCGCTCGAACAGCACCTCGAAGTTGACCGGCGGCAACAGGAACGGCGGAAAGCCACCCTTGAGCAACAGGTCCGAGGCTGTCTGGCGCGCATAGGGCAACAGATAACCCGGGCAGTAGATGCCCAAGAGCCGCTGCAGATCCTCGCTGGGCACGTTGCGCACGCCGAATGCGCCAGCCTGCTGCAGCTCGCACAACCACAGCGTCTGCTCGCTGACCTTCGCCTCGAGGCGCACGGTCAACACGACTTCCTTGAGCTCGGGGCCCAGATCGTTGACCGTGGTGTTGAGGTTCATGTTGATCGTCGGCGCCGTGTTCTGATTCGGCACGCGCGGACCATTGGGTGCTTCGAAGGACACGTCCTTCAGGTACACGACCTGCGGTGCGAACTGGGGCGCGTTGGGGTCACCTGCCTGGCCGTTAGCGGCGGCAGTGGTTTCGTCAGCCATCGTCGAAGCTCCTATCAGTGAATCGCCAGTCTTGTTCTATGAGCCGGTGAGCCCCAGCAGCGGATCGAGACCCCCCGCGCGGTCGAGCGCGCTCATGTCATCGAACCCGCCGACATGTTGCTCCCCGATGAAAATCTGCGGCACCGTCCGTCGCCCGCCGCTCTTGCGCAGCATGACTTCCCGCTGCGAAGGATCATCGTCGACTTTGATCTCGCGAAACGCCACGCCCTTGCGCTTGAACAGGGCCCGTGCACGTTCGCAATACGGGCAGAAAGTGGTCGAGTACATCACCACATCGACGCTCATGCCTACTTACCTTCACGCTTGCCCTTGCCGGAGTCTTTTACCAGCGGGAGGTTCTCCTGCCGCCAGCCGTTGATACCTCCGCGCAAGCTCACCGCCTTGGTGAAACCCTGCGATCTCAGCGTCCTGACCGCCGCGGCCGAGCTCAAACCGTTGTCGCAATACACGAGCACCGGCTTCTCCCGGTACTTCTTCAAAGTCTCCGCCGCCGTTCCGAGTTCGGTACTAGGTAAGTGCCGTGCCTCGATCAGATGACCTTGCTCGTACGCCTCTCGCGGACGGGTATCCAGCGCGAGCGCACCAGTATTCAGCAGGTGCACGGCCTGCAGCGTGCTGACCGAGGTGCCGCCGCTGCGGCGATGCCGAAGCTCGAACACGAGCGCAAGAACAGCGAGAATCGCGGCTGCGCTGACGAGGAACGGATGATGTGTCGTGTACTCAAGCAACTGACTCATGTGCGCGGGGGCATCCAGGCATGCCAGCGGACCGTGCTGGCGTGTTGAGAGGCGCGTCGACAAGCGCGCGCCTTATTCGGGCGGCGGCGGAGTATAGCAGCGGCATTGCACCGCTCCCGTGTCGGCAGCGCCCATGATTAGCGCGCCGCGCTCGCTCCTGCTTTTTGCTGCGGTTTGCGTGCTGATTCTCACACCGACGGTCGAAGCCGCCTCCGAGAAAGCCAAGGAGGCCGAGCTTGCGTCCGTCCGCGAACGGATCGAAACCATCCGCAAGTCGCTGCAGGCGGAGGCGCAGCGTCGCGATGCACTCACGAATCAGCTCAAGGATGCCGAGGTGGGAATTGCAAGCGCGCGCAAGCGGCTGGCCGCATTGAAGCGCGAACGGGAAGCCGTGCAGGAGCAGCGGGAGGCGCTGGAGCAGGAGCGCGAGCAGATCGATACCCAGGTGGGATCCGAGCGGGACCAGCTCGCCGCCGAGATGAAGCTCGCCTACCTGAGCGGGCGCGAAGAACAACTGCGCATGGTGCTCAATCAGCGCGATCCCGCCCGATTGGGCCGCAATCTCGTCTACTACCGCTACTTCGGACGTTTGCGCGCGGACCGCATTCATCGCATCGAAGAGCAACTCGATCACATCGCCCTGCTCAGCGAGAAGATCTCGGCGGAAGAAGCACGGCTCGCCCAGCTGCAAGACGAGCAGGAAGGCCAGGTCGGCTCGCTCAAGCGCGCGCGCGAACAACGCGCTGCGACGCTGGCCACGGTGCAATCCCAGCTCAAGAGCCGCGGCGAGCAACTCTCCCGCTTGGAAGCCGAAGCCAAGGCACTGGAAAAGCTGATCGCCGAGTTGCGTAGCGCCGCCGAGGAGTTTCCGACCCTGGGGACGGGCCCATTCGCGCGTGTGCGCGGCAAGCTTCCCTGGCCGGTAAAGGGCAAGTTGCTGGCCCGATTCGGCCAGGCGCGCGGGGGTGGGCTGAAATGGCAGGGCGTCTTGATCGGCAGTGCTCGCGGTACCCAGGTACGGGCGTCCTACGCCGGCCGGGTTATGTACGCAGACTGGCTGCCGGGCCTCGGCCTGTTGATCGTCATCGATCACGGCGGCGGCTTCATGAGCCTGTACGGCAACAACGAGGAGCTCTTCCGCAAGGTGGGTGACCGCGTGGCTGCCGGAGACGCCATCTCCGTCGTGGGAGAGGGCAGCGCCAGCCACCGCTCGGGCCTGTATTTCGAAGTGCGCAAGGGTCGTCAGCCCCTGGATCCCCTGCAGTGGCTCAGCAAACCGTGACCGTGTTCACTGGCTTTACTTAGAGCGCCCCTGCCACCGCCCGCCGGCTCAAAACTGCGGTGGAGTTCAAGGAACGCCGTATCTGCCGCCGCGATGATCGCCTGCACTTGTCAAACGCCGTTTACTTCTCTCTCACCGGCAAGCGCGCAGGAATACATACACGCCATGGCAACCGCTGCCGTCCTCACGCCTGCGGACACTCAGGCACCCCAGACATCGCTCGACCCGTACGGTCAGTTGATGAAGATGTTGATGCCGCGCGCACTCGGCATCGCCATCTACGACCGGATGGGCGTTCCCTTGTGGCTCTCCGACGGCTGCGAAAGCCAGGACTTGCTGGAGCTGATCGAAGAGGCGCTGGCTGCAGCGCGGCAGAAAGACAATGGCAGCGAGTCCGACGCTCTCCTGCGCTCCTGGGATGGTGATCCGGCTTACGTCTTCATCGTGCGCGACGAGAAGCGCGAGCTGCTCGGTGCAGTTGCCGTTTCCCATCGAGACCCCGGTTCCAACACGCCGCGACCCGTCTCCCTGGTGCATAGCCTGCTGAGACCCGCGTTGGCCGTGCTCGCGCGGGAGCTGAGCAGTCAGTACAACCTCGGCGACCTGCAGCGCAGTCTCACGACGCGCGATGGCGATCTCGAGCTCCTCATGGACGCCAGCGGTTCGAGCGAAGCCGGCGACACCGACGAGTTCGCGCACCTGATTCAGAACTGCGTCGCCCACCTGAACTGCACGTTCGGCGCGCTGATCATTCCCGAGAACAACATCTCGATGGCGCGCACGGCGCAGGGCATGCCTACGGCTGCGGATACCGAAGCGCTCGAGAAGACGCAGCGTCACCTGCTCGCGTGGTCGCAAGTGCAGCGCCGCACAGTCACGCTCAACCGCGCGCCGCCGAACAGCCCGCTCGGCGCCCTGCCCTACAAGATTCTGACGTGCCCTATCCTGCAAGGTGCACAACAAGTCGTCGGTATCCTGGCGCTGTTCAAGCCCACCAGCGCGCCGGATTTCGAGTTGCGCCACGTGCGCATCGTCGAGCTGCTCGGCCGGCGCGTCGCGTTCGTGCTTCAGAACGCCTACGACACGGCGACAGGCTTGTTCACGCGACCTGCCTTCGAAAAGCGCGCGCTGACGACGCTGGCTGGCAAGAGTAATGCGCAACATTGCATCGTCTACGGCGACATCGACCGCCTGCACGTGATCAACGAGAACCACGGCATGCACGTCGGCGACGAAGTGATCACGCGCGTGGGCGCGGTGATTCGCAATAACCTGGGCTCGCGCATGAGCGCAGCTCGCATCTCCGGCGACCGCTTCGCGCTGTTGTTCCCTGAGTGTGCTCTCGATACGGCCACGCGTTTCGCCCAGGCTCTGTGCGAAAACATCGCAGCCATCGACTACACGGCCGAAGACAAGAAGATCGAGATCAGCGCGAGCCTCGGTGTCGCAGCCGTGCCCAACTCCAAGCTGCCGTTGTCGCACGCACTGGCGCTCGCGGAAGTGTCTTGCAAGGCCGCCAAAGACCGCGGCCGCGGGCGCGTCGAGTGCTACCAGGAAGCCGACCGGAGCATCGTCCAGAGGTACGAGGACGTATCGCTCATCGGCACCATTCGCGATGCCCTTGCGAACGATTCCTTCCGACTGGAAGCGCAACCTATCGTGCCGCTAGGCAAAACCGGCGGACAGCGCTTCGAGCTGTTGTTGCGCATGATCGACGCGGCCGGCGAGAGCATCTCGCCCGACAAGTTCTTCACGGCAGCGGAGCGCTACCAACTGGCGACTTCTATCGATCGCTGGGTGGTGCAGTTCGCCCTCGAAGTGATTTCCTCGGCAGCCCCCGCGCTCAAGGGCATGGGCATCAAGTTCGCTATCAACCTCTCCGGTCAGTCGCTGAGCGACGAGGAATTCCCCGACTATCTGGAAGCGAAGCTCAGCGAATACGAGCTGCCGCCGGGGTTACTGTCGTTCGAAGTTACGGAGACAGCGGCCGTCGCGAATATCGTCCGTGCGGAAGCACTGATCCGCCGCCTGAAAGACCTGGGGCACGACATCGCGCTGGACGACTTCGGCAAGGGTCTGTCCTCGCTCACGTACTTGAAGTCTCTACCGGTGACCGATCTGAAGATCGACGGTGGACTGGTGCGCGACGTCGTGGGGAACCCGCGCTCACAGGCGATGGTCAGTGCGATTGTGCAGCTTGCACAAGCAATGAAACTCAGAACCACGGCCGAGTGCGTCGAAAGCGAAGCGATCCAGACCGCCATGGCCCAATTGGGCGTGGACTACGGTCAAGGCTTCTCGATCGGCAGGCCGCGGCCGTTGGAGCATGTGTTGCAAGACCTGCTGCGCAGCTACAGCTCGCGAGCAACGCGTCACATTTGACGCAACTCGAGGGCCGGTCCGCTCAGGCCACGCAGCACTTCGGGGCTTGACTGATAGAGAGGCAGCGTAGGGGACCCTACTCTGTATTCGTCCGCTGGAAAGAGCGGCGGGAAATGCGAATTCGTCATCATTGAACGTCGGATTTTTGTGAGAGCCAAGCCCGTACTGAAAACGCTCGTCGTCCTCGCTGCTGGCATCGGCATGGGTGCCCTGGGCACACTCGCGCAACAGGATCGTGAAGCGAATCCGGTCATTCACATGGCTGCGGAGAAAGGCGGCAATGCAATTGCGGCCCAGGCGATGGCCGCTCGCGAACCGCATGACAAGGCGGCGAACGACTTCGCGTTGCGTGCGATTCTCCCCTGGCAGGACGCGCGTCTGTTGGCCGAAGTGCTCGAGCGCGTGAAGCGTGACTACGTCGAGCAGCTCAGCGACGAGCAGCTCATCGAAGCGGCAATCCGCGGCATGATGTCCGAGCTCGATCCGCATTCCGCATTCCTCGATCCCAAAGAGTTCGAGAACATCCGCATCAGCTCGAGCGGCGAGTATTCGGGTGTCGGCCTCGAAGTCGCCGTCGAACAGGGCCAGGTGCGGGTGAGCAATACGATCGAAGAGACGCCTGCCGCCGTTGCCGGCGTGCGCGTGCGCGATCAGCTCGTGGCGATCGATGACGTCCCGGTCGACGCGCAAGCGCTCTCGCAAGCCATCGAACGCATGCGCGGTCAATCGGGCACGAAGGTCAAGATCACGATTGCGCGCGAAGGTAATCCGGAACCGATCAACTTCACCTTGGAGCGGCAGCCGGTCCGCGTCCGCACGGTGAAGCACGAGTTGCTCGAGCCGGGCATGGGCTACGTTCGCATCGTGCATTTCAGCGATACGACGGACGCCGATCTGCGCCGTGCGCTCGCCAAACTCTCGCAACAGAACCGCGGCGCTCTCAAAGGTCTCATCGTGGATCTGCGCAACAACCCAGGTGGCGTGCTCGAAGCCGCCGTGGATGTTTCCGATGAATTCCTGAACGAAGGCCTGATCGTGTCGGCAAGCGGTCGCGCGGCTGATGCGCAGTTCGCGATGAGTGCGAAACCGGGCGACTTGATGAATGGCGCGCCGATCGCAGTGCTCGTGAATGCGGGCTCAGCGTCGGCGTCGGAAATCGTCGCGGGCGCACTCAAGGATCATCAGCGTGCCGTTCTCGTCGGCTCGCGCACGTTCGGCAAGGGCTCCGTGCAGACCGTCGTGCCGCTATCCGACGGTCGTGCGATCAAGCTGACGACGTCGCGCTACTTCACTCCGTCCGGCGAGTCGATTCATCAGAAGGGCAT
>JBEVDW010000560.1:0-10538 GCA_040513115.1 Steroidobacteraceae bacterium | reverse complement strand
CCTTGCCGAGAAACCGGATGTGGTCGTGATTGCGACCGGAGCGCAGTCTCGCGGTAATGGCACTCAAGCAATGTTTCCGCAGCCCGTCCCCGGTAGCGACCTGCCACATGTGACGACGGCTTCCGACCTGTTGACGGACTCGACACGGCAACTCGGGCACACAGCGCTCGTCCTCGATGACATTGGCCACTACGAAGCCATCGCGGCCGCGGAATATTTGGCGGCGCGCGATGTGGCAGTCACTTTCGTGACAGGACTGCCGAGCTTCGCGCCGAAAATGAATGGCACCTTCCGTAACGAAAAGGCGCTGCAATCGCTGTATCGCGGCAATTTCCGCTTGCTGGTGGGACACAGCCTCATCGCGATCTATCCACAGCACTGTGTGGTGCGTCCCTTGCGGACGGCGCGAACGGAAGAGATCGCCGCGGACACTGTCGTACTCGTCACGCAGAAAACACCGGTTCGCAATCTGTACGACGAGCTGCGTGGTCAGGTCCCTGACATCAAGCTGGTGGGCGACGCCGCGTCTCCCCGTACCCTGCAGGACGCCATTCGCGAAGGTCATCTTGCGGTGCGCGCTCTCGCGTGACCGTGGTCCGATAGGGGGACGTTCCGTATACTTGCTCACTATGTGGCCGGCGCGGTGACTCGCGCTCGAGCCCGCCTCTCCCGATACCTCTCATGGAATCCACCGCGATGGCCCAAGTAGCCCCTCGAGCATCCGCACCGAACGCCACCAACTCCGTGTTCACCGAGGAACACGAGCTGTTCCGCGAGACGGTTCACCGCTTCTACGAGCGGGAGATGGAGCCGTACTACATTCAGTGGGAGAAAGAGGGCAAGGGCACGCCGAAATCCTTCTGGAAGAAGGCGGCGGAAGTCGGCCTGGTCGGCATGGCGTTCCCGCCGGAGTACGGCGGTCCCGGCGGCGACTTTCTCTACAACCTGATTTTGAATGAGGAAATGGGTCGTTTCGTGGGCGGCGCGAGTGTGGGCGCTGCCATCAACACCGACGTGATGACGAACGTGCTCGTCGAGCACGGCACGCACGAGCAGAAGCAGCAATGGGCTCCCGGCATTCTGTCCGGCGACGTAGTCCAGGCACTGGGCCTCACCGAGCCCGGCAGCGGCAGCGACGTTCACAGCATTCAAACGCGCGCTCGCAAGCAGGGCGACGATTACCTCATCAGCGGCAACAAGTGTTACTCCAGCAGCGGTGACAAGGCGGACCTGCTGTACGTCATCGCCAAGACGGACGATGACATCAAGCAGGGGAAGGGTGGGATGACGATGTTCATCGTCGACCGCAACACGCCGGGCGTGACCACGCGCCGCATGGACACGATCGGCATGCGCGCGTCCAGCATCGGTGAATGGTTTCTCGAAGACGTGCGCGTACCGAAAGAGAACATCCTCGGACGCGAAGGTGAGGCCTTGCGCTCCGTGCTCAAGAGCACCTTCATCGCCGACCGCACGATCATCGCGGCACGCGCGCTCACGACGGCAGAGCTCGCCTTCCAGCTCACGCTCGACTACGTCAAGGGGCGCAAGGTGTTTGGCCAGAGCGTGTTCGAATTCCAGAACACCCAGTTCAAGCTCGCAGAGATGAAGACCGATCTCACCGTCGGCCGGCACTTTTTCGACAGCGTCCTGACCTCCATGGTCGCGGGTCGCCTCGATCCGATCACGGCAACTACGGCCAAGCTGTGGCTCACTGAGATGGAATACCGTCTCATCGACAACTGCCTGCAGTTGCACGGCGGCTTCGGCTACATGAGCGAGAGTGCCATCTCGCGGTTGTACACGTACGCACGCGTCGAGCCGATCTACGGCGGCACGTCCGAGCTGCAGAAGGTCATGATCGCCAAGTCTTTGCGCTGAGCGTCGGCAAGCGATGAGCAAGAAACTCGAATCGCGCGTGGCGATCATCACCGGCGGCGCGCGCGGCCTGGGCGTTGCATTGGTGGAACAGTTCGCCGCCGATGGTGCGGCCATCATGCTGGTCGACCTGAATGCCGATGAGCTACCGAAGGTTGCCGAACATGCGCGCAGCCGGGGTGCCCCGGACGTCGCGTGGACGAAGCAGGATCTCAGCGTCGACACGGGCGCGAATGCCGTCATCGAACAGGCGCTGCAGAAGTGGGGCAGGGTCGACATCCTGGTCAACAATGCCGGCGGCGGCATCATTCGACCGTTCCTCGAGCACACTCCCGAGACACTGCGCGAAACCGTCAACCGCAACCTGTGGACCACGCTGTGGTGCACGCGTGCAGTGCTGCCGTCCATGATCGAGCGTCAATATGGCCGCATCGTGAACATCGGCGCGGACTCGGTGCACACCGGTATTCATTCCCATGCGGGCTACAACGCTGCGAAGGGGGGCGTGCATGGGCTCACGACCGGACTCGCCTTCGAGTTCGCAAAGTACAACGTCACGGTGAACACCGTGTCGCCCGGCGGCATCCTGACGCCGGAGATCCGTGAGATGCTGAATCCGGACAGCGACGTCTATAAGAAGCATCGCATTGTCGATGTGCACACGGTGCTGAATCAGATTCCGATCGGTCGTTTTGTCGACATGCACGAAGTGGCTGCGATGGCCGCCTTCCTCACCTACGAGGAAACGAGAAGCATCACCGGCCAGATCTACAGCGTGAACGGCGGTCAGTGGATGATGTGAAGCCGCTCCTCCATCACGGAGCTGCGCACAACGTCCTCATATCGCCCTTCACGGTCAGCGTCAGCACCGCCTTCAGCGCGGCTTCCCGGTGAGGCACGACTTCCTCGTAGCCCGGCAATGTATTGAGCCGGAGTGCGCAATCGCGGGAAGGGTAGTAACCGATCACGAGCTCGTGCCAATGGCCCGTGCCGATCATGACCAGCTCACACGGAATCGTGAGGATGCGCGCTCCTGGAATCTGAGAGAGCAGCGATCTCACTCGCTCGAGATAACGATGGTAGGCGGCGCGTCCGCTCACCCCGGGGCCGCTAAGTGTCCCCTTGGGGTACTGCGCAATTTCGTGATACTCATGCAAGTTGACGAAGCAGAAGCCGTCGCTGACATGCAGGTGCAGAAACGCTTCCACTTGCCGTTGCGAGGGATTGATCGGAAGCTTCGGATCGAGTGCTTCGAGTGCCATTGACGACTCCGCTGCGAACCTCTCGGTGATCGTGGCAATTCGCTCGCAACCAGACAAGTCCATGTGCTGATCACGTCTCAACTTCGGAACGTCATCTCATGCAGACCATCGAACGTGCCGCGAGTCTGGACCTGACCCAGGTTTCCTTGCTCGGGAACGACATTCTCGGCAAGATCAATCAGGTTCGCGAAACCGCGCCGGTGATCTGGAGCGACTCGGCAGGCGCTTGGATCGTCAGCCGGCATGCGGATGTGTTCGAGGCCTTCTCGGGCAAGATGCCGCTATCGAACGTAAGGTTCACGCGCCTGCTGGATCTCATCCCGGAAGCGGAGCGCCACTATCGCATTCCTCACGTCATGAAGAGCGTGCCCATGTGGATCGTGAACATCGATCCGCCGCAGCACACACGCATCCGCAAGCTCCTCACGCGTGCCTTCAGCAAGAAAGTCATCGAAGGCGTCAGGCCTTTCGCGCGCGCGACCATTGCCAAGGTGCTGGATCAAGCTGGAGAGAAGCGCGAAGTGGAGTTCATCAATCAAGTGGCGCGGGCCGTGACGGGCCGCGTGATCATGAACATCCTCGGTGTTTCCGCAGAGAATTTGCCGCGCCTACAGGCCTGGTCGATCGCAATGAATTCCTTCGGCGCGGCTCAGCCAGTGCCATCCATGCTCGACGACATGGAAAAGGCGATGGCCGAGATGGATGCGCTATTCACCGTCGAGATCGAGAAACGCCGGCGTAACCCCACCGGCGATTTCATATCCGAGATGGTCGAGGCGAGCGAGGGTGGAGACGCGTTGACGGATGATGAAATCCGCAACATGTGCCAGGTCACCCTCATTGCGGGTCACGACACGACGATGAACACGATGGGTCTGAGCGCTGTGGCGCTTGCTCGCAACGCCAGCGCCCGCGAGCACCTGCGTGAGCATCCGCAAGATCCGAATGCGATCATGGAGATCATGCGCTACGTCGCGATGTCCACGATGATGCCGCGGGTGGTGTCGGCCGATTTCAAATGGCATGGACAACAGTTGCGCAAAGGCGATGTGGTGTTCCTGATGATTGCGGGAGCGAATCGCGATCCGCGCACGTTCCCGGATCCGGACATGATCGACATGACGCGTGCGACGGACCAGGTGATGGTGTTCGGCTCGGGCCTGCATCACTGCATTGGACATTTGCTGGCGAAGATGCAACTGGGCGAGTTCCTGCCGGCACTCGTGCGCCGCTTCGATATCGAGATCCTGGACGAGCCGCTGCAGTTCACCAATCACCTTGTGCAGCGTGGGCTTGCCCGCCTCAACGTACGACTAAACCCGCGTGCTCCGGCTTGATCGCAATGTCGAAACGAAAACTGTCCGCGACCATCCGCTCGAAGAAGCCGCTCGCGCATGGCTTCCTCAAGGTGAATCAGTACGAGTTCGAGATCGACACGCATCGCGGCGGCAAGCAGATCGTGGTCCGCGACGTGATGGAGCGCGGCCACGCCGTGGGTGTCCTGCCTTACGACCCGAACCTCGATGCCGTGGTGATGGTGAATGAATTCCGGCCGGGTTGCGTGATCGCAGGCGACGAGCCGTTCACCGACAATCTGGTTGCCGGCGGTATTGGCGATGACGAGTCCGCGCTCGACGCAGCGGTACGCGAAACGCAGGAAGAAGCGAATCTGATACTGCGCGATCCCGTGCTCGCACACCCCGGTGCGTACGTCAGCTCGGGGGGCACGTCAGAGAAGATTGCGATCGTGGCCGGCATCGTGGATGCGAGCCGAGCCGGTGGCGTCCACGGCAACGAGAGCGAGACCGAAGACATTCTTACGGTCGTGGTGCCGGCGGAGGAACTCTTCGAACGTGTCAGATGTGCGCAGATCACCGATCTCAAGACGATCGTCGCAGTCTACTGGCTCGCGGAACACCGTGACGCTTTGCGTCAGCGTTATCGAGCCTAACGCACTGTGTAGCGAATCGGCAGTTGCTTCAGTCCGCCGGAGAGCGTGGCAGCAAGCCAGGACGGTTCGCCATCGAGCTCGATGTGCTCGAAGCGCTGCAGGATCTCGCGGAACAACGCACGGATTTCCATCTTCGCCAGATGCAGGCCGACACAGCTGTGTGCGCCGTGCCCGAAGCCAAGGTGGGGATTGGGTGTGCGATCGACCTTGAACGAGAACGGCGCGTCGAAGACCTCTTCGTCGCGATTGGCAGCGACGAAGCTCAGCATCAATCCATCGCCTTGCTTGATCTGCTGGCCGCGCAACACGTAATCCTGCGTCGCCGTGCGGAAGAAATGTTTTACGGGCGTCACCCAGCGGACCATCTCATCGGCCATCGGGACGAGCAGGGCAGGGTCGCGGCGCAGTTTCGCGAGCTCGTCCGGATTCTGCATCAATGCCAGTAATCCGCCGGCGATGGTTGCGCTCGTCGTGTCGTGACCTGCCGTGGCTATCAGCAAGTAGTAGGACAATGCCTCGACGTGGCCGATCGGTTTGCCGTCGATGGTTGCCTGCGCAATCACGCTCGCCAGCTCGTCGCGCGGCTGCCGCTTGCGATCGTCATGGATTGCGCTGAAGTAAGCGAAGATCTCGCGGGCGGCGTTGAGTGAGCCATCCTCTGCGTGACTCACGCCTTCGACGCTGGAATCCTTGCGCGCGACCAGGCCTTGAGTCAGGCGCAGTATCTCCGGCTCTTCTTGGGGTGGTATGCCCATGATCGTCATGATCACCCGCAGGGGATACCACACGGCAACGTCGTTCACGAACTCGCAACGCTTTCCCTTTGCCACCATCCGATCCCCATATTCCTTGGCCAGAGTCGCCATGCTGTCTTCGAGCTTGCGCAAGTTGGCAGGCAGGAACCAACCCTGTGTGATGGCGCGATAAGCGCGGTGCTCGGCGCCGTCCATGTGCAACAGCGTGCGGGAGTGATGCGAGCCTCCCGTGGCGGCACGGGTCTGCTCCTCTTCGGCGATCGTCAACAACTCGGTGCGCGGCGCATTGATGAACAGCTGCGGCTGGCGCTCGACTTCGATGATGTCGGCATGCTTGGACAGGAACCAGAACGGCCGTGTGCGCTGCGGCGTCATCCAGCTCAATGGCGACTCGCGGCGAATCCTCGCGAACAGCTCTTCCGCATACGGTGGATCTGCCAGCGTGTTCGGATCCGCAATGGCTTCGCTGATGGCGTCTGACATACTGCGGTTCCCCAAGGCGTCCTGCTCGTTGTGTACTGGGCTGGGTACTCACGGCTACTTCCCGCCGGTGCGGGCCGCAATGTCCCAGTGCGGCTGTTGTCTCCTGGCACACAGTGCCATTTCGACGAGGTGCAATGCAATGTCCCTGTGGGTGTGCTCCCGCAACCGGGCAGCAGCCGCTGACGTTGCTGGAACCATCGGCACACTATCAGTTGAACGGCCGAGTGAACGGCTACGGACACATCGAGCGCACGGCGCCGGGTGGTATCGTGCGCAAGCCATAAACGTATCGGGGGATTTCGGCAATGAGCAAACTCAAGGGCAAAGCGGCGATCGTGACAGGCGCGGCCCGCGGCATAGGCGCGGCGTGTGCAGAAGCCTTGGCGCGCGAAGGCGCGTCGGTGATGCTGACCGATGTGCTGGAGGCCGAGGTGCGTCAGACAGCGAAAGCACTCCAGGGGCAGGGTTTCCCGACGGCTGCGATGACTCACGACGTGTCGAACGGAAAGCAGTGGGAGGCGGTCATGGACGCCACTCAGCAGGCCTTCGGTCGCATCGACATCCTGGTGAACAACGCCGGGATCAACAATCCAGGGACGATCGAGCAGTACACGGTCGAACAGTTCCGCGCTGTCCTCGAAGTGAATCTCATCGGCACCTTCTTAGGGATACAGTCGGCCATCAAGCGCATGAAGACCACGGGCGGGGGCGCGATCGTGAATATCGCCTCCAACTCGACGCGCGCCGTGGTACCCATGACCACCGCTTACAGTCCATCGAAGGCTGGCGTCGCCAATCTCACTAAGGTGGCAGCGCTCCACTGTGCTGCTGAGGGCTACAACATCCGAGTCAACTCAGTGCATCCCGGGCCGACCGAGACGCCGATGATGACGGGAGGTGGCGCGGTGCGTGCGGTCGACATTCCTGAAGTGCGCAGGTTGATCGAAGCCATTCCGTTGCGTCGGATGGCGCAGCCGCGAGAAATCGGCGAGGTGGTCGCGTTCCTGGCGAGCGATTCCGCCTCGTACATTACTGGAGAAGAAGTGTTCGTCGACGCAGGCGTGACGGTCACCCTGGGAAAGTGAGCTCCGTTCGTCCTGAGTCCTGAGCTTGTCGAAGGATCGAAGGGTCAAGGACCCTTCCGGCAAGCTCAAGACGACTACGAAGATCGATTCAAGCCGCTTCCTCAGCGGGATTCCTGAACGAACACACGCCATCCATGCCCAGCGCATGGGTGACGCGACCGAGCCCCATCCAAGCGGCGATGCAATACGACAGATCCACGATCTCGTCATCGCTGAAGGCTGCTTTCATCCGCCGCCAGAACTCTTCGTCCTTCGCGATCCCGTGCGGATCCATGCCCAGTCCTTCGGCATATCGGATCGCCAGACGCTCACGCTCGCTGAACACCGGCGAGTCGCGCCATTGTGAGACGGAGGTGTAGAACTGTTCGTCAGGCGCAGCTCCACGAGTGCCCACCGAGCGCTCGTACTGGCCACCGAAAGCCGAAAAATATCCCGGCAAGTCACGCTCGGAGCGCCAGTTCTGACACACGGTGCAGCCATTGATCTCAGCCGTGCGGGCACGCGCACCTTCGAACTCTCGTAACGACAATTTCGAGTGCTGGTAGCCGGCCTTCGAGAAGGCGACACCGGCACGCACGATCTCGGCAGCGTAGTTCGATGCGAGGTGAACGATGGGTGCATCTTGGTGCTGCGCCGGCAGGTCGATTCGCATGGTGTTCTCCGTTCGAAGGGAAGTGCCAGCCGAGAGTACCGCAAGCGATGGAGCACCAGTAGCGGGAATATCCGGCCGCACCGCGGAGTGGAAAAGAGTTGCCGCTCATGCAACCTGATGCGAGCGCACGTCACGTTTGGATACTACCGATAGTGCTCTGCGGCAATGAGCCACGATGCGTGTCTGAAGCTGCGCGGGCTCATCGATATTGATGACATGCTTCCCATCGAAGACAGCGTGGAGCTTGTCGGAATCGGCGTCCGCACCGACGCAGATGCACAAGCATGCAATGCCTGCAGCGTGTGCTTCCGCCAAAGCCTTGCGCACATCGGCCCGCGCGTATTCACCTTCGTACTCTTGATCGTATGGCAGCCCGTCCGTCACCAGGAGAATGAGTCGATACGGCAGTCGAATGACGGTGGTGAGGCGATGATGCGCATGGCGAATAGCCGCGCCGAGGCGAGTGAAGCCCGACGGTTCCAGTTGCGCGAAGCGGTCTTTGACGGCGCTGCTCCAACGCTCGTCATACGACTTCAGCGGCAACCAACGGACGATGGAACGTCCCCACGAGTGGAAACCGAACATCTCCACCGTGTCGCCTAAAGTGTCGAACGCTGCGCCGAGATGCCACGCCACTTCGAGTTGTTGATCGAACTGGTTGCTCTGCGTCGTTTGACCTTCGCCCGTGGACCCTGACACATCCAGCACGATGCACACGCCCAGATCGCGACGCGTCCGACGGGCAGCGCGATACACCCGCGGTGCGTGCGTTACGTATCCCGCCGCGTGGTCGATTGCGGCTTCGATGAGAGGGCTCAGGTCCAGGTCGGTGCCATCGGGTTGACGACCATGCAGCTCGTAGCTCAATCCGAGTGTTGCGATCCGACGGCGCAGCTCGGCTGTGAGATTAGTCGAGAGCATTGCAGTGAGATCGCGAGGACCCTCGATTCGCTCTGCGGTGGCCGTGGCAGCGAACACCCACTGTTCACGATAGCTTTCTGTCGCGTAGTTCCACTCGGGATAGATGTACTCCGTCGCGGCGGGAAGCTCTGAAGTCGCTGCCAATTCGACGCGGGCCTCGACTGTTGGCGCGCGGTGCAGCCGCCTGTTGCGCTCGAAGCTGGCAATGGCCAACTCACTGGATGAGTTGGCCTCGTGCTCGCTCGTCCGGTCCGATGTGCTGCTTTCGCCGAGCATCTTCGCAAGCAGCTTCGAGAGTGTTCCGCCCCAGGGACTCGCCAACAGCCTGAGAAGGCGACTTTCTTCGGCAGGTGCTTCCGTCGAGGTGCTCTGTTCTTCCGCGGCGTCGAACTCGTTGTGTGAACTCGGTGCGCTCAATGCATGGAAGCCTTCTGTGCTGAGTGTCCGCCTCAGAATGCCGAGTGGACGGAGCTCACCGAAGAAACTCGGTGCTGGTGGCACCGCTTCGGATTTCAGCGCCCGCTCAAGTGATTGCTGCGGCGAGTCGGAGCGTCGCAGTGTCGGTGACCACTCCGGATGATCGGTGAACCGCGGCGGCAGGCGATCGGCCAGCACCTCGCGCAGTCGCATCGCCTCCAATGACAGATAGCGTCGTTGCGCCGTGCGCTTGCCGACGAGCTGTTTCATCCGCTGAGGCTGTAGCGATCGCCCCGCGAGCAACGCGGCTTGAGCGACGAGCGCCAGCCAGCAACGTTCGTGATCGTGCAGCAGCGTGGCGGGGATCGTGATGGTTTCGCCATCCGTGGACGGCTGCTCGTCGGTTTGCGACAGCAGCAGAGGAACGTGGCGGGCGGCGACCGCGTTCGCCAGCAGTTGATATCTGTCGAGCGCCGTCACGAGAGATAGACGGACACCATCTCCGCGAGGTGACGGGTGATGGTGTGATCGTCCGAGAGGGGACCGACGATAGCCGCCCGGGCTGCATGCTCCGCCGGCAGACCACTGCGGATCAGTCGCGCAGTTGCGATCAGTGTTCGCGTCGACGCGCCCTCCTGCAGGCTCTCGTGCTGCAGTTTGCGAATGGCCTGGCCGAGGCGCACGAGACGTTTTGCGCTGTCGGCATCGATCCCTGACTCCTGGACGACGACGCGCTCTTCGATGTCGGCCTGCGGATAATCCAGCCCGATCGCAACCATGCGCTGTCGTGTGGATGGCTTGAGGTCCTTGAGCACGCTCTGATAACCCGGGTTGTACGACACCACGAGCATGAACTCCGGCGGCGCCCTCAGACATTCGCCGAGACGTTCGATGTTGAGCTCGCGGCGATGATCGGCGAGCGGATGAATGACAACCGTGGTGTCGGCTCGTGCTTCAACGATCTCGTCCAGGTAGCAGATGGCACCCGTGCGCACGGCGCGTGTGAGCGGCCCGTCTTCCCAGCGCGTCTCACCGCCCCGCAGCAGGAAGCGACCGACGAGATCGCCCGCGGTGAGATCTTCGTGGCACGCACCAGTAATCAACGGACGGTTCAGCTCTTCTGCCATCGCTTGC
>JBEVDW010000559.1:0-18249 GCA_040513115.1 Steroidobacteraceae bacterium | reverse complement strand
CTATGCAAGTTCTCGATCGACTACTTCAATGGGTTGCGCAAGCGGGGAGCCGACAAGGCGCTGATCCTCGACGATCAAACCGCATACGGCGGCCTTCTCGCGCAGTCGTATTACTTCCACCTGTACGACCTCGCGCCCGATGAGGCACTCATTGCGGAGAGCGACGCACCCGCCGCGAAATATTGGAGCATTCAGCTGTTCGATCCCTACTCGATCACGCTGGACTTCGTCGCACGCCAGACCTCACTCAACGATGCTCAAGCCCAAGTCGACCCCGACGGCCGTATCCGCATCGTCATCTCTCACACGGATCCACTCGCGGCGAATTGGCTCGATGCGGCCGGCTGGTCACGAGGAGGTCTGCTCTGGCGTTGGAACGACACGAAGACGGCGCCTCAACCTTCGATTCGCAAAGTGAAGCTGGCCGAGTTGGGATCAGTGCTGCCGGCGAGCTCGAGGAAGGTGACGAGCGAGCAGCGCCTCGCGATGCTGTCGACGCGCGCGCGGTTCTATCAAAGCAGGCGTCGATAAGGGCCTAGAGGTTAGGCGGGCGAAGGGTCTTCGCCGAACTTCCCCGCCAGATCCTCCACGGGGATCATGAAGGTCTGTTCCAGCATCGCGCCGCGATCGACGATCACGGTCGGTGAGTTGTCGGCGACCACGGCCTCTTCTTCGGCGCGTGCCGGCTTCGCTCGACGGGGCGCGCCATCCCAGCTGCGAATGATCTGCAACGCCTGCTCTGGCTCGAGCGGCTCGCAATAGAAATATCCCTGTGCGAAATCACAGCCCATCCGCTGCAGATCCTGTGCGGCCGCATCGGTCTCGACGATCTCCGCCACCGACTTGAGGCCAAGGCTCGCCGCCATCTGCACGATTGCCGCAGCGATGGCGCTGTTGGCACGCGCCGAACCGCCGCGATCGACGAAAGGCCGGTCGATCTTCACATAGTCGAACGGAAACAGCTGCAGATAGCTCAGTGACGAATAGCCCGTGCCGAAGTCATCGAGCATCATCTCCACACCCATACCGTGCAAGCGATCGAGAATTTCGCGTGCGCCAACGGGATTGTTGATGAGGCCGCCTTCGGTCAGCTCGAACTTCAGAGCACCCGGCGGCGTCTCCGTCTCCTTGAGCACGTGCGCAACGAAGTCGCTGAACTCCGGATCGCGCAGCGCCACTGCCGACAGGTTCATGCTGACGTAGAACTTTCTGTCGGCCGGCAGGCGCCGACGCCATTCGGCGGCAAGCTTACACACGCGCCAAATGGTCCAACGCGTCAGGGGCATCATCAGGCCCACTTCTTCGGCCATCCCCAGGAATTTGTCCGGCGTCAACACGCCCTCGACAGGATGATGCCAGCGTATCAAGGCTTCGACGCCCGCCGCACGTTTGGTACGCAGGTCGATGATCGGCTGAAAGAGCAGATGCAGCTCGCGCCGCTCGATCGCCACGTGCAGATCGGCCTCGAGACTCACGAGGCTCGCGGCACTGCCCGCCATCGCCGGCTGATACGCAACGGCGCTCGCACCTTCATGGCGTTTCGCGACGGACAATGCGATATCGGCCTCGCGTACAGCTTCCTCCGCACGCTGCAGACCGGAGTCGATGCACGTGACGCCGACGCGGGCCGCGACGCTGAGTCGGTGCTTACGCAGCTCGACCGGATCCTCTTGCAACGCCCGTTGCAAGAGCGCGGCGATGTCGAGCGCGGAATCGGCAGTGTGCACATCGAACACCAGCACGGCGAACTGATCTCCGCTCCAGCGAGCGAGCACGCATTCGAGCGGTTCCGTCGCTTTCTGGAAGCGACGCGCGGCCTGGACCACGAGCTCATCTCCGGCCGTGTGCCCCAGCGTGTCGTTGATGAGCTTGAAGCGATCGATGTTGATCAGCATGACGGCGATGCTCTGACGGCGGCGCGTGCGCACGTCGCGCAAGGCCCGATCGAGCTGATCCATGAAGTACCGGCGATTCGGCAAGCCGGTGAACGCATCGTGGTAGCGCGAGTGCTCGAAACTCTGCTGCAAGGTCTCGCGCTGTTCGATCTCGGCCACGAGCTTGCGATTGACTTCCTGCAGCTGCCGCCTCGAATGGGCCACCGCATCGCGCGCACGATGCAGACTGTGCACGAGATCATGCGTGGCAAACGCCAGCAGCCACGCAACAAAGGCCAACAACCCGATTGCGAAGGCAAGCTCTCGAGCGGGATACCAGCCGCTCTTCGGACGAATGGCGAGCTCGAGATAGCCGCTCGGCAGCTCGTGTGCGAAGTCGGGCGGGATCCGCACGACGTTCGCCACCCCTGTGTCGAGTGCATTGATGCGTGTGCTGACGAAGACCCGCGGTGGCGTTCCGGACGCATCGATCTTGGACAGCGCAAAGTCGTATTCGGGATCGATCATGCGACTCAGTCGCAAGCTCGACAACAGCTGATCGAGCTCGGTAGCCGTGCCGTTCTGAGCTGCGCGTTCGGCCAATGTCAGCAGCTCCTTTTCGATGGAGCGGCTGTAGCTCAACACGCGCTCCTGAGCTGTCGCGCGCATCTGCTCGGCGCGCTCTTGGACGCTGAGCGCAATGAGCCTGCCACCCGCCAACACGATGACCAGCAGCACTGTCACAGTGGGCAACCACTCTGAGGTGCGTCGGAACCGCAGGCGGCGCTTGAACGAACGGAGCTTCATAGTTACCGGCCCCGCGAACCGAGATAGGCAGTGAATGCCAATGTCACGGTGACCTTCTCACTGTCCCCCGACTTCAAGTAGTCACCGACGAACTGCAGCTCACCGCTCTTGAAGGCTTTGCCGATGCCGAAAAATCCTTCCTTGATATTGTTGTCGGGCAGGGTCAAGCCGGACGGCAAATTGAGGACGACAGGATCGGCGCTGCCGGCTGCACCACCGACGAAGAAGTTGATGTAGGGCGCGTACACGTCGACTCGTCCCGTCGTCAGCTCGGTGCCGATGTTGCCGCCGATCGAATTCGCGTACGACAGCGTGGTCGACAACCGCGGCGACCAGAGATAGGACACGCTCAGCTTCGGCAAATTACCGTGCGAGTTGTCGACCTCGATCTGCCGGCTTTCGAGTTGGGCGGACCAGTGGCTGCCGAAGCTCTGACTGACCCCGAGCACCGCGACCCCATAGTTGAAATCACGGCCATCCTCATCGCCGTCGCCGGCGTTCAGCTCTCCGAATACACCGAAGCGCGTCCCACCGGGCTGTCCGAAGAGCATGGAGCCGCGAACCGAGCCGAAGGTCCACTTCGAATCGACGATGAACTGGTGTTCGGCGCCGAGACCGAAAACGACATCGGGCGTGAAGTAATGCAGCCAGCTGAGCGAGCCGCCGCCACCCTCGTCGATATCGATGAGCTTTGCGCCATTCGCTATCAGCGTGAGCTTGTCCGGCGGCCGTGCATCAATCTCGGCCGCCATGAGGTGCACAGGCACGAGGCTCGATGCCGCAAGAGAGAACGCGCAAAGGAGTGTCGGCCGGTGTTTCATCGTCGCTGCACCAGGGTCGGGTTGGAAACGGTTGCGTTCGCTGCCTCCGCGATCTGTACGGTGGCGGTGATGGCAGTGTTCTCGCTCACCGCTGTGCGAGCGACAGGCAGGAACGTGACCACGAACAGTTGTTGCTCTTCTCCTGGTAGCGGCGAGGCAGAGCTCGTCACCTGATAGATGCGGGGCGGAATCTCGACATGCATCTTGCGACGGCCGGTGAGTCCCGGCTCCCACCAGCGTACCGGCATCCCGGCGAGCGATAGCAACTGCGCGGCATCGACATCCTTCTCGATGCCGGCAAACAGCATGGCGGCCGGTTTGTTGAATGCCAGCACGCGACCCTGCGAGTCGATGACAAGAGCGGCCTGACCCGTCACATCCAGCGCTGCCCGCAGCGTGAACTCATCCGTCTTGTCTTCGATGACCACGAGCGCGAAGCGCCGCTCCCTCTGCATCACGTGTTGCACCCGGACTTCCGTTGCGCGCAGCCGATCCCCGACTTGGATGATGCTCAGCGGCGTCACGCCGCCCGACTCGGCGATCAGCTGCTGCACGACATCCGGATAAGAGAAGCGAACCGTTTCGAACAGCCCTCGACCATTCGCCGGCGGCGCTGAACACACTGTGGCGACCTGCTCGCTCGCGCAGACGATACGCAGCGTGTCGGTATCGACCAGGATGGTGGGATACGGCAGCTGCTCGACCAACGTCGCCCAGAACTCCTGACCGCGCTCCGCCTCCGCGCGGGCAACATCGACGTGCGAATGCAGACGCTCAAAGATCGTTCCGAGATATTCCGCGGCCAGCGCGCAGGCAAACACGAGAATCGCGAAGACCTGCAGCAGCACGATGTAGTAGCCGGAAGGCGCATAGAAGCCACGGAACGGCGCACTCGCAGCGCTTCTGCCGTCGAGCACAGCCGCAAGCCATGCGCCTGCGACGTTCAGCCCAGGCGCGTACCAGCGCAACTCTGGGGATTGCGCGAGCGCCACGGCACCGACGACGACGATCGCCAACAGCGCCATCAGGTAAGGCCGCCAGCGTGACAGGAAAATGGAGCCGACGACGGGCAATGCGAACACCATCAGGAAAGCGGGATTCTGCAGACCGCCGGCGTTCATCCAGATGAAGCCGACAACGAGGACGCCCACGACGTGTAACGTCGTCAACAACGGCCGCGGCTCGCGAGCGCCTATCGGCCGTCGCTGCAGAGTGAAAACAATGTGAATCGCACCGAGCACCAGCAGCCCCAGCGCCACCGCGACGAAATCGACGTCGAAACCGCTCAGCAACCACGGCACGGCCGTCGCCAGCAACGTCGCGAAGATCGTCAGCAGCCACGTGTCGTCCAGCAGATGGACGCGTGGATCGCTCCACTCGCGCGCCGGCAGGATCTGCGTCGCATCCGGAGTGATCATCTGAGCACCGGAGCAGCAGACGTGGCGGTGTTATCGGCCGCAACGATGACGCCTCGGGCATCGAAGTTGTTGCCTTCCAGGAACGGCTGCGAGCGCACGATCTTGCCATCGGGCGACTTGAAGTCGATGACCTTCAGTGCGAGTGCGCGCGGACGCACGACGTTGTTGCCGCGCAGGATCGGTGAATCGCCGATCACGTCGATGCCGTTGAACTTCGGTTCGATGATGGTGTTGTCGATCGCCGAGCTCGGGCTCGTGCCGACGACGAAGGCAAGCCCATAGCCGCTGTTGTGAACGCGGTTACCCTGCACGAGCGCATCGGCCGATCCCTTCAGCATGATGCCGTAGGCGGTGAGGCCTGCGAGCTCGTTGCCTTCGATGACACTGCCGCGCGAGTTCTCGGCGACGATGCCCATGGCTGCGCCGCCGTTGACGCGATTGCCACGCAGCACGGCGCCGGTACCCATCAATTGGATCGCAGCCTCCTGCGAATCGATCAGCTCGTTGCGTTCCAACGCGACGGACACATTTGCCGCCAGGACACCGATGCGCTCTTTCGTGAAGCGGTTGTCGCGGATATTGATGGCGGCACCGCGCGAATCCGGCTCACCCCGCACCGCCCAGATGCCCGCATCGCGATTCGTGTTGAACTCGTTCTTCACGACGCTGGTATTTTTGTTGGACCCCGCAAAGCGCACGCCAACCCGGTTGTTCACGAAGCGGTTGCGCTCGAGCAGGACTTCGCTCACGTTCTCGGCAACGTCCACGCCGACATCGCACGACTGGATCGTGGTCGATTGCAGGCGGAATTTCCCGGCGCGCACCAGCACCCCGGCACCCTTGCAATTGCGGATGCGCAATCCCTCGATAGTGGCGTTCGCACCGGCAACGTCGAGCACAGGACCATTCGGCAGCGCGGCCCCATCGATCTCTGCATTCGGTTCCGCCGCCACCAGGTGGACGCCGCCTGCGCTCACGAGCGGCGGCAATACGGTGGCGATCGTGATCTTCGGCACGCGCACGGAAATTGTGGCGCGGCCCTTGGCCGCAGCTGCGATGAACAGCGCCTCGCGCAGGCTGCCGGCGCCCCGGTCCGCGCCGCTCGTCACGTTGATGGCGGCCGTATCTACGGCGCGCCCGGGCTTCGCCTGGTGCGACTGGTACCAATAACCAATCGCCACGAACACGCCGATCAGCGCGAACACCGCGATGGAGATGACCGAGCGGCGGTTAATGGCCATGCGCATCTCCGACCTGCTGCAATACGAAGACTGCGTGCCACGAGCGCCCGACTGCGCGGCGGCCGAAGATCGCGTCGACCGGTGTCGATAGCACCGTGACGAGCGCAACTGCAGACCACGCGAGCGCGGGCGGCAGTCGTCTCAGGTGAGGCAGTAACCTCGTCTTGAATGGTGCTGGATCCACGCCTGTCATCGTCCGTAGCTCGAGTCCAGCGCGTGAGAACAGATCCAGGTAGACGTTTCTCTCTCGCGCTCGGAACACGCTGGTATCGCAGTGCTTCGCAATACGTGCCGGTGCCGCCTCCAGCAACACCATGCGTCCGCCGGGCGCCAAGTGGTCCGTCATGCGCTTCACGGCGGCGGCGAGTGCATCAGGGTCGAGGATGTGCTGCAGCACCGTCACTCCCAGCACCAGATCGAACTTCTCGCCCGCATCGAGTTGCGCCAGGTCCTGAACCAGGAAGCGACAACGCGGTCCGACGCCGCTCGCATCGGCGCGCCGTTTGGCTTCGGCAATCATCGTGGGACTCAGGTCCATGCCCGTCACCACAGCACCGCGTGCAGCGAGCAACGTGCTCCAACGACCCACACCACAGCCGACGTCCAGCACGCGCGTGCCAGGTTCGATGTCGAACCACGGCTCGAGCGCGAGACGCTGACAGAAATCGATCATCCGGTTGTAGAACTCGGGCATGCCGTACGAGCACACCGCCGCGAGGCCGTTGCCTTGCGCCGCAAAGCGGCGGGCGCGGTCCTCCCAGTACGTGTTCGGCAGATAACAGTCCGGTGCCGGTACGCCGCGCACGCTCATGAAGCTCTCCGTATCAACTCTTTCTTCTCCTGTAGCGGCAGCGACGTGCTGGCGCTCGGCAGCGGTTCGTAGTGGTCGCGATAGACGCGCCGTCCCCACAACTTCATCGTGATCCAGTTCGTGTAGCCCACCGTCATCGGTGCGATGTGCGTGAGCGCGTAGAACAGATACAGCGGCACGATCGGCGCGATGTAAGCGCGTTCGGCTTTGGGCACAACGGTAAACAGCGCCAACACGCCGAGCGCGAGATAGCTGCCGATCGCGGCCATGAAATACGCCGGATTGATCAGCGTGTTACGCGGCAACAGGTTGGCGAGAAACAGGTTGTCGAAGCCGCTGACGAAGCTCAGGACCAACAGCAGTGCGCTCACGATCTTGAGCACGTGCATGACCAGCGACAACCCGCCGAGATAGATGACGAAGTGGTACATGGCAAAAGGCGTGCGCTTGCTGATGCGCCACACCTTACCGAAGCGCTCCGTGTACACCTTAAGCAAACCGTAATACCAACCGACGCGCTGCGAGAACCAGCGGCGCACATTGCCGGGGCCTTCGGTGCTCACCACCAAGCGGCCGTCGTAATAGATGCGCTCGCCATGACTCAAGATGATCAGGCCGTTCTCGAGATCCTCGGCGTATACGGACAGCGAATGCTCGGCGAGCGCACGCTCCAGTACCACGCGGCGGTAGCACGACACGCCGGACGTGATGCTGTAGTCCGCGAGACTTTCCCGCCCGATACGAAATGCCATCGCGTACTCGAATGCCTGAAAGCGCGCCAGGAAACCATCCGGCTCTATCATGATTCGCGGGCACACCGCCGCGGCGCCCGACTGCTGGAAATCGCGAACGAAACGCTCGAGATCGATGCGACTGCCGGCAGCGCGTCCGCGAATACGGATGTCCGGATCGACGACCAGCACGGTTTCGATGTGCTGCGGTAGACGTTCGAGCAATCGGCGCAAGGCAGCCGGCTTGCGCCGATTCACACCATCATCGAAGCAACGCCAACCGGCCTGACGTAAGCGGCGCACGGTGTTGTCCGTGGAACCGTCACTGATGAGCCAGACGCGATCGCGATAGGCCGCAAACGCATCCATGAACTCATCGAGCAACGGCTCCAGGTTGTGGATGGACGCGATGATGGCGTACGGCCGAACCGGCACCACCTGTCGCGCACTGGCCGGCATTGCAGCGGCGAGGTCGATCGAGAGATGTCGGTTCTCCTCCGTTGGCGCTGTGGCGATGTGGCGGCGGCGCACATGCAACCGCAGGATGAAATCGAGCGCGTCCGTATAGACGATCAGATTGGCAAGACCGTAGATCAGCAGCGAGAAGCTCGCCGCCTGCAGATTCGCCGCAGACAGCACGATCCAGCCGGTCAGCAGCAGGCACACGCCGAGAGGTGCGATCAGGCTCCAGGGCGTGTTGATCTTCACGCGCTCGCGACGGCGCGGGCGGCCGTCGTCCTCCTTGCTTGCGGCAAGCGTGCCTCGAGCTCAGCGCGAACTTCCTCTGCAGGGGCAATGGCGATGCCATGCTCAGCCAACACGGGCACTGCCGCCATGATCCACACAAGTGAGCGCACGCGGGAAGGCAGGTGCGCCACGCTCTGCTGCAGGTCAGCCAGCATCGTTTCGAAGTCGCGCTCGATGCGCAGGATGACCTCGCTCACGGTCGGATCCATTGGCAGGATCTTCGCCGCCTGATCCCATTCGATCGTCGTGCCGTTGATGTGCCGACGCGCGTACTGCGTGAACGGACGCAACGCTGGGTCACGTGCAAAGGCGGCACCCGAGAACGGAATCACGTAGGGATACATGCCCACCTCGCAACCCTGGCGTACCCAGCGATAGCCTTCTCGCAGCGTCTCGGCAATGTCGTGCAACGTCGAGCGAGGTGAGCTCAGGATCAGGTCGAGGAACGGCGTGATGCCGAGCTCGCGCGCCGCCGTCAGCATCGGCTCGATGTGACGATGGATATGACCCTTATTGAATTCGTTCAGCACCTCGGGCGAGAAGCTCTCGATGCCGAATCCGAGAACGCGGAAGCCGGCACGGCGCAGGGCTGCGAGCCGCTCTTCGGTCATCGCATCGATGCGATTGGTACTGATGAACTGTAGGTCGCGCGGAATCGCGCCGCGCGCCTTGCCTGCGACGATCAGCTCGCACAACGGCAACACCCGCTTGTCCTTCGTGAACACGAAGATGTCGTCCTGGAAGATGATCGTGCGCACGCGCGGATGTGCGGCCACGATGCGCTCGATCATCGTTATGCATTCATCCGCTTCGAGACGCGCAATGGTGGCCACACCGCCCTGCGCTTCATGCAGGAAGTTTGTCGAAGAGCAGAACGTGCAGCCCATCGGGCAATAGTTCAGCGTGATCAGGCGGACCGAGCGAATCTCCGCCAGGCACGCCTCGCGCGCGGCCTTCGTCGGCAGGGCCCCTACCCGATACGCAGCCTCGAGGCGCTCCCAATAGGCCTCGTACGGCATGCTCTCGTACGGAATGGAAAAAATTGCATCGCGCAATTGCTCGCGATCCAACGCCTGCTGTTGCAGACGCAGCAGGCGGCCGTCGGCCAGCTGCTCCACCATGCCGACGATGCCGCCCAGTCCCTGATGCGACCGCAGGCGGGCAGCCAGCTCGAGCAGCGGTTGTTCGCCCTCGCCCAGCACGACACGGTCAAAGGGACCGAGCTCGAACATGAGCTCAGGCCTGAACGTCGCTTCCATACCGCCTGCGACGAGCACGGCGTTAGGAGCCAGGCGGCGCGCGAGATGCGCCAACTCCAGGTCGAACCTGAGCGTCATGCCCGTCGTGGAGATACCGATGACATCCCAGGTGTCGCGCAGGAGCTCGCGTTCGAACGCGCGCTCGGGCGGCCCGACACAACAGTTCGGATCGAAGACTTTGACTTCGACGCCTTGTGAGGCGAGCACGCCCGCGAGGCGCCACACGCCAAGCGGCGGCGCCAGGAAGGTATATTCACCACAATGCGGGTCGTAAGGACCCACTAAGAGAAACTTCGGCAAACGCTCCCCCGGATATTCGAATCGTGTCACGCGAGTGCACGCGAGCGTGATGCTAAACGCAGGCTCGTTCTCGCATGTTCCGGCGGGTTTTCTAGGCAGTATTCGCGTAGTGCGATGGCGCCCGATGGACTTCCCGTCCATCAAGCACTTGCGCAGCATCGATGAAGAAAGATGTGATCAGCCGATCAAAACGCGGGGATTTCGTGTAGTCCGCCACGTTGTCGTTGCAAGGCGCCCAATCCGTGGGCGGCATGTGCGTCCTACATCAAAACTCAGCGCCTCGGGAAACCCAGCTCACAGCTGACTGACGAATCGCTGCGTCACGGCTTCGCCAACCAGACGCAGCGATGTCGACATGTCCAACGCATCGGTGATCGGCATGGCCGGCGTGCGCGCGAGCTGGCCGATCTGTGCGAGCGTTGCGTCGATGTCGTCCGTTTCGATGTCGTAGATCACCATGAACTGCCACTGCGGAACTTGCGTACCCAGTGGCGCTTGATGGATGCGAAAGCGCTGCGCCGCTACGAAGCCGTCGAGGCGCAGGCAATCTGGAATGTGGCGATTGTCGTACCACGTCTCGAGCTCGGCTTCGCGCCCGGGCTTCGCTATCGAGAACGCAACGAAGCGGTAGGTCTTCATCGCCTTCTCAACGCAGCGCGCGCGCATCACGCGCCTGCTTCACCACATTCGCGTCGATGCCCCAATCCGCAATGACCGCATCCGCATCACCGCCGGTGCGCGGCGGCGCTTGCGGATGATCGGGCACGGTGCGCGAGAAGCGCGGTGCAGGTGCGTTCTGTAAAACACCCTCCACCTCGATGAATGATTTGCGCGCGCGATTGTGTGGATGCTCGGCGGCTTCGGCCAGCGTCAGCACGGGCGTGACACAGGCATCGACGCCCTCGAAAATTCTCATCCACTCATCGCGCGTCTTCGTCTTGAAGACGGCGGTCAGCTCGGTTTTGAACGCAGGCCACACCGTATCGACGATCTCCTGGCTGTGCTTCGGGAATCCCACCGGCAGCCATTTCTCGCGCGGCAGGCCGAGCTTCTCGATCATGGCGGCGTAGAACTGCGGCTCGAGCGCCCCCACGGACAAACACTTGCCATCGGCACAGGCGTACACATCGTAGTAGTGGGCACCGCCACCCAGGAGATGACGACCCGTGCGATCCTCGAACTGTCCACGCGCGCGATAGCCGAAGAACATCGCCATGAACGACAACGCGCCATCGACCATCGCGGCATCGACCACTTGTCCCTTGCCGGACTGACGCGCTTCGAGCACTGCGCACACGATGCCGTAGGCCATCAACAAACCACCGCCGCCGAAATCGCCAATGAGATTCAGCGGCACGACCGGTTTGCCGTCGGTCGGACCGATCTGATGCAGCACGCCGGTGAGCCCGATGTAGTTGAGATCGTGGCCGGCGCTCTGCGCAAACGGACCGTCCTGACCCCAACCCGTCATGCGCGCATACACGATCTTCGGATTGCGCGCGAGGCACGCATCGGGACCGAGGCCGAGCCGCTCGGCCACGCCCGGTCGGAAACCTTCGACGATCACATCGGCCTTTTGCACCAGGGACAGGACGAACTCCTGAGCACTCTTCTGCTTCAGATCGACCGCGATGGAACGGCGATTGCGCGACAGGGGCGAGACATCCGGTTTGCTTTCACCTTCGGCGAGGCGATCGACGCGGACCACGTCCGCACCCATGTCGCCCAGCATCATGCAGCCATAGGGCGCAGGCCCGATGCCCGCAAGTTCGACGACGCGAAGACCTTTCAACGGACCCATGAAACTCTCTCCAGCAACGGTTATTTCAACTTGCGCTCATCCAGGCCCAGGCTGCGGCCGATGATCTCTTTCATGATCTCGGACGTGCCGGCGAAGATGCGCGTGACGCGAGCGTCGGTGTAGATGCGCGAGATGCGATATTCGTCCATGTAGCCGGCGCCGCCATGCAGCTGCACGCATTGATCGGCCACACGTCCCAGTAACTCGGTCGACAGGAGCTTGGCTTCAGCAGCGAGCTCCGGCGTCAATCGATCCGCGTTGTACTCGAGCACGCACTGATCGACGAACGTCTGCATCGCATCGAGCTGCGCGCGCATGTCGCCCATGACGAAGCGGTTGTGCTGGAACGTGCCGATCGCACGCCCGAACGCCTTGCGCTGCTGCACGAACTCCAACGTGATGTCGAACGCGATCTGTGCGAGCGCCATCGCATCCACGGCGACGATCAGCCGTTCGCCACTCAGGAACTGACTCAGATAACTGAAGCCCTTCGTCGGCTCGCCGAGCACGTTCTCCTTCGGCACCTTCACGTTGTCGAAGAACAGCTCCGAGGTGTCCTGCGCATGCAGGCCCATCTTTTCCAGGCGATTGCCGCGTTTGAAGCCGGGCATGTCGGCTTCGACTACGAACAAGCCGACGCCATAGCGTTGATCGGGAACGGTGCGCGCAGCGACGATGATCAGATCCGCCAGCTGGCCGTTGGAGATGTACGTCTTGGAGCCGTTGAGCACCCAGTGGTCGCCGCGGTCTTGAGCGGTGGTTTTCAATCCCGCGAGATCGCTGCCCGAACCCGGCTCCGTCATTGCAATCGCAAGAATCTTTTCGCCGCGAATGCACGGCGGCAGCCAACGTTGTTTCTGCTCCTCGTTGCCGAGCTTGCCGATATACGGAGCGACCAGGCCTGAATGCAGCTGCACATAGAAGCCGATCTCGCCATGACGCGCATTCTCTTCGTACACGATCTGCTCGTAACGAAAGTCGCTGATGCCCGCGCCGCCGTACTTCTCGTCCGCCCACATGAGCAGGTAACCCTGCTCACCCACTTTGCGAAACGCCTCGCGATCGACGACCCCGCGTTTGCGCCATGCGGCGGTGTGCGGCGCTATTTCATTCTTGAAGAAGCGCGAGACCGAGGCGCGAAACTCGTCGTGGTCGGGGTCGAAGATCAAACGTCGCATAGCGTCGTGTCCTTACGGATAGAACGGTTCATTGCGCTCGGCACGGGCACGCAGCCACGCCGACGGCGCGAAGCGTGGCCCGTAGAGCGTTGCCAGGCGATCGCATTCGGCCACGAAGCTGCGAATGCCGACCGTATCGATGAATGACAGCGTGCCGCCGGTCCACAGCGGGAAACCGAGCCCAAGAACCGAGCCCAAGTCGGCGTCCGCCGAATGCGTCACCACACCCGCTTCGACGCGGCGAGCCGTCTCCAGCGACTGGATGAACAGGAAGCGCTGCTTCACTTCCTGTAGGGAGGGTTGCTCAGCGGCGGGCGGAAACGCTTGTTGCAGCCCTCGCCACAGATGCTTCTTGCCGCCTTCCGGATACTCGTAGAAGCCCTTGCCATCCCGCTTGCCCGGGCGTTTGAACTCTTCGAGCATGCGTCGAAGCACGGGATAGCCGCAGGGCGGCTCGTAGCGATCGCCGAGCGCTGCTTGCTCTTGCCTGGTGATCTCCATGGGCAGCTCCAGCGTGACTTCGTCGAGCACTGCGAGCGGCCCGACTGCCATACCGGCAAACTTCGCAGCGTTCTCGATCAATGCTGGCGCGACGCCATCGGCGAGCATGCGCATGCCTTCGTGGATGTACGCACCAAAGACGCGGCTCGTGTAGAACCCACGGCCATCGTTCACCACGATCGGAACCATCTTGAGTTGTCCGACGTAGTCCAGCGCGCGTGCGAGCGCTTCGGGCGCAGTCTGCTTGCCGACGATCACTTCGACGAGCGGCATTCGATCGACGGGCGAGAAGAAGTGCAAGCCGATGAACTGTGCTGGGCGTTGCGACGCGCCCGCCAACTCTGTGATCGGCAGTGTCGACGTGTTCGACGCGAAGAGTGCTCCGGCCGGAATGACCGCTTCGGCTTTGCGCGTCACATCGGCCTTGACGGCTTTGTCTTCGAACACGGCTTCGATGACGAGATCGCAATCTGTCAGATCCGCGTAACTGGCCGTCGGCTTGATGCGCCCCAACACCGCGTCCGCTTGCGCCTGCGCTCGCTTGCCCTTCTGCACGTCCTTCTGCAGCAGTGGGGCCGAGTAGGCCTTGCCCTTCTCAGCGCGCGCCACATCCGTATCGAGCAGCACCACATCGATACCGGCCACCGCGCTGACGTACGCAATGCCCGAGCCCATCATGCCGGCGCCCAGGACACCGACTTTCTTCACCTGCGACTTCGGCACATCGCGCGGACGGCGCACGAGCTTTGCAGCTTCGCCCTTGTTGATGAAATTCGTCCGGATGATGTTGCGCGAAACGGGATCTGCCAGCAGCTTGCCGAAATACTTCGCTTCCAGCTTCAATGCCTTGTCGAACGGCATCATCGTGCCTTCGAACACGCAGTCGAGGATGTCGATGGGCGCTGGATAGTTGTGGTAGGTCTGTGCGCCGAGGAGCGTCGCCCGCAACGTCATCGCATTCGCGAGCTCGTTGTCGAGCAAGCCACTGCTCGCCGTGGCTCCTTTCTTGTCCCAAGCACGTACCGGATCGGGTGAGCGCAGAATCCACTCGCGTGCTTTGGCAATAAGCTGATCGCGCGGCGCGATCGCATCGACGATGCGTAGCTTCAACGCCTCGGCAGGTCCAACGCTCTTGCCTGCAAGCATGAGATTCAACGCGGCCTCGATGCCAATGATGCGCGGCAGACGCTGCGTTCCACCCCAGCCCGGCAACAGGCCCAACGTCACTTCCGGCAATCCCACGATGACTTTCGGGTCATCGGCCAGTACGCGGTAATGACAGGCGAGCGCCAACTCGAGGCCACCGCCGAGCGCGAGACCATTCACCGCCGCTGCGAACGGTTTGCCGCAGGTCTCGATGCGTCGATACACACCGATGGAAACCTGCTCGCTGAACGCGGCGCCGTCTTGCAACGAAACGCTACCGGCAATGCGTACGATGGCTTTCAAGTCCGCGCCGGCCACGAACGATGTCTTGCTCGATGTGATCACTGCGCCTTTGATTGCGGGATCCGCGGCTACTTTCTCGATGGCCGCGACCAGATCCGCGGCGAACTCCGGCGTCACGACATTCATCGGCTTGTCGGGATCGTTCAACGTGATCAGCGCCACGCCATCGGCGTCGACTTCGAACTGCATCGTCTTCATCGCTTCTTGTCTCGCAGTGCCGAGCCGCGTCACACGCGCTCGATGAGGGTGGCGATACCGAGGCCGTTGCCGGCGCACAGTGTGATGAGCGCGGTCTCGAGATTGCGCCGCTCCAGCTCATCGAGCGCAATGCCGAGAATCATCGCGCCCGTTGCTCCGAGCGGGTGGCCCATCGCAATCGCGCCGCCGTTGGGATTCACCTTCGCGGGATCGAGATTCATTTTCCGCAGGTAGCGCAACACCACCGCAGCGAAGGCTTCGTTGAGCTCGACGAGGTCGATGTCCTTGATGCTCATGCCGACTTTCTTGAGCAGTTTCTCCGTCACGGGCGCCGGCCCCGTGAGCATGATCGTCGGCTCGCTGCCGATCGTAGTGAAGGCTTTGATGCGCGCACGCGGCTTCAAGCCCGCGCGTTCGCCGAACGCCTTGTTACCGAGCAGCACGCCCGCGGCGCCGTCGACGATGCCGCTGGAATTGCCGCCCGTGTGAACGTGATTGATCGCTTCGAGCTGAGGGTATCGTTGCAGCGCAACGCTATCGAAGCCCGCTGCACCCAGGCCGACAAAGGAGGGCTTCAGCGTGCTGAGCGCCTCGACGGTCGTATCCGGGCGGATGTGCTCGTCGTGATCGAGGAGCACCTGATCGATCACATCGCGCACGGGAACGACGGACTTCTTGAAGTACCCGTTCTGCCACGCATGGGCCGCACGACGCTGACTCTCAGCGGCATAGGTATCGACGTCCGCACGAGAGAATCCGTCGAGGGTCGCAATCACGTCCGCGCCGATGCCTTGCGGTGCGAAGTAGTTGTGATACGCAACCCAGGGATCAGCGGACCAGGCACCCGTGTCCGCACCCATGACCGTACGCGACATGCATTCCACGCCACCGCCGATCACGGCGTCGGCAGCGCCCGCCATGATCTGGGCGGCACCGGCATTGACCGCTTCCAGTGCAGAGGCGCAGAAGCGGTTCACCTGCTGGCCCGCAACCGATTCTGCATAACGCGCGTTCAACACGGCGGCGCGGCCGATATTGCCGCCCTGCTCTCCCACCGGTTGCGCGCAACCCAGGATGACGTCGTCGATGAGCGCGGTATCCAGTCGATTGCGCTCCGCGAGTGCCTCCAGTACCTGGGAAGCGAGGCGCACAGCGCTCACTTCGTGCAGGGATCCATCCGGGCGGCCACGACCGCGCGGCGTTCTGACATGATCGTAGATGAAGGCGTCTGTCATGAGACTCTCGGCGTGCTGGCAATCGAGGCACAATGGTCGCCCGCTCAGCGGCGGCTGGGTGACATTGGGGGGCGTGAGAATAGCGCAACGCCCGTTCGTAAATGGAAGCCGGCGCACTGCACCGTCTTTGTAGGACCACACATGAGCACTTGGGCCTTGATCCCGATCAAGCCGCGCGCGCAATGCAAGACGCGGCTGGCATCGATACTCACTGCTGCGCAGCGTGAAGCGCTCACGCGCGAGCTGCTTGCACATGTGCTTGCGACGGTGCGGGCGGCGCAGGGCATCGACCGCATAGCGCTCATCAGCCGCGAACGGGGCGACGTGGCAGAGGACGTGCTGCTGCTCGAGGATCGCGGCAGCGACCTGAATGCGAGTCTCGAGTCCGGGGTCGATCAAGCGCTGGCTGCCGGCGCGAGCACCGTACTCGTATTGCCGGCAGATCTGCCCCACCTCCGTTCCGACGATGTCGAACAGCTCTTGGCGGGCGCACGCACCGCAGGTATCGCGATCGCGCCCGATCGTCATGAGCAAGGCACCAATGCCCTGTGCTTCGCAGCGCCTGCGCGCATTCGGTTCCAGTTCGGATCGGGCAGCTTCGAGCAGCATTGCGCCCACGCACGCGCTTCGGGCCGCGAACCGGTCTGCGTTCGCACCGGAGGCTTAGGTTTCGACATCGACACGGCCGCGGACTGGCGCGAGCTCGACGGCGCTGCCACATCGCTGCCTCTGCCGAATGCAGACCTCGAAGCATTGCTCGCCACGCCGCTCGATGAGCTCATGGCCGAAGCACAGCGGCTGACCCTGGCCGGGCACGGACGACTGGTCAGCTACTCACGCAAGGTATTCATTCCGCTGACCCAGCTGTGCCGCGATGTGTGCCACTACTGCACGTTCGCGAAAGCGCCGCGCGCGCTCAAGGCGCCCTACCTGTCACTCGACGAAGTGCTGTCGATCGCACGCGCGGGCGCGGCGGCCGGCTGCAAGGAGGCGCTCTTCACGTTGGGCGATCAGCCGGAGAAGCGCTATTCGGTCGCACGTCGCGCACTGGATGAAATGGGCTGTGCCACGACGCTCGAGTACGTGGCGGCCGCGGCGAAGAAGGTCTATGCAGAAACGGGGCTGCTGCCGCATCTGAACCCCGGTGTCATGACCGCGGAGGAAATCGCCCAGCTGCGCGCTGTCAGCGTCTCCATGGGCGTGATGCTCGAGACCGCTTCAGAACGGCTGTCCGAGCGCGGCGGACCGCACTTCGGTTCGCCCGACAAGCATCCTGCAGTTCGCCTTGCGACTTTGCGCGCGGCCGGCGAGCAAGCCGTGCCCTTCACGACCGGGCTGCTCATCGGCATTGGCGAGACGCGGCGCGAGCGCCTGGAATCATTGCTGGCGATTCGAGAGCTGCACGAACGCTACGGCCACATCCAGGAAATCATCATTCAGAACTTCCGCGCCAAATCGGACACCAAGATGGCGCACGCGGAGGACCCGTCTCTCGAGGAACACTTGTGGACGATCGCGACCGCTCGCGTGATGTTCGGACCTGACATGACGCTGCAGGCACCGCCGAATCTACGTCCTGGCGCGCTTGCGGCGTTGACGCGCGCGGGCATCAACGACTGGGGCGGCGTGTCGCCGGTGACCCCCGATCATGTGAACCCGGAAGCGCCGTGGCCGCATCTGGATCGATTGCGCGATGAAACGAGCGCAGCCAACCGGGAGCTCGTCGAGCGCCTGGCGATCGGGCCGCGCTATGCACTCGCTCCGGAGCGCTGGGGCGATGCGGGGTTGCGAGCAGCGGTGCGTCGACGCAGCGATGCCGCGGGTCTGGCCTATGTCGAGCCTTGGTACGCGGGCCGTGGTGATGGGGTCCCGGATGCC
>JBEVDW010000558.1:0-3988 GCA_040513115.1 Steroidobacteraceae bacterium | reverse complement strand
GAGCGTTGTGGCCATCGATATCAAGCCCGGCAACGATGCAAATAGCATCAACCCTAGAAATAGAGGTGTCATTCCCGTTGCCGTTCTCGGCTCAGCCAATTTCGACGCAACGCAAGTAGATTCTTCGACGGTTGAATTTGGACCCGGCGCTGCACCTCCAGTGCGTGACGGCCGTGTCAAAGACGTAAATGGTGATGGTTATCCAGACGTGTTCTTCCACTTCAGTACGCAGGCCACCGGACTGATCTGCGGAAGCAATACGGCCTCGATCCAAGGAATGACGTTTGGTGATCAGAGATTCGTCGGCTCAGACTCGATTCACGCCGTCGGGTGCAGCAAGCCCTAGCGCGTCGACGTGACCATTGGCGGGGGAAGGCGGGCTTGTGTATCAGCCGCAACCGCCCGACACGGATCACGAAAGGAAGGCGATCAGCAAACGATGGGTGCTCATGCAGGACGTGCGCGAGCGGATGGCGAAGCGTGAAAGCGGCACAAGCGCGTATCGATGAGCTCGAGCGGCGCCAGGCGCGCAGGGTGCGGGAGCTGCTCAAGGGCCAGGATGCGCAGCTAGCCGCGATCGACGCGGAGGTCGCGAAGCTGCGCACGGACTTGTGATGGCTCAGTACCGGGCGACGCCAAATCCTCTGCCTGTACGTACGCCCTGGCGAACAGGACACGCACTTCCGTCGACACGCTCGAGTCGAGTGCGGCTTGAATGCAATCGAGGGTATGCGTGAGGAACAGCTTCACCTCGGCCGCGGCCGGTATGGCCTCGCAACCGTCATCGAGCGCCTCGCGCTCGTCATCAGTGAGTCGGGGAAGATCGTCAATCGTCAGGGTAGCCGGTTCGGCCGCGTGGGTCCGTCAGGCTGTGCAGTCTCCCCCTGTTGCTGATGAAGCGAACGGGGAAATAGCCGCCAGAAGCGGTGCACTGACGTGCACTTGTCCACAATACGGCATTCCTCGCGAGAGCGAAAAAGCCTTTGAATAATGGTGGCTAGGGTGGGACTCGAACCCACGACCTCGGCATTATGAGTGCCACGCTCTAACCAGCTGAGCTACCTAGCCATGTGCCCCGGCCTGGACGGCGGGGCGGTGTGCGGCGCCGGATTCTACAGGCTCAGACCTGCGCGAGGAACCCGCGTCGACTTACACATTGAAGCGGAAGTGCATGACGTCGCCCTCGCGGACGATGTATTCCTTGCCTTCGAGGCGTAGTTTGCCGACTTCTTTGGCGCCCTGTTCGCCCTTGCCGGCGATGTAGTCGTCATAAGCGATCACTTCCGCGCGGATGAAGCCTTTCTCGAAATCGGTATGGATCACGCCTGCGGCCTGCGGCGCTGTGGATCCAGCGCGTACGGTCCAGGCGCGCACTTCCTTTTCGCCGGCCGTGAAATAGGTCTGCAAGCCGAGCAGCTTGTAACCGGCGCGAATGACGCGGTTGAGACCCGGCTCGTCCAGCTTGAGCTCCTTGAGGAAGTCGGCGCGATCGGCCTCTTCGAGCTGTGCGATCTCCGCCTCGATGGCCGCGCAGACCGGCACCACCTCGGAGTTCTCCTGCTGAGCCAAGGCTCGCACCGCGTCCAGGTGCGGGTTGTTCTCGAAGCCGTTCTCCGCGACGTTCGCGACGTACATCAGCGGCTTCAACGTGATCAGATGCAGCTCGCGCAGCAGATGCCGCTCTTCGGGCGTACGCACGAGCGAGCGCACCGGCTTACCGGCATTCAAGTGCTCGCGCACGACCTTCAACAGCTCGCGCAGGCGAATGGCATCCTTGTCTCCTGCTTTCGAGGCTTTCTCTGCACGCACGAGCCCACGCTCGACCGTATCCAGATCGGCAAGTGCAAGCTCCGTGTTGATGACGTCGATATCGCTCAATGGATGGATGCGACCGGACACATGAACGATGTCGTCATCTTCGAAGCAGCGAACGACATGCGCGATCGCATCTGTCTCGCGAATGTGCGACAGAAACTGATTGCCCAGTCCTTCGCCCTTCGACGCGCCGGCGACGAGACCCGCGATGTCGACGAACTCTACCGTGGCAGGCAGCACGCGCTGCGGCTTCACGATCGCAGCCAACTGATCGAGTCGCGGATCCGGCACGGGTACGACACCCACGTTCGGATCGATCGTGCAGAAGGGATAATTCTCGGCCGCGATCTGCGCGCGTGTGAGCGCATTGAAGAGCGTGGATTTGCCGACATTGGGCAGACCGACGATGCCGCACTTGATGCCCACTAGGCTTTCACTCCCTCTTTCTTGCCGTTGCCGTTGCCGTTGCCGTTGCCGTTGCCGTGCAACCCGTTCATTGCCTTCTCCGCGCCTTGTTCCAGGAACACCGGCAGCGACTCGAGTCCGCGCACGACGGCATCCATGATCGTGTCTTCATCGGCAGCCGAGGCGCGACGCAGGACGTAGTCGATCACCTGGGATCGATCGCCCGGATGACCAATACCCAGTCGCATCCGCCAGAACTCCGCGCCGATGTGCGTGATGGTGTCTTTCAACCCATTGTGTCCGCCAGCGCCACCACCGAGCTTCAGACGCACAACGCCCGGTGGGAGGTCCAACTCATCGTGTACGACAAGCACCTGCTCTGCCGGCACTTTCAAGTAGTCGCACATCGCTCGGATCGCAAGGCCGCTGCGATTCATGTAGGTCTGCGGCTTGAGCAACTGCAGCTCGCGGCCTGCGATGTCGACCTTCGCGATCTCGCCATGAAAGCGCGAGTGACTGCGAAAGCGTGCCTTGGCTTGCATCGCCAACGCATCCACGAACCAAAAGCCCGCGTTGTGGCGAGTGGTGAGGTGTTCGGGCCCGGGATTACCCAGACCGACGATGATTTGCAACGGCGTGCCGGACATGGAGCGGCATCCAGAATGAGTGCGGGGGACTGACGAGAGAGGATCGAACGCCTCGACGGCGTCCGATCCTACCCTCAAGAGACAAGCAGCAAATCGGCGTGATCACGCGGCGAGCGCGATCACGGCTGACGTTACTTCTTGGTGGCGGTCTTCTTCGGCGCAGCCGCCGCTGCAGCGGCCGGTTTCGCCTCTTCCTTCTTGGCTTCCGGTGCTGCTGCCGCAGGCGCAGCTGCCGCTGCTGCTGCCGCTGCAATCGGTGCCTCGGCTTCCTCAGCACGCGGATGGTGGATGGAAACCACGGCCTCATCGCGACCATGCGACAGGTCAACGAGTTGCACGCCGGCCGGCAACGGAATGTCCGACAGACGCTTCATGTCGTTCATCTGCATGGCCGACATGTCGATCTCGAGATACTCGGGCAGATCCTTCGGCAGGCACATCACCTCGACCTGATTCAACAGGTGAGATACGACACCGCCTTGCGTCTTCACGCCAGGGGCAACCCCGGCGCCGGTGAAGTGCAGCGGGATCATCATGCGGATGTTCTCGTTCTCGAACACGCGCTGCAGATCGACGTGCAGGATGGCGTTCTTCGCCGGATGACGCTGCACGTCTTTCAGGATCGCTGCCTGCTGTTCACCACCGACCTTGAGGCCGATGATGGTCGAGAAGAAGCGCTCGTTGACGAGCAACGTGAGCAGGTTCTGGTGATCCAGAATCAACTGCCGGGGGGCGACAGTGCCGCCATAGAGAATCGCCGGCACTTTCCCGGAACGACGCAGGCGGCGGCTCGCACCCTTCCCCTGCACGCCATCCCGCGGATCGGCGACCAGTTCAAACGAAGTTTTCATGACTCATCTCCAATTGAATGCCGGCTCAACCCGTGTCGAGTCAGCTCGAACCACGCATGCTTCGCGACCAAAGCCATGCGTGGAGTTATGCCGTGACGCTTGCGCGCAGGCGGCGAAATCTCAGAGCTCAGTCGATGTACAACGAGCTCACACTCTCCTCATCCCGAATACGGCGCATCGTCTCCGCCAGCAATCCGGCCACCGTCAGCTGCCGGATCTTCGGGCATTGCTTCCCCTCCTCACTGAGCGGAATCGTGTCGGTCACGACCA
>JBEVDW010000557.1:0-4564 GCA_040513115.1 Steroidobacteraceae bacterium | reverse complement strand
GAATCCAGCGTCCATCCCCTGTGCATATCTGTTCGTTGCCAACCCCGCATTCCTGGCCACCGGCAACCCTGCAAACCTGGTCAATCCCAGCCCGTTGGATACAGCGTTGGCGGAGCAGCAGGGGCTGGGCATCGACAAAGTCGCGCAACCGACAGCACCGGTGCGTAGGAAGAGCGCCGTCGACCTCTGGGGTGTGACCAACACGACGACGGTAGGCTTCGGTGCGTTCACCCTCAAGAACATCTTCGGCTATCGGGACGCCGAGCAGAATCTGCATCGCGATCTCGACGGCAGCAGACCCGTACTCGTAGAGCAGGTGCAACAACCGACGAAGAACAAGCAAACCACCGAAGAGCTGCAGTTGCGGTCGAAATCATTCAACGACCGCTTGGATTGGGTCGTGGGCTTGTTCTACTCCGAAGTGAAAAATACCGTGAGCAACCAGCAGACCGACCTGTTCGCCGAGTTGGCGCCGCTGACGGGTTCGCAGCTGGCCATCATCGATAGCCGGGTCGAGAGCACGGTGAAAGCTGTGTTCAGCCAAGCGACCTATGACTTGGGCAGCTGGGTCGAGGGTTTGAAGTTCACTGCGGGCGTACGGCGAACCTCGGATGAACGCGACTTCAAGGGTGCATCGTTCACGGGCATCCGCGATCTATCCACCTGCCGGAACGTCTTCGGCCCGGCGGACCCCAACGCCGGCCAGCCGCTGCCGGGTACCGACCCTGCTACCTGCGAACGCAAGTTGCACGACAAGTACAAGAAGACGACCTACAACGTGAACCTCGAGTACGCCTTCTCGGAAGACACGTTCGGCTACGTGACCACGCGACGCGGCTTCAAGTCCGGCAGTTTCAATACCGCAGCAGCAGGTGGCGACCTGGTGCAATTCGCGCCGGAAATCCTGACGGACTACGAAGTGGGCCTCAAGACACAAGGCGAGCTCGGCAGCACTCGCTACCGCGTCAATACGTCGGTTTTCACCGGCAAGTACGAGGACATTCAGGCGCAGGTGCCCAGATTCGACGGCGGCAATTTCGGCGTCTTCATCATCAACGTGGGTGAAGCGAAGATCCAGGGCTTCGAGATCGAAGCGGGCTGGATTCCATTGCCCGGCTTCGAACTCTCGGCGTACTACGGCTACACCGACGGCGAATATGACGACGACGTGGAGCTGACCAACTTTGCCGGCCAGGGTCTGTTGTCCGTCGCCAAGAAGACGGCCGGCTTGGGTGCGCAGTTCGACCACCAGCTCGGACCCGACATTGGTGATCTGTCACTGTCGAGCAATCTCAACTATCGCGGCCGCACGCCTACCGGCTATGAAGGGACGGACCCCAAGTACAGGTCGGTCGGCGGCTTTGCGACGCTGAATGCCACCATCGGGTTGAACAAGGTTCTCGGATCGAATCTGGACGTGCGCGTGTATGGCCAGAACGTGCTCGACAAGCGAGCGCCGGTGACCGCGAACGACGTTCGCGGCACCGTGGGTTATGCGGGTCGCGGGTATCTATCTCCCCGGATGTACGGCATCGAAGCCAACTACAGCTTCTAGTTCGTCTGTATCGGCTGAAAGCGAACTTCGAATGAGTCCCTCCCCGCTCCTGCGGGGAGGGACAGGCCGCCTACCCTTTGAATCCCTTCGCCACCATATACACCTCCCTCGATCTGGGCCTCGATGCTGCCGGCTTGCGCACTGAGACCTTTTCGAACGAGCTGCGAACGTCCTTCAGATAGGCATCCGAACCGGTGCCCTGAAATACTTTCGCGACGAAGTTGCCCTTCGGCTTCAACACGCGACGTGCCATATCGAGGGCCAGTTCCACCAAGTAGATGGAAGAGCCCTGATCGGCGGAATCGATGCCCGTGATGTTGGGCGCAATGTCGGAGATGATGAGATCGGGTTCCGCGCCATTGAGCGCGGCCAGAATCTGGTTGAACACTGCCTCTTCGGTAAAGTCGCCCTGGATGAAGTCGACGTTCTTCAGCGAGTCCATCGGCAGGATGTCGGTGGCAAGCACTCGTCCTTTGTCGCCAACCAGTCGTCCGGCGACCTGCGACCAGCCGCCGGGCGCGGAGCCCAGATCCATGATCAGCATCCCCGGGCGAATCAGCCTGTCCTTCTCATTCAGCTCGATCAGTTTGTAACTGGAGCGCGAGCGGTAGCCGTCCTTCTGCGCCTGTTTGACGTACGGATCGTTGACGTGTTCTTGCAACCAGCGATGGCTGCTCTTGGATCGGGCCATGGGAAAACCAATCAGGGGCGTTGAGAGGGACGATACAATCCGCGGCGCATTCTAACCTTCCTCTGCCGGAGACACCGGCCAGGATACTGCCCGTGATTCGCATCACCGAATTGTCGTTGCCGCTCGATCACCCCGCCGACGCCCTGCGCAAGGCGATCGTCAGGCGTCTGAAGATCACCGACGCCGAGCTGCTCGAGTTCACCGTGTTCAAGCGCAGCTACGATGCGCGCAAGAAAAACAGCGTCATCACGTTCGTCTACATCATCGATCTGACGGCACGCAACGAGGCGGCGATTCTGCAGCGCTTTGCCGACGATCCCCATGTACGCACGGCGCCGGACACCAGTTATCACCCGGTGGGACTCGCGCCCGCCCTTTTGCGCGAGCGACCGCTGGTCGTGGGCTTTGGGCCTTGCGGACTGTTTGCCGCGCTGTTGCTCGCACAGATGGGATTCAAACCGATCGTGCTGGAACGCGGTCGCGACGTCCGCCGCCGCACTCGGGATACGTGGGCGTTGTGGCGCAAAAAGATGCTGACGCCAGAGTCCAATGTGCAGTTTGGCGAAGGCGGCGCGGGCTTGTTCTCGGACGGCAAGCTCTACAGCCAGATCAAGGACCCTAAGTTCTACGGTCGCAAAGTGATGTACGAGTTCGTTCGCGCCGGAGCGCCGGAAGACATCATGTACGTCAGCAAGCCGCACATCGGTACGTTTCGTCTCACTGGGGTCGTGGCGAGAATGCGCGAGGAGATCATTGCGCTCGGTGGCGACGTGCGCTTCGAGAGCAGGGTGACGGATGTGTTGATAGACGATGGTCAAGTGAAAGGCGTGACGCTTGCCAGTGGCGAAACGATTCATAGCGGCCAGGTGGTGATGGCGTTGGGCCATAGCGCTCGCGATACGTTCCGCATGCTCCATGCTCGCGGCGTTTACATCGAAGCGAAACCGTTTGCGTTGGGCTTTCGCATTGAGCATCCGCAATCGCTGATCGATCGTGCCCGTCTCGGCAAATACGCCGGTCATGCTGAGCTCGGCGCGGCCGACTACAAGCTGGTGCATCACGCAAACAATGGTCGCGCGGTCTATAGCTTCTGCATGTGCCCGGGCGGCACCGTCGTGGCTGCAACGTCCGAGCCGCAACGCGTGGTAACGAACGGCATGAGCCAGTACTCCCGCAATGAGCGCAATGCCAACGCCGGCATCGTGGTCGGCATCAATCCGGAACAGGATTTTCCCGGTGGCCCACTCGCCGGGGTGGAGTTGCAGGAACGACTGGAGTCGCTGGCCTTTGAGCTCGGTGGTAGTGACTACTGTGCTCCGGGACAGTTGGTCGGCGACTTCGTTCGGGGCGTGCCCTCCACTGCCTTCGGCGAAGTGGAACCTACATACAAACCCGGCGTGCGCCTCGGCGATCTCTCGCCTTCATTACCCGGCTACGCGATTGAAGCCATCCGCGAAGCGCTGCCTGCGTTCGGCAAGCAGATCCGCGGATTCGATCGCGACGATGCTCTACTCACTGGCGTCGAAACCCGCACGTCCTCTCCCGTGCGCATCACGCGCGATCACGACACATTGCAAAGCCTCAACGTGCGCGGCCTGTACCCCTGCGGCGAAGGTGCAGGATATGCGGGGGGCATTTTGTCGGCGGGCGTCGATGGGATCAAAGTTGCCGAGGCAGTGGCGCAATCCATGCTGACGGGAGCATCGGCCAGGCAATGAAATTCGACGACCTCAAGAAACTCCATCAGAAGAAGTATCGCGACGAGTTCAGGCATTTCCTGGTCGAAGGCGAGCATCTCGTGCTGGAGCTGCAGAAGGCAGCAGCCAAGAACCCGCTGCTACAGGGAAGCAAGCTGTACGTGACGAGCGAGCACGAACACTGGCGTGGTCCGTTTGAAACGCACGTGATCAGCAACCGTCGCATGGAAGAGATGGCGGAGACGAAGACACCGCAGGGAATCATTGCACTCGTGCCGATGTTGCCTGCGAGCGCTGCGCGCAAAGGCGAGCGCGCCATCTATCTGCACGAAATTCAGGACCCAGGAAATCTCGGCACGATACTGCGCACGCTGGCCTGGTTCGGTAACTTCCGCTGCCTGCTCAGCCCTGGCAGTGTCGATCCCTACAACTCGAAAGTCGTGCGTGCCAGTGTGGGCGCGATTTTTCATGTGCCCACCGAATTGGACGTGAAGCTTAATTCGCTACAAGAGCGGTTCGAGCACATCGCCTGTTTGGACATGGTCGGCGAGCCGCTGCAGTCGCCGACCTTCAGAACGTTCGATTGCTATGTGTTCGGCAACGAAGCTCGAGGCGTTCCCC
>JBEVDW010000556.1:0-11934 GCA_040513115.1 Steroidobacteraceae bacterium | reverse complement strand
AAACCAGCTCATTCAGCACCCGCTCGCGCGTGGGCTGCGGATAGAACGGTGGATAGCCCGACAGCAGCTCGTACGACACGGCGCCGAAGCCATAGATATCGTCGGCCGGCGTGAGTGCCGCACCGTTCAACCGTTGCGGACTCGTGTTGTAGGGAGAGCCTGCGGTGGCTGAAAAATCACCGAGCTGGGCATTGCCATCGCTACCGACCAGGATGTTGGTGGGTTTCAAGTCACCGTGTACGACGCCGTGTTCATGCGCGTACTGCAGAGCCTCGGCAACGGAGATGAGGTGAACAATGAATTCGCTGGCCGGGCGGCCTCGTAACAGACTGAGATCGGCCCCAGCTGCGTAGTCACTTGCCACAAAGTGAGTGTCGCCGTCGTGCTCCAGGCCGGCGACCTTCAGGATGTTGGGATGCTGGAGCTGGCGAACACGCTCGCACATCGTTGCGAACGCCCGCATGGCATCCGCATCGCCTGCGAAGGCAGGATCGAGGATCTTCAGCGCTACGTAGCCTTGCCGCTCGCGGTCTGCCGCGAGCCACACTTCGCCGTGACCGCCCGCGCCCAAACGCCGGACCAGAGTGTACCTTGCAGACAGTGTCTGCCCGCTTTCAAGCATGATGGCTTCATTAGATGTTCTTCAGCGCGAGGTGCCACTGCCGGGAGTGGCAGTAGTGCTCGGCTGAGCAACCGAAAGACCTGTTTCGTTCTCGTACAGTTCCTTGAGCAGCTTGCGCCATTCACGGTACTGCTCCTCGGCCGTGCCGGTGAGCTGCAACGTGCGGCCTTCCAGCTCCACCACGACCGGCTGAATCTCCGATTGGAATGACTCACCGAGCTGCTTCAGCGACTCGGAGTGCATCTTCACTTCGGCGCCCTTGTCGAAGCCGCTCTTTACGGCATAGACGCCACCCACCACCGCTGCAGTGGCAGCTGCCTGCCCCACGTAGCTGTTCGATTCCGTGCCGGCAACGAGACCGCCGATGATCGCGGCGGCACCCAGAAGCTTGCGGCTCATCGCAGAGCGCTTCGCGTCGGACTCGGCCTCCAGCTCATCGTAACTATAGCGGCGCCAATTGCTGTATGGCTCGGCCATGTTCTCGCCGAACACCGCGTAGTGCTCGTTCACCGTATCGAGCAGAGCGTAGTCACGCTCGCGGATGCGGTCCATACGCGTGAGTAGCGGATCGGTGTCCGCGGGTAAGCGCGCGACGTGGTACTGACCCTTCTTGTCTTGCGTGAGATAAGTTGTAAACGCATAGGGGGCAAGATCGCTGGCGAAGCGCAACTCGGACACCTGACGGATGGACTCGATATCCGCCGCCGCGAGTTGTTGTCGCGCGGCGAGTATGTCATTCGCGATCTGGCTATACAGATTCTGGAAGGGGTCGCGCGCATCGGTTGCGGTCTTCCCCGCCTGTATCTCGCGATAGGACCGCGTGTCAGCTTCCTGTTCATACACTTTGCTCAGCCACTGACGACCCGCGGCGTCGCTCACAGTGACATCCAGCTTCAGATGCATGCCGGTGGATTCGAGGATACGGCCGTTCACGCGGACATCGAGCGCGTCGGCATCAGCCGGAATTACGCGCACCTGTCCCCATTGGCCTGTGCTTTCCAGCGTATTGCGCAGCTGCATGGGGACATAGCGCGCCTCGGCACGGCGCACTTCGGGGAAGATGCGCGCCTTCTCCTGCGCTTTCTCGTCCTCCGGCACGTTCGCATCGAACACGTGCACGCCGACGTCGAGCAATTGGGACTCAGGAATTTCCTGTTCGGCCCGGATCGCGTTGACCCGCTCTTGCGGACGCGTCTCGTGTACGACGCAGCCACTGGCCGCCACCGCACTGAAGCCCAGAACCAGCACACGTACGAGCCTTGTCAGCTCGCCGGCGCGCCCACTAAACACCTTCGTCTGAACCATGAACATGGATACGCTCGACTGATCTGATTGGATTTATGCGAATCGCCCTACTTCGCTCCCTTCTTGTAGTTGCGATACTCCTGCCACAACTTTTCACGCAGCTCCGGATCGGTTTCCTGCATTGCCGCTTCACGCAACTGGCGGGCAACGATGTCGTCATCGCTGCCATCCGGGATGTCCGCCGGCACCGTCGTCGGCCCGTTACCGCCGCGAGCGCCGCCGCCGCCGACACCGCCGCCGCCTCTCTGACCGCCAGTGGCGGAGCCTTCCTTGCCCTGACCGTCGCCGTTCTCTCCACCTGCACCTGAACCTGAACCTGAAGTGCCGCCCTTCTGATTGTTTCCGCCGCCGGCACCCGTGCTGCCTGGGATGCCGCCTTCTTGTGCCGCTCCGCCGCCGCTCGGACTCCCGGCGGTCTGCGCGGTGCGCTCACCATCACCACCCTCGCTGCCGTCGCCGCCACCAGAACCCCCTGAGCCATCACGAGCACCACGTCGTTGTGCGATGACGCCCTGCTCTTTGCGCAACTCATCGTCGAACACGCCGAGTGAACGATCGAGTTCTCGATCGATCTGCGCCGTGCGCTCCTCACTGGTCATGGGGCCTTGTCCGCCGGCGCTACCGGCAGCGCCTCCGCCGCCTGCAGACCCACCGCCGCCAGGAGTACCACCGCCACCTGCAGCGCCAGCACCGCCACCTGCAGACCCACCGCCGCTAGGAGTACCACCGCCACCTGCTGCGCCAGCACGGCCACCTGCAGGCCCACCACCGCTAGGAGTACCGCCGCCACCTGCAGTGCCACCGCCTGTGGCACCACCGCCGCCAGCGCTGTTCGCACCTGCGCTGGGTGAACCCGCAGCACCACCTCCGGCACTGCCCGCGCCACCAGCACCGGCCGATCCGCCGCTCGCCCCACCCGCGGCACTGGGACTACCGCCGCCTTCGAAGATGCTCGGCTGACCGCCGCCGGCGCCGCCGCTCGAACCCGACTGGCCTTCCGCGCCACCACCTGACTCGGCCCCCGACGACTGGGCACCACCGCTTGCACCACCCGATGAGGGGCTCGGGATGCCGACGCCACCAGCACCACCCGTTCCTGCACTGTGTGTTCCCGAAGAGCCGCCAGAGGTTCCACCCGAGTTACCGCTACTGCTACCACTGCTCGGAGAACCGCCGGACTCACCGCCTGCTCCGCCGCTCGATGTGCCGGGGAGCCCCGCGCCTGTACTGCCGCTTGCTGCCCCACCGCTCGATCCGCTTTGTCCTGCGGAAGGCTGGCCGCCCGATTGGCCACTCTCTGATCCACCTGACGAGCCGCCCGGCGTGCCGGCGCTGTTGCCGCGCGAGCTGGAACCACCCGCTGAACCACCTGAGCTACCACCACTCGAGCCACCCGATGGCGTGGAAGCGCCACCGCCGCTCGAACCGCTGCTACCACCGCCTTTCGACGAGCTCGACGAGCCGGAGCTGCCGCCGGATGAAGGCGCACCGCCAGAAGAAGACGATGAGGAATCTTGCTTGCAACCGGCCATGCCGAGCGCGAGGCACACGGCCAACGCCAAGCTCGACCAGGGGCCGCGGCGAGTTGGAGCAGGAGTAGTCATAGTGTTTGGTTTTCCGGATGTACTTGATTCAACGCCCCAGACTGCCAGGCGTTGCACGCGGTAGCTTGCCAGTGCGAACTGCGCTGGCGGCGACGCGTCCGAGCGTGCGCGTCGCAATGTGAACTGCGGCTGAGTCGATCTCGCGACAAAATCCCCTCAGCTCACTCAGATCGCGGCTGCCTGCTCTACTCTGCTCCTTCGTCACTCGTACCGACGAGAAACGCCTTTAATTGGTTAGCCATGCGGTCGCACGCCGTTCGCTGCACCGGTGAGATGAGCGGGATGGGCACAATCGCTCCAATCATGACCGAGGTGCCCTTCACGTCGGTGCTGACCGTGCCGACGCTCGTCCCCTGATTCAGGTCCCAGATTGTCGCTTCGTAATCGGAATGCTTTTCCCACCAGCCCAAACCTAAGCAACCTGCGCCACCTGGACCTGCGCCACACGCGATGCTGCCGCCGCCATCGGTTTTTTTGGTGCCGCCGTCGATCCAAACGATATAGCGCACGCCGAGGGTATTCACGCGGTCGCTGACGCCGGGACGCTGCAGGAACGTGGCGAAAGCGTTGGCACTCGCCGGTGCCGTGCTGGGCTCCAACCACGGGAAGAATGCATCGACGAACAGATCGTCGGCATACAACTGAAACGGGGTATTACGTAGCGATGAGCGCGCATCGACCTTGCGCCCGTCGCGCGTTGCCTCGGCCACGTCGGCCGAGACGTTCTCGCCAACGAGTTTGCGCTCCAGGCAATCCAGGAATTTGTCTTCGGTGCCCGAGCCTTCCAGGTGCGGTTTCGCCAGTAGCACGACGGCATCGGTAGATGAAATCCGCGTGGGTACTTCGCGCATTTCCTCGATCTTCGCTGTCATACACCCTGACAGCATGAGAATGCTCAGCATCGTGAGCAGACGCCCGCTTGCGACGGGAACTTGCGCCGTGCCGCGCGCTGTGTGCTCCCTGCACTCGGGGTCGAAGATCATGGAGAGTCTCCGGCAGATCGGCCGAATTCAGTATAAGGCAGCGATTGCAGCTCCAAACCGCGCTTCCAAGAATTAAAAAGGAATATGTAGCGACTCGTGCGGGTCGCGTTGCTATAGCAGAGCGTACTGCTGCGGACCAGGTTCCGGCTTCTTGAACAAAGATGTGTCATGACTGAATCGAGTGCGGTTGAGCCCCGCTCGCTCGCATGCCAAATCGAAGCGCCGCTGCAACAGTTGTGCGTATTCACCCACACCCTTCTGACGCACACTCCAGCGCGAGTCGTAGTCGCGCCCGCCGCGCATCGCGCGCATTCGGCTCATGACATGCTTGGCTTTGAGCGGCTCGTGCACCTCCAACCATTCGCGGAATAGATCTTTGATCTCGTACGGCAGCCGCAGCAATACGTAGCCGGCACCACGCGCGCCGGCCGCAGCCGCAGCCGCAAGAATGTCTTCGAGCTCGGCATCCGTGAGCACGGGAATCACGGGTGCCACCATCACACTGACGTCCACACCAGCTTCAGACAATCGCCGCACGGCGCGCAATCGTGCTTGAGGGCTAGCCGTACGCGGCTCCAATGTACGTTTGAGGTCCGCGCTGAGACTCGTGATGCTGATGGTGACGTGTGCGAGCCGATCGCATGCCATCTCACTCAGGAGGTCGATGTCGCGTTCGACCATCGCGCTCTTCGTGATGATGGACAGCGGGTGCCGACACCGTTGCAACACCTCCAATAGGCTGCGGGTAACGCGCAAATCGCGTTCGATGGGCTGATAGGGATCGGTATTCGCGCCGATGGTGATGGGACTGCATTGGTAGCTCGGCGCAGCGAGCTCCTGCTCCAGCAGCTTCGCCGCGTCCTGCTTGAAGAACAGCTTCGTCTCGAAGTCGAGGCCGGGCGACAGGTTGACGTACGCATGGCTCGGGCGCGCGTAACAGTAGATGCACCCGTGCTCGCAACCCCGATACGGATTGATGGATTGGCTGAACCCGATATCGGGAGATTTGTTGCGCGCGATGATGCTGCGTGCAGGATCCGGCCTCACTTCCGTATGCAGCGGTGGCAGCTCCTCGTCGAGCGAGCCCCAACCATCGTCCACTGCTTCGACTTCCCGTGGCTCGAAGCGCCCCGCGCGATTCGACACCGCGCCGCGGCCCACCCGCACTTCTTTGCGTTCCTCACCCATGTCGCCATGCTACTGAATGGATATACAGGTGTGAAGTCGGGTTTAGGGCGGGTGAGTCTCCGCGTGAGGTGCCGGGAAACGATCCATCTTCCACAGAGAGGGAAACAACCGCGTCCAGATCGCAGCGACGGCAATCGTTGCGAGGCCACCGAAGACGACGGCGCGCACGACACCGAACCATTTCGCTGTCACCCCCGATTCGAATTCACCGAGTTCGTTGGATGCGCCGATGAACACGGCGTTGACGGCGCTCACTCGACCGCGGATCGCGTCCGGTGTTTCCAGTTGCACGAGCAGGTGACGGATGTAGACGCTGACCATGTCTCCTGCTCCGAGCACCGCAAGGGCCAGTAGCGCAACCCAGAAGTTGTGCGTCGTGCCGAATACGATCGTGGCGATGCCGAACATGCCCACGCCTGCGAACATCCACACACCGACGTGTCGTGTCACGGGGGCGATGGTGAGCATGATTGCGCAGATACTGGCGCCGATGCCGGGCGCCGTGCGCAGCAAACCCAGGCCACTCGGGCCGACGCGCAGAATGTCGCTGGCGTAGATGGGTAACAGTGCCGTTGCGCCGCCGAATAATACGGCGAACAAATCCAACGAGATTGCACCGAGGACCACCGAGCGACTGCGCACGAAGCGCAAGCCGGACAGCAGTGTGTCCCACGTAGCAGGCTCGCGCTCGCGCGGATAATGTGCGCCGCCTTTGATGCCGCTCATGAGCACGACGGCGCTGAGAAACAACACAGCAACGCTGCCATAGACGAACGGTGCGCCTGCCAGGTAGAGCACGCCTCCCAGTGCCGGACCGGCCACAGTGGCGATCTGGAATGTGCTCGAGTTCAAGGCGACCGCGCGACCGAAGTCCGCTGCCGGCACGAGATTCGGCAGGAGCGCCTGACCGGTCGGCATGGCGAAAGCCCGCGCGGTGCCGAACAACACCATGGCCGTGAACACCGGCCACACCGCTTGCAGACCATGCAACGTGAAGCTCAGCAGCAAGGCCGCGCAGACGAACTCCACTGCATAGCAGAGCATGACGATGCGACGACGATCGTAGTGATCCGCTGCCTGTCCGGCGGGCAGCACCAACACGACGAAGGGCAGAAACTGAGACAGGCCGACGAATCCGAGATCCAGCGGATCTCGCGTAATGGCATAAACCTGCCAGCCGACAGCCACCGTTTGCATCTGGCTCGCCAGATTGGCGAGCAAGCGCGCAATGAGGAAGCGCGAGAAATCAGGGTGAGACAGGACGCCCCAGGTCGTGCGCGGGGTAGCAGTCATTCAGGGTCGAGCTTCGAGGCCAGGGAGGCGTCGCAGGATACTGCAGGGGAGTGACGGCACAAAAACCGCCCGCCGCAGGCCAATTCAGCGGGCGAATGTTTTCGAGCGGGTAGCGTTGTGCCGAACGCAACCGGCGCTCGCCGGGGATTGGTCACCTAGCTCGTTCTGATGTCGTTCTCGCTTTGCGACTTCAACTTTCATGCTGTCAATCGCCGCTGCGTGCGGCACGCGTGGTGTCGACCGTGAGCTCGTTGCGGACTTCTGCGACGTTGTCCGTGTTGCGCGCGAGCAGCTCGGCCAATTGCCGCTCTTCGGCTGATGACACCTGTCCTGAGAGCGTCACTACGCGATTGCGACTCTCGACTTTGATGTCGAGACCTTTCGTATTCTGGTTGGCGAGCAATTTCGATTTGACGACGGCGGAGGTGGATGCGTCTTCCACCCAACGGCGCATGTCGGCGCGTTGCCGCGCCAGTTGCTCGCGCTCTGCGCGTCTCGCATTGCTGAGACTGGCGGCACTCGCGACCTTCAAATCATTGCGCACTTCGGTCACGCCTTCGACGCTCTTCACCAGCTCGCCGGCGAGATCACGCTCGACTTCGCTTTCGACGCTGCCGGTCAAATGGACTACGCCACCTTCGACCTGCGTGTCGATGTCGAATGGGTTCAGTTGGCGCGTGAAGGTGTACAGCGTTTCGATCTTGCCCATGAGCCAGGCGTCCTTGAGATCCTGACGGGCTTCTATGCTGCTGCTGGCACTGGGAGTCGTGGGCTGAGCAGCCGAGGCGAGAGTCGCGCCCAACGCAAGAAAGGCTGCCGCCAGCGCGGCAGCCCCAAGGCGGGATCGGCGTCGATGCATAAGGGGCTCCGGCTCGAGTTGCGTCTGAAACGCAGTACATCCGTTGCGGGTTCCACCTGCGATGCATTTGCGCAACGGCTCACAGCTTCAGGCAACTCTTTCCTGAGTTGAGTCTGTACCGGTACGTGGAGGGCCGTGTGTCGTGGCCGCGCCAGCGGCAGGTCGCGGACCGGGACGCTTGGGCACGGGCACACGCACTTCGACCACCGTGCCGTCAACGGAGCTGACGCTCAACTCGGCCCGCATCTGCCTCACGAAGGCTTCGATCAGCGAACGGCCTAACCCCGGATGCTCGTGGCTTGCGATGCTCGAATCGAAGCCGACGCCATTGTCACGGACGCACAAGAGCAACCTCTCATCGGACTCTCGTGAGACGACCACCTCGATCCGTCCGGACGCGAGCCCAGTGAACGCATGCTTGTAGGCATTCGTGATCGCCTCGGTCACCAGCAGTCCGAATGGCACAGCCAATTCGGGGCCTATGGCCTCGCTCGGTGCGTCGACGACGAGCTCAACATGGCGTGATCCGGACAGGCCGCCTCGCCGCAACTCGGCGCACAAGTCCTCCAGGAACCAGCGCAGATCGACTTCCTGCAAGCTCTCCGACTCGTACAAGCGCCGATGCAAGGTTGCCAGCGCATTGATGCGGCTGCGAGCCTCGGCGAACGCGACCTCCGCCCGCGGATCGCGAATGCGGCGCGCGTGCAGGTTCAGCAGGCTCATGACGAGCTGCAGATTGTTCTTCACACGATGATGAATCTCGCGCACCAGCACTTCCTTCTGCTGGAGCGAGTCCTTCAGCTCATGTTCGCGCGCCGAAATGATGTCCGCCATGCGCGAGAAAGTCTCACCGAGGTTCTTGATCTCTTTGGGCGCGGCCGCGGCTCGTTCTGGTCGCACATTCGTTCGACCGGCTGCGTAGGCGGAGGTGATGCGATCGAGATAGGTGATCCATCGGACCACCAGATGCTCGATGCCGAACCAGACCACCGCGACAGCAAGGCCCCACATGAGCAACGGCGTCAGCACACCCCAGGCGAATTGCAGCGCGATCGGACTGATTGCGGACACGAGCGGCTTGCCCATGACGACGAAGATGCGACCTTCCAACAGCGGGCTGATCGCGTACAACCGCCACGTGCCGTCGCGGCTGCGTGCATTGAAGGTGTAGTCGCTGTTCTTGAGCTTCTCGGTGATGAGCATCGGATCGGGCAGACCGCCGCGCACGCTTAGATCCATCGCGCGCGACGTGATGAGCTCGCCTCGCCCGTCCAGCAACGCGAAGGCTGCGTCATCCGTGAGGCTGGGCTTGCCGTAACTGCGCGTGAGCCAGTTGAGGCCGATGAATAGCGCAATCGAGCCGCGCACCGCGCCATCTTCCGCGAGCAGCGGGACGGCCGCGACGATGCCCTGTGTTTCCAGCCATCGACTTTCGATCAAATCGCTGATGACGAACTGCTCGCCCCTCATGATGCTGCGAAACCAGTCGCGGTCGTGGACATCGCGAGATGACTGCACGGGCAGGCTCGAGCAGCTGAGGTTGCCGCTCTCGTTCACGACGGCGGCCATTTGATATTGACTGAGCCCGGCAATCGCGCGCTGCAACGCTCGCCGGCAGTTGGCAGGCGAGCCCGCCAAGACATCCGGATTGGCGGACAAGCTGGTGAGGATCTCGCGCGACGCCGAAATCATGCCGACTTCTTCGGCCGCTTCGAGTTGCGCGGTCTGAGCGAGATCGCGCTCGAGCGCGCGCATGTTGGCGCGATAGCTATAGCTGGCCTGCAGCACGGCCAGCACGCCGGGCGCCAGCATCGCAATGCCCACGATGAGCACCAGGCGCGGCCGCAGTGCCGCGTTACGACCCCACCACGGCAGCCTGTCGCGCGTGGCCTTGGCCGGCTTCATATGAAACCTCTGATCAACCCCAAACGGCCTCGCGTTGCCCCTCTCACATTGGATCAACCTGAGTCTGAAGCAAGGCACAAAGCGCAGCTCATATGTCTCATCCCAGATGGGACATATGAGCAAGCTTTATAGCGCAGCAGCAGACGCTTAGAAGGACAACCCATAAAAGCTTGTTTACACATTAAGTGGGCAGAGTCCAAAACTGTTCATGGCGTTGTCGCTCCAGGAGGGAATCCCGCGGGACTCCTCCACTTGTGTACATTCAGTACACGGCGGTCGTCGCGCCTGGCCCTGAACAGTTTTGGACTCGGCGCGAGGCCGTTTGGGGTTGATCAGAGGTTCCTTGACTCACTCAGCCAGCGGCGCGACCCGAGCCGAGGCCCAGCGCTTCTGGGTCAGAGATGCTGTCGACAGGTGGTGCGTTGGAGGTCATGCGTGCGGCATCCTCGCCCAGCAGCTCGACCAGGCGATCACGGGCACGCGCGATGCGGCTCTTGATGGTGCCGACGGCGCAGCCGCACACCTCAGCCGTCTCTTCATACGAAAGTCCTGTTGCACACACTAGGATCAGGGCTTCGCGCTGATCCGGCGGCAACAACTGCAATGCATTGCTCAGATCGCGCAGATGCAATTTGAGATCGTGATCCGGCTGGACCGCCACCTGGGCGGCACACACCCCTTCGGGATCTTCCACCTCGAACTTGCGATGCCGGAGCTCCGAGTAATAGCAGTTGCGCAGAATCGTGAAGAGCCACGCCTTCAGGTTACTTCCGGACTGGAACTGCTCGCGGTTGGTCCACGCCTTCAGCACCGTGTCCTGCACGAGATCATCGGCGCGCGCCAGGTCGCCGCACAGCGAGCGGCCGAATGCGCGCAGTGCCGGCAACATCGCCGTCACTTGATCGAGAAAACGATCGTTAGTACCGCTCATCTACACTCACATCAGTGACCATAAGGGGCGCAAGTCCACAGCTGACGCGCTCAACTCGGACGTCCTTTTTCCTTGGCATCCAACTTCTCGAGTAGCGCCTTGAATTCATCGGGAACCGGCTCGTCCATGACTTCGCTGAACATGGTGCGCAGCCGATTACCGAGCCATTCCGGCACCGACTCGGTCGGCGCCGCGGGCGTTTCACTGGCACTGGTTTCCGGTTGAGGCCACATCTTCTCTTTGCTGCTAGTCATGGCGGGCTGGTTTCATCCGCTCCACCGGTACATAGCCGGTGGGGGTCGTAGAGGCTTGGGGTTGAACTCGTAGTTGTTGAAAAAGTTCCAAGGAGCGGGGAACCTTTGGGTAACCTCGGACATACTACTACCGCGCTTTTTCGGGCGCGATCTACTATTAAATCAACAGCAAACGTCCCTGAAGGAGCCCGACCATGGCCTTGGCTCATGCGATTGCGGAGCATTTGCCCTATATGCGCCGCTACGCACGCGCGCTCTGCGGCACTCAAAGCAGCGGCGACGCTTATGTCCGAGCATGCCTGGAGGCGATCGTAGCCGATACCTCCGTGCTGCCCGGTAACATGACGCCACGCGTGGGGCTGTATCGATTGTTTCACGTGATCTGGAACTCGACGGACATGGAATCGCGGCCCCTGCATGGCGAGCAGGCAAAGTCGGTCGTCGCCGCCAGGCTCGAGAAGCTGACGCCGATCTATCGCCAGGCTCTGCTGCTCACGGCCATGGAAGGATTCAATGTCAGCGACACTGCGAAGATCCTGCAAGTGCCGGAAGCCGACGTACCGCAAATGGTCTCCCAGGCAGTCAAGGAAATCTCCACTCAGCCGGCCACCAAGGTACTCATCATCGAGGACGAGCCGATCATTTCGCTCGACCTGCAGAGCATCGTGCGCGAGATGGGCCATTCTGTCGCCGCAATTGCGACGACGCGCGACGAAGCCGTGCGCGCAGCGCGCAAGACCGAGCCCGGTCTCGTGCTCGCGGACATCAAGCTTGCCGACGGCAGCTCGGGCATCGACGCCGTGCGTCAGATTCTGAGCGAGGTGCAGGTGCCGATCGTGTTCATCACGGCGTACCCGGAACGCTTGTTGACAGGTGAACGACCCGAACCGACGTTCCTCGTGACGAAGCCGTTCGTGCCGGAGACGGTGCGAGTGGCGGTGAGCCAGGCACTGCTGTTCACCTGAAGGCAGACAAATCGAGTTCAAAAAA
>JBEVDW010000555.1:0-9131 GCA_040513115.1 Steroidobacteraceae bacterium | reverse complement strand
GCTGCGCGACAAGCTGCACGAGCTGGCAAAGACGTTGAAAGTCGGCGATGGCATGGAGCCCGATACGGCGTATGGGCCGCTGCAAAATCGGGCTCAGTATCAACGCGTCAAGAGTCTGCTCGCCGATGCCAAGGCGAACGGCCTCAAGTTGTTGGAAGGTGGACCGGTGCCGCAGGGCGAGGGTTACTTCATTCCGCTGACCCTGGTCGACAACCCACCGGACGACGCTCGAGTCGTCGTCGAGGAAGCCTTCGGCCCCGTGTTGCCGCTGCTGCGCTTCAATGACATCGATGAAGTCATCGAGCGCGCCAACAACTCCGAATACGGTCTTGCCGGTGCCGTGTGGTCGAGCGACATCGACAAGGCCGTGTCGATCGCTCATCGGTTGGATACGGGCACCGTCTGGATCAATCAGAACCTGCAGTCAGCTCCCGGCACACCACTGGGTGGCCACAAGAAATCCGGCATCGGCGTCGAGAACGGCCTCGCCGGCTTGCTCGAGTTCACGCAGACCAAAGCCATCTACATTCCGAAAGCGGCGCAGAAGAGCTGAGCGCACCGATCGGACATGAGCGCGCTATCGTGATGCGGCAGACAAGCACGGATTCGAGATGAAACCTGAGCGCAACTTTTCGATCGACCTGACAGGCGACGTCGCATTTGTGACCGGTGCATCGAGCGGTCTCGGCCGGCGTTTCGCGCAAGTGCTGGCTAGCGCGGGCGCTGCTGTCGCCATTGCCGGTCGACGTGAAGATCGGCTTGAAACGCTCGCGGATGCGATTCGCTCCGAAGGTGGCAAAGTGCTCACCGTGCCACTGGACGTGCGCGATGCGGGAGCGATTGCGCCAGCGATCGATCAAGTAGAGCGTGAGCTTGGATTGATCAACCTCCTCGTGAACAACGCGGGCATTGCCGATGCTAATTGGGCGACGAAGCTGTCACTGCAGTTGGCGGACGATGTCATCGACACCAATCTACGAGCGCCATTTCTAATCTCATGCGAAGTGGCAAGGCGGCTCATGGCGGCCAAGAGGCCGGGACGCATCGTCAACCTCTCGTCATCCGGTGCTTATCAGTACTCGCCCAACGCAGCGGCGGCACTGTACTCCGCGACCAAAGCGGGCATCTCGCGCCTGACGGAAACACTGGCCATGGAATGGGCGCGTTTCGGGATCAATGTGAATGCCATCGCCCCGGGACTCTTCCGCTCCGAGATGAGCGAAGGCTATCTCGATCGAACGGGAGACAAGGTGATCGAGGCCTTGCAACGCAAGCGCGTCGGTGAGCCGCATCACCTGGACAGCACATTGCTGTACCTGGTCTCGCCGTCGTCGGAGCTCGTGACCGGAACGTGCGTGCTCGTGGACGACGCTCAGACGTCGCGCTAGATGACACCGTGAATCTGGAGTTCAGCGCCGAGGATCTGGAGTTCCGCGATGCCGTGCGGGAGTTCTTTGCGCGCGAGTACCCGCAGCACCTGCTCGCGAAGATTCGTCAAGGTCAGCGACTGACGCGTGAGGATCACATCGCCTCGCAGCAGGCCCTGCAATCGCGCCGCTGGCTAGGAGTGGGATGGCCTGCCGAGTTCGGCGGCTCCGGCTGGACGCCCACGCAGCGTTACCTCTTCGATGAAGAGTTGGAGCGCTCAGGCGCACCGAACATCATCCCGATGGCGGTCATCTACATCGGACCGATCCTCATTGCGTTCGGCACGCCGGAGCAGCAACAACGGTGGTTGCCGGACATCCTGGCATCACGCTCGATGTGGGCACAGGGCTACTCGGAGCCGGAGTCCGGTTCTGATCTGGCAAGCCTGAATTGCAAAGCCGTGCGCGATGGCGATGACTATGTGCTCAACGGCACGAAGGTGTGGACGACACTCGCGCATTGGGCTGACTGGATGTTCTTGTTGGTGCGCACGTCGCGGCACGAGCGTAAGCAGGAAGGCATCACATTTCTCTGCGCGGATATGCGCTCATCCGGTGTCACAGTGCATCCGATCATCACCATGAATGGTGCGTGGGAGCTCAACCGCGTGACGTTCGACAATGTGCGCGTGCCCATGGCGAATCGCATCGGCGAGGAGGGCAGGGGCTGGCACTACGCCAATGTGCTGTTGCAGAACGAGCGTTTGTCGTATGCACACATCGGTCGCAAGAAGGCGGACGTCGCGCAGATTCGGGCGATGGCTTGTCGTACATGGATCGATGGCGATCGGTCGCTCATCGACGATCCGCTCTTTGGAAACAAGCTCGCGTCGCTGGAAATCCAGATCGCTGCGTTGGAGATTTCGGTACTGAGGACATTGGCTGGCGACCAGCGGCCCGCCATCGTTTCGCTGTTGAAGATCGCGTGTACCGAATGTGCACAGCGCGTGACGGAGCTACAGATGGAGTTGGCCGCACGTGCAGCGCTGCCCTATCCAGATCGCTCCCAAGCCGGATGGCACAGTGCTTTGTCCGCGTCCCCCGTATTCGGTCCTCTCTGGGCGGATGCTTATCTTTTCGAACGTGCTCAGACGATCTACGGCGGCGCCACCGAGATTCAAAAGAACATTGCGTGGCGCGAGATCGGCAAGTGACGGGTTAGCGTTGATCCCTGGGAATCCGCATCACCAGGCCATCGAGATCCGCAGAGAGCGGGATCTGGCACGTCAGACGCGTGTTCGGTTGCGGCAACGGAACGTACTCGAGCAGCTCTCTTTCGTCTGAGCTTTGTCGCGGCAGCTTGTCGTGCCATTCGGGATCGATGACGACGTGACACGTGCCGCAGACCATCGACCCGCTGCAATCGGCTTCGATACCGGGAACGTTGTGCTGTCGAGCGGCCTGCATGACGGAGCCGCCAGGGTTGGCGTCAACCTCGACGCGCTCGCCAGTGTGAGTGATGAAAACTAGACGGACCAAAGGGGCGTGGTTCACAAAGAGAATTAACTGATCGATTGATTGAGAGTGTAGTATAGGCACACTCGGGGGGTCAACGACGCGAACTGAAGCGGCGCGTCCTTCCCGTGCGATTTCACGGAGAGTTGTCATGTCAGCCGCAATGAATCAGCGAGTGCCCGACCACGTTCATCCGAATCACGTGTTCGACTTCGATATGTATGGGGATCCATCCATCCTCGATGATCTCCATGTCGCCTACGCACGTGTGTGCGCGTCCGCCCCACCAGTGTTCTACACGCCGGCCAATGGCGGTCACTGGATCATCACGCGGCACGACGACATCGTGAGCGTGGTGACGGATCCCGAGCACTTCTCCGCGCGCGAGATGAACATTCCGCGCGTGCCCAATCCGCCGCTGCTCATTCCACTCAATCTCGATCCGCCGGACAACATTCCCTACCGCCGCATCCTCATGCCGTTCTTCTCGCCGAAAGCGATCGGTGAGATGTCGAAGCAGATCGAGAAACACGCGAAGGCCACCATCGCAGCCGTTGCAAAGGACGGCACGTGCAATTTCGTCGACGATGTATCTGCGCGCTTCCCGGTAACGGTCTTCATGGAATTCATGGGCTTCCCGCTGGACCGCTTCGATGACTTTCGTTTGCTGGCCGAGGCATTCTTCCGCGCTGTGGGCGACGAAGCCGTGCATCGGGCCGCCGAGAAAATTGCCGTCGAAATGGTCGCGGTGATTCAGCTGCGCATGCGCGAGCCGAAAGACGATCTCTTGTCGAAGCTCGTGGCGGCGGACATCGATGGCCGCAAGCTCAGCATGGATGAGCTCGTGCCCATCTGCATGTTGTTGTTCTTCGGTGGGCTCGACACCGTCACGAATGCATCGAGCTTCGGTGCGCGCTTTCTGGCCGAGAACCCGCAACTGCAGGAGCGGCTCATCAATGAACCTGCGTTGATCGAGCCGTTCGTCGAGGAAACGATCCGCATGTTCGGCGTCGTGAACACGCCGCGCATCGTGCGCAAGGATTGCGAGCGCTTCGGCGTGAAGTTCCGGGCAGGCGATATGGTTCTGTGCAACTTGCCGCTCGCTGGATGGGATAAGAGCAAGAACGCCCACCCTGAGATTTTCGATATCGATCGCAAGAATCGCTCGTATCTGATCTTCTCGACCGGCCCGCACCTGTGCCTCGGGCACTTCCTCGCGCGGGTGGAGATGCGCATGTTGTTCACCGAGTGGATGCAGCAGATCGGTCGCTTCAGGCTGGCGAAGGGTTACAAGCCTCCGTATCGAGCAGGGATGGTGATGGCGCTCGATGCGCTGCAGCTCGAGTGGACACCGAAGAGCTGATCCGAACTTCACACTGTCTGTCGTCGACGGCGCCTGCCCCTCACGCATGAACACATTCGACTACGTGATCGTAGGGGCCGGCGCGGCAGGCTGCGTGTTGGCCTACCGCCTGTCTGCGAATCCCGATACCTCGGTTGCGCTGATCGAGGCCGGCGGAAATCATCGGCATCCTTTAATCGAGATGCCCAAGGGGCTCGCGAAGATCATGGTGGATCCCGCGCGCATCTGGGCCTATCCCGTCGAGCCCGAACAGGGCAACGCGTATCAACCCGAGGTGTGGGCTCGCGGCCGCGTGTTGGGCGGCTCTACATCCATCAACGGAATGATGTACGTGCGCGGTCAGCCCGCAGACTTCGACGAGATCGCGCGGCGGACGAGTGATGATTGGTCATGGAAACACATCGGCGCTGCGTATCGTGCCTTGGAAGCGCACGAGTTGGGTAGCGATGAGACACGCGGTCATTCAGGTCCATTGCGCGTCACGATGCCCGATCGCCGTACGCCACTGAGCGAGGCCATGATCCAGGCGGGTGTCCAGATGGGGTTGCCGCGCAAGCACGATGTGAACGCGCCGGATAACGAGATCGGTATCGGCTATGCACCGCGCACGATCTACAAGGGACGACGCCAGAGCGCCGCGACCGCCTTCCTCGATCCGATTCGCAATCGGCCGAATCTCACGATCATCACTGACGCGCTCGTCGACAGAGTGAACTTCGAGCGACGACGCGCGACCGATGTCACCGTGATCGCGGCTCCTACGCAAGAGCGGCAACGTTACGCGGCTCGGCGGGCGATCATCATCGCAGGCGGTGCAATGTCCTCGCCCAGTATTCTGCAACGCTCGGGCATCGGCCCTGGCGAGCTGTTGCAGAGTCTTGGCATCCCGGTCGTGCATGACAGTCCCGACGTCGGCCGGCGCCTGATCGAGCATCGCGGCATCATCATGCAATGGAAACTCGGATCGGGTGACTCGGACAACGCACAGTTCAGTGGCTGGCGCCTGGCGCGGAACGTGGCGCAGTACTACTTGCTGCGTAACGGCCCGATGTCCTCGGCCTCGTATGAAGTCGGGGTATGGTTGCGATCGCAGGCGCATGCACCGCGACCCGACATCCAGTTTCTGGTCGCTCCTTTCAGTTTCGATTTCGCCACGCAGCGCATGAAGCTGGAAGCATTTCCGGGCGTCAGCATCGTGGGTTATCCACTGCGCCCGAGCTCGACCGGGGAAATCCACATCAAGAGCACGGATCCCAATCTGCTGCCCACATTGCGACCGAATTACTGCACGTCGGGGGACGATCGCGGGCTGATGATCGCGACCGTGCATCTTGCACGACGCTACGCAGCTCAAGACTCGCTTCGCAAACTGATCGCAGCCGAGACGTTCCCTGGTCCAGGTTGCATCAGCGACGACGACATCATTGCTGCGTACGAACGCAACGGCACATGTGGCTACCATGCAGTCGGCAGCTGCCGCATGGGATCCGATCCGCAGTCGGTCGTTGACCCGGAATTGCGCGTTCGAGGAGTGGAAGGATTGCGCGTGATGGATACGTCCGTGATGCCGCAGATTCCGGCGGGCAACACCAACGGGCCTACGATGGCAATGGCCTGGCGGGCGGCCGATATTCTTCTGCGCGACAAGGGTTGAGTGCGGGTTGGGCTCTGGTAACACCTCCCCGCTCCTTATATAATCGGTCAATTAAATTGCTGGTTACGGATATGAGCGAAGCAACCGTAGCGGTCAACGAAGTCCCTGCTGGCCTCACCGCAAGCCAGTGGCAGGCGATCTGTGCTCTGCCAGCGCCCGAGGATGCGCACATCCCGACCGAAGAGGCGCAACGACCAACCTCTGTTTATCTGAGTGAAGATAGACACTTGGCTGAGCAATCTCACCTGTTCAATAAGGTGCCGGTCGTCGTAACGGTGTCGGCTTTCATTCCGGACCCCGGCTCGGCAGTGGCGCTCGACGGCTATGGCCTGCCACTGCTGGTCACGCGTGATCGCCAGGGAAAAGCACGCGTATTCATCAATGCCTGTCGTCATCGCGGCTCGAAGATCGTCGAGAGCTCCACACCCGGCAAAGCCAACCTGATGGTGTGCCCGTATCACGCATGGTCGTATTCACTGGAAGGCAAATGCGCCGCGATCCCTCGCCATGAGACGTTTCCCTCGCTGAAGAAAGAGAAACTCGGGCTCGTAGCACTGGAAACGTGGGAGGAGGGGGGCTTTATCTGGGCGGCACTCGATTCGAATTCGAACTCACAGCTGCTCGAAGGCACGAGGCAGGTCTCTACGGATCTGGAGGCTTTCGGTTTGCATCGGATGTACGCCTACGGCCGCCGGACGTACGACTTGCCGGCGAATTGGAAGCTCGTCATCGAGCCGTTCCTCGAGGGCTATCACGTCCAACGCCTGCATGCGCGCTCGATCGGCAACATGTTTGCCGATTTGCCGAATGTGGTTTCGCATTTCGGTCATCACATCCGCCAGACGTCTGGCAAGGCACATTTCAATCCGGATCTGTTGAAAGGCGAGACCAGCAATCTGCACAAGCACATCACGCATGCGTATCTGGCGTTTCCGAACACGATCGTGGTCACCAGCCCGTACTACATCAGCGTGATGATCCTGATGCCGCGCGCCAAGGATCGGACGATCGTCGACTACTACATGCTCGTGAAGAGCAAGCCCGACAATCCGAAGGCCGAGGATCTCTACAAGCGTTCCTATGAGCTGATTCACGACGTATTCGGCGGTGAGGATTTCCGGGCGGCCTGTTTGCAGCAGGAAGCGCTGAATTCGGGCGCTATTGGCGAAGTGCACTTCGGCGGTCTCGAGAACATGATCGGCCCGTTCCATACCTCGGTGGAATCGTTCCTGCCTGCCGAAGCCCGCTGACCTCAGCGGCAATGAGCGCTCCTGATGCCGAGCGCATCCTCACGCGCCCGGGTCTTCCTACACTCGTTGAGAGCGCTCGCGTGATTGTTCCTTGTGCGCCGCCGATGACAGGTTGAACAGCATCGCGGCGGACACATCGAGCACGTCATCGCTGGCAACGATCCCGATCAGGTTGCCCACATCATCGACCACTGGAACGCGGCGCACACCCATGCTGCGCATGCGTTCGCAGACGACGCTCAGCAACTCCGATTCACGCGCGACCACCGGGTTCGGTGTCATCGCATCTCGCACGGTGATCAGGCGCGGCGGCAGATCCGCGGCGACGACTTCGACAACGATGTCGCGGTCGGTCAGCACGCCCAGCGGCCGTCTCTCGCCCGGATTCACCACGACGAGCAGTCCCACGTGACTCATGCGCATGCACGCCGCTGCTTCGGCAAGATCGGCTGAGGGAGCAATGGTGATGACGTGATGCCGGCAGTACGTCCCGACGTTCATGGTGCTCTCCTTGCGACGGTAGAGCTTCGACGGCTGCGGGCATCCTCGGTTTAGGCGAGGGCACGCGCCATGAGGAACAGTGCGCAAGAGATGCACCGACCATGTACTCGCCCCTCGAGCGGACACTGCTGACATCCCAGTGCCGAGTGAAGCGCTGGTGCACTTGCGGCACAATGCACCGCCATTCGAATCCGAGGTCAGCGTCAGTGAGCTACAATTACACGCAGTCGCTCTTCAGCGAGGAGCACGAGATCTTCCGCGACTCCTATCGCCGCTTTCTGGCGAAGGCCGATGCTCACGTCGATGAATGGTTGGAAGCCGGTGCCATTCCCAAGTCATTCTGGCGCGAAGCCGGCGAGAACGGCTTCCTCGCCGTGGGCGTGCCCGAAGAGTACGGCGGTCCCGGTGGCGACTTTCTGTATCGCGTCGTCATCGCGGAGGAGCTCGGCTATTCCGTGGCCGGCGCTAGCATCGCCCCCTCCGTGATCGGTGACGGTATCAGCGAGATCCTCTACAAGAACGCATCGAAAGACCTGCTGCGCAAATGGCTGCCGCGGATGGCCACCGGAGAGATTCGATTCGGATTTGCCATCACCGAGCCCGATGTCGGTAGCGACGTCGCACGCATCCGCACCTCGGCCGTTCGCGAAGGCGACGAATGGGTGATCAGCGGCGCGAAGACGTACATCGGCAACGCCGCGGAAGCCGATGCATTCCTGGTCGCCTGCAAGACCCAGCCGGACCTCGGCATTAAAGGCATCTCGATGATCATCGTCGAGTCGGATCGCCCCGGCTTCCATCGCGGCCGTCGGCTGCACAAGATGGGTTCGCATCTGTCTGCAACGGGCGAGTTCGCAATGGACAAGATCCGCGTACCCGTAACCAACCTCGTCGGCGAAGATGGTGCCGGCATGAAGGTCGTCATGACGGGATTGAACATGGATCGCGTCACGTGGCCGTCCATCGCGCATGCAGCTTCGCAGCGAGCATTCGATGAAACCGTCAACTTCACGAAGAATCGCAAGGCGTTCGGTCAGCCGATCATCGATTTCCAGAACACACGCTTCAAGCTCGCCGAGATGAAGACGGAGCTCGCGGTCGGTCGCGCGTTCCTCGACGACATCATTCGTGGCTATCTGAAAACCGGTGAGCTCGACACGACGCGCTGCGCCATGGCGAAGATGTGGCTGCCGGAGATGGAAGGTCGCATCATCGATCAGTGCGTGCAGCTGCACGGCGGCGCGGGTTACATGGATGAGTATCCGGTCTCGCGCTTGTACACGGCGGCGAGGTTGCACCGCATCTTCGCGGGCACGGCGGAGATCATGCGGCTGATGGTGGGAAGGACGATTTGAGATTGGTGCCCCCACCCTAACCCTCCCCCGCTGCGCAGGGGGAGGGGATAAGAACTAGAACCTATCTCAAAATCGTTTGAGCAGCATATTTATGCAAGCGATCTGCACAAAGCCCAGGAAGTTCTC
>JBEVDW010000554.1:0-2503 GCA_040513115.1 Steroidobacteraceae bacterium | reverse complement strand
AAGCCCGCTGAGGGCGATGCCGAAGGACATGGAAGAGGCTCCTGCTTAATGTAATTTGAATCAGCTAATGGGGATTTGCTTCACTCGCGGCTCACAGGACGCGACGCACATCGGCCATCGCGACGGGGCCCAGCGCAGTTGTGTTGAGCGTGAGTCCGGCGCCGTTAGCATCGATGCTGACGCTCGACACACGACCGGACATCAACACCTGGATCGACTCGGATTCTTGGCCCACGCCCGCGATCGCCTCGATTTCGTACGCGCCGTTCGGTGCCGCCGTACCGTCATTGCGGAGCCCGTCCCATTGGAACGAGAACGGGCCCGAACTGGGCGCATAGCTCATCGTACGCACGACCTCGCCGTTCGCATCCGTGATGCGAATCTGCAGACCCGATGCACCATCCGGTACTTCGACTTCACCGCCAACGACGACGCCCTGCGCGTGCTGGAAGCTGGTGGCCGGCGCCATTACGACGTGATCGACGAGTGTTGCGCCATTGAGCATCTGCGTGGAACGCAGCGAGTTCGCCAGCGTCTCGATCGAGCTCTGCATCTGCTGCACACCCGACACGGTGCCGAACTGCGCGAGCTGCGCGACGAAGGCCGTACCGTCGAGCGGCTTGAGTGGATCCTGGCTCTTCAACTGCGTGGTCATCAGCGTCAGGAAGTCGTCGATGCCGAGCGCATCGGCACGGGTCTTGTTCTGCGCTGTGGCCCGTGCCGCCTGTGTCTGCGCCGCCAGTGCAGCGATGGGATCGGTGGATGACATTGATACCTCTGCTTTGACTCTTAACTATCGTGGTGTCAGTGGTCTCACTGCCCCAGCCGCAACGTCGCCAGCATCAGATCCTTCGCGGTGTTCATCACTTCCACGTTGTTCTGATACGCGCGCGAGGCGGAGATCATGTCGACCATCTCTTCCACCACGTTCACGTTGGGCGCGAACACATAGCCATCGGCATTGGCGAGTGGATTGCCAGGCTCGTATCGAGCGGTCGGCGCAGCTTGGTTCTCAACGATCGACTGGACAGAGACACCATTCGTCGTGGCGTTCTTTCCGAGCCCGGCACGCACGGCCTCGAACACCGGATGCTTTGCTTTGTAGACGGCGTTGGCATCGCCGCTCACGCTGTCGGCGTTTGCCAGGTTGCTGGCGACGGTGTTCAAGCGCACCGACTGCGCGCTCATGCCGGAGCCGGCGACATCGAAGATCTTGAAGCTGGACATGCGTGGTTATCCGCTCGTGGTGATGTGAGCTATTGGCCTGTGATCGCGGTCAGCAGCCCACGAAACTTGGATGACAGGAAATTCAGCGTCGCCTGGTAGCGCACGCCGTTCTCCGCGAAAGCAGCTTGTTCGAGCTGCACATCCACCGTGTTGCCGTCGAGAGAAGGTGCCAACGGCGTCCGATACTTCAGTTCGCCGCCAGTGCCGTTGAGCGCATTGTTCGCAGCGATGTGTCCGGTGCCCGTGGTTGCCATGCGCACGGGCGAATCGGCACCGCCTGCTTGTGCGAGCGCCTGTTTGAAATCCAAGTCGCGCGCTTTGAAGTTCGGCGTGTCTGCGTTCGCCAGATTCGACGCCAATAACTCGGTTCGCTGCGAACGCAGCTTAAGTGCGCTCGCATGGATGCCGAGATAGGAATCGAGTTTGTTCATGGCATGCACCGTCAGAAACATGACTGCGGCCAGTCGTTGCGACGGAGCAGAGCAAGGCCCGTGCCACAGGCCTGCAATTGAGAACCACGTCGCGCTCGGGTGCCCGATGGTCGTATCGCAGCCAACGAAAGCGCATCAGAGCGGCAACTGGTTGCCGGCCGCGCGGCAATGTTGCGGACGCGTTGCCGTACGCCTTTCCATGAGTCCGATACGCACGCGCGCAAAGTGCGATGCGTTCGCTGTTTCGCGCATAGCTCGCAATGGCATATCGGGTGCCGCAATTGCGTGACGTCAATGAATTGATCGTTCCGAGCTCACTACTGATATGACGAGCTTCATTCCGCTTCTGATGACCATCGCAGCCGCCACGAGCGGCGATGCCGCTAACGCGGTGGCCACGACGCAATCGCTGGATGCGATTCGCGACACGGCGACGGCCCACGTGCGCACTCTGCTGCCGCCCACCAGCGGCACATACTTCGTCACCGCCGGCGCACTCGATTCGCGGCTACGCCTGGCACCGTGCGCGGAGCCGCTGGAAGCGTTCGTGTCATCGAACAACATCAGCGGTCCGCATGCGACCGTGGGTGTCCGCTGCAAGGCCCCGGAAACATGGACCGTGTACATCCCCGTGAATATCGAGAGCGAAGCGCCCGTGCTCGTGCTGCGTCACGGCGCTGCGCGCGGCTCGCAGCTCAGCCCCGCGGATGTCGAGATCCAAGTGCGGCGGCTGCCCGGAGTGGGCTCGCGTTACGTGGCTGATCTCGCAAGCCTCGAAGGTCGCCGCTTGAAGCGCTCGCTGCCTGCGGGAACTCCGTTGACGCCGGACGTGCTCGTGCAGGATG
>JBEVDW010000553.1:0-11382 GCA_040513115.1 Steroidobacteraceae bacterium | reverse complement strand
GTCTGAAGATCCGGCGCGGCAAACAGAAGTACATCCTGCGTCAGGCGATGCGCCCGCTGATGAGCGACGACCTGCGCAACGTGCCGAAGGACCTGATGCGGATGAGCCAGAACGGCGCCTTCGCACACACGCTGCAGCAGCTCGCGGACCGCTCTCTGAATCGCGATCGCGTGCTCGCTCGCGGATTCTTCGATCTCGCGCAGGTGAATGCCGTACGCAGCGCGTGCCGGGGCGACTATCACCCCGAGACCGCCATGCGCCTGTGGACGCTCATCGTCTCGGAACTGTGGGCCGAGATCTACATCGATGGTCGTGGCCGGCATCCCTTCGTTGGCGCAGAACCGACGGCGGTTCCCGCACGCGAGACGGCGCGGGCCGAATCCAGGGTCCCGCACTGATTGCACTGGGCGTCCCTTCCTCCGCGACAGCGGGGGACGACCATAGGAAGTGGCGCGCCAGGACGGGATGGGGGCTCTCTTCTTACTCCCGTGGCTAGAGGTGCCCCCACCCTCTTTTCCCGGCCGTTCGTGAAACCTCGCCCGTTGAGCTCGCGCCGCAGCCAAGCGCAAGATCGAGCCCCCACTTGTGACCCGCCCACGGCATGCCAATGCCCACCCTCTACAACAACATTCTCGAAACCATCGGCGATACCCCGATCGTGCGCATCAACGCGCTCGCGCCGAGCCACGTGTCGTTGTACGCAAAGGTCGAGGCGTTCAATCCCATGGGCTCGGTCAAGGATCGCCTCGCATTGGGCGTGATCGAGGATGCCGAGCGCACGGGCAAGCTCAAACCTGGGCAGACGGTCATCGAAGCGACAAGCGGCAACACCGGTATCGGCCTGGCAATGGTGTGTGCGCAGAAGGGATATCCGTTGATCGTGGTGATGGGCGAGAACTTCAGCGTCGAGCGGCGCCGGTTGATGCGCTTCCTCGGCGCCAAGGTCGTGCTCACGCCGGCTGCATCAAAAGGCAGCGGCATGCTCGCCAAGGCAACCGAGCTTGCTCAGGCACACGGCTGGTTCCTGGCACGCCAGTTCGAGAACGAAGCGAACGCCGACATGCACTCGCGCACGACGGCGCCGGAAATTCTGGCAGCGTTTGCCGGCAAGCGGCTCGATTACTTCGTGACGGGCTTCGGCACGGGCGGCACATTGAAAGGCGTCGCGCGCGTGCTGCGTGAACGCAGTCCGCACACCAAGATCATCGTCTGTGAGCCCGACAATTCCCAGGTGCTCGGCAGCGGCATTCCGCAACCGCGACATGCGGATGGCGCGCCAGCGAGCAGCCATCCGACCTTCCGCCCGCATCTCATGCAAGGTTGGAGTCCCGACTTCATTCCCAAGCTGACCGAGGATGCGGTGACAGCCCGCCTGATCGACCGCGTCATTCCGGTGAACGGCGGCGACGCACTGCGTTTGGCACGCGAGCTCGCACTGAAGGAAGGCATCTTCTGCGGCATCACCTCGGGCGCCACGTTCGCGGCGGCTCTTCAGGTCTGTGCTGACGCTTCGCCGGGCAGCACGATCCTGTGCATGCTTCCCGATACGGGCGAGCGCTACCTGAGCACGCCGCTCTTCAATGACATCGCCCCCGAAATGAATGCGGAGGAGTGGGTGATTTCAAAATCGACTCCGAGCTTCCGCTTCGACGTCACCCCGGCTGCAGCGCAGAGCCCCGCGACGACTCCGGCAACCGTGCTGCCCGAAGTAGAGGCGTTCGTCGAGCGCACGATCAACGATCGCGAACGGCCTGTGGTGATGTTCGCGTTGGAGTGGTGCGAGTTCTGCTGGGCCGCACGCAAGCTGTTCACGCGATTCGGCATCACGTATCGCTCCGTCGACCTCGATTCAGTCGAATACCAGCGTGATGACCGCGGCGGCAAGATCCGCGCGGCACTGGCGGCGAAGACCTCGGTGACGACGATCCCGCAGATCTTCGTCGGCGGCGAGCTCATCGGTGGCGCCACGGACTTGTTGGAGGCGTGCAAGAGCGGCCGGCTGCAGGCGTTGCTGGATAAGAGCCACGTCGAGTGGGATCGGAGTGTCCAGGTGGATCCGTTCAGCTTCTTGCCGGGGTGGATACACCCGCGGTGAGGGATCGGCCAACTGGTCGGCTCGCCAGACTAGGAACAGAGCGCCTCGGCACCTCTGGCCAACCGACCAGCCGACCAGTTGGCCAGCTAGCCGGTTGCCCCGGCGGAGCGGGGCAACCGCCCCATCATCGCCTCCCCTTCCCGACGATCACGACCAACTTGGTGCATCACATCGCCCATCTCCATCCCATCGCCCCGATTTCCCCGCCCGCCAGATGACGTATGTTGGCCGCGCACTTGCACGGGCATCCTGTTCGATCCGTGAATGGGGAGGCTCCTAGTGTCGATTCATGTCGCGCTCAACCACGTGTCTCACTACCGGTACGACCGGCCGGTGAGCTTGAGCCCGCAGATCGTGCGGTTGCGGCCCGCGCCGCACAGCCGCACGCGCATCCTGGCGTATTCATTGAAAGTGCAGCCCGAGACGCACTTCATCAATTGGCAGCAGGACCCGCAGTCCAACTATCTCGCGCGGCTCACCTTTCCCGAGAAGACCGAAGCGCTGCGCATCGAAGTGGATCTCGTAGCCGAGATGGCCGTGCTGAATCCGTTCGACTTCTTCCTCGAGCCCTACGCCGACCACTTTCCGTTCGCCTACGAGGCGACCGAGCGGCATGAGCTGGCTCCGTACCTCATCACCACGCCGCTCACGCCGCGCTTCGCCGCGTATCTGGAATCGATCCCACGCACCCAACAACGCGTGGTCGATTTCCTGGTGGAACTGAACAGCCGGCTCTCCCGCGACATCCGCTATCTCATTCGCATGGAGCCGGGGGTCCAGACCCCAGAACAAACGCTGGAGAAGGCGTCGGGCTCGTGCCGTGATTCCGGATGGTTGCTCGTGCAACTGCTGCGGCATCTGGGACTGGCCGCCCGCTTCGTCTCCGGCTATCTGATCCAGCTCACCGCCGACGTGAAGTCGCTCGACGGTCCCTCCGGCCCGGCCGCGGATTTCACGGACCTGCACGCCTGGTGCGAGGTGTATCTGCCGGGCGCTGGCTGGATCGGGCTCGATCCAACCTCCGGACTGTTCGCCGGCGAAGGGCACATCCCCCTCGCCTGCACACCCGAGCCCTCTTCCGCTGCACCCGTCACCGGTCTCGTCGAAGACTGCAAGGTGGAGTTCGAACACCTCATGCGCGTGGAGCGTGTGTGGGAAGCGCCGCGTGTGACCAAGCCTTACACGGAGGAACAGTGGGCGCGCATCGAATTGCTCGGACATGCCGTCGATGCCGATCTCGCGTCACTCGACGTGCGTCTCACCATGGGCGGCGAGCCCACGTTCGTCTCGATCGACGATCCGGATGGCGCAGAGTGGAACACAGCAGCGCTTGGCCCCACCAAGCGGCTCCTCGCCGCGGATCTGTATCACCGGTTGCGCGCGCACTATGCACCGCGAGGTCTCGTGCACTTCGGCGAGGGCAAGTGGTATCCCGGCGAGTCGCTGCCGCGGTGGTCGCTCAATTGCTTCTGGCGTCGCGACGGCGAACCGATCTGGCAGAACGCGCAGCTGCACGCCAACGAGAGCGTCGACTACGGCGTCACCGCGGCGACGGCGCAGCAGTTCTTGCACTCCGTCGCAACGCATCTGGGCCTCACGAGCGAAACGGTCTTCGCCGCCTACGAGGATGCTTTCTACTATCTATGGAAGGAGCGCCGGCTACCGTCGAACGTCGATCCCTTCGAGTCGAACCTCAAAGATCCCGAAGAACGCGCCCGCCTTTCACGCGTGTTCGAGCAAGGACTCGATACAGAAGTGGGTTACGCCCTTCCCATCGCGCGCGATCCTGCCGGCGGTTGGCAAACCGGAGCCTGGTTCTTGCGGCCGGAGCGTTGCTATCTGATCCCAGGTGATTCGCCGCTGGGGCTTCGCTTGCCACTCGACTCGCTGCCGTGGGTCGCGCCGGATGAATACCCGCACGTGCATGTGCAGGATCCGACGCAGGTGTTTCCGCCGCTCGCGACGCATGCAGAGATTCGGCAGCAGTTGCGCGAACAGCCCGCCAGTGACGCTGCCAGCAGAACAGCCGCCTTCCGCGCACCTGAGCAGCAAGAGTCTGCCCGCTGGCTCACGCGCACGGCCATGTGTGCAGAACCACGCAAGGGCGTGCTGTACGTGTTCATGCCGCCGACCGACGCGCTCGAGGACTATCTCGAAATCGTTGCCGCGGTGGAAGCGGCGGCTGCTTCGCTGTCGCAACCGGTGATCCTCGAAGGCTACGAGCCGCCGCGCGATCCGCGGCTCAATGGCTTTCGCGTGACGCCAGACCCCGGCGTGATCGAAGTGAACATCCATCCCGCATCGAGCTGGGATGAGCTCGTGCATCGCACGACGCATCTGTACGAGGAGGCGCGGCAGTCACGCCTCACGACCGAGAAGTTCATGCTGGATGGGCGTCACACCGGCACCGGTGGCGGCAATCACTTCGTGCTCGGCGGCGCCACAGCAAACGACTCGCCGTTCCTGCGTCGCCCCGATCTGCTGCGCAGCTTGCTGGCCTACTGGCACAACCATCCTTCGTTGTCGTATCTGTTCTCGGGCCTGTTCATCGGCCCGACTTCGCAAGCACCGCGCGTCGATGAGGCGCGCAACGATTCGCTGTACGAGCTGGAAATCGCATTCAAGCAGTTGCCACCACCCGGTGAACAGTGTCCACCATGGCTCGTGGATCGCGCCTTCCGCAATCTGCTCATCGATGTCACCGGCAACACGCATCGCGCCGAGTTCTGCATCGACAAGATGTACTCGCCCGATGGACCGAACGGTCGCCACGGTTTGCTGGAGTTGCGTGCGTTCGAGATGCCGCCGCACGCGCGCATGAGCCTCACGCAGCAGCTGCTGCTGCGCTCTCTCCTCACCCGCTTCTGGCGCACACCGTATGAACCTCAGCGGCTCGCACGCTGGGGTACGGAGCTGCACGATCGCTTCATGCTGCCTTACTTCATCGAGCAGGACTTCGCAGACGTCATGACCGAACAGAATGCGGCGGGCTACCCCATGCAGTGGGAATGGTTCGCACCGCATTTCGAGTTCCGCTTTCCAAAGTACGGCGACTTCGCCACGCGCGGCATCGGCATCGAACTGCGTCAGGCACTCGAGCCCTGGCACGTGATGGGCGAAGAAGGCGCGCCTGGCGGCACCGTGCGGTATGTCGATTCGTCCGTCGAGCGTTTGCAAGTGAAAGCCACCGGACTGGCGCCTGATCGCTACGTGCTCACCTGCAACGGCAACAGCATTCCGCTGCGCTCGACGGGCGCGGTGGGCGAGTTCGTTGGCGCCGTACGTTATCGCGCGTGGCAACCGCCATCCGCTCTGCATCCGGCCATCGGTGTAGACGCGCCGCTGGTGTTCGATCTCGTCGATACGTGGATGGAACGTTCGCTCGGAGGCTGTCAGTATCACGTGATGCATCCCGGCGGCCGCAACTACGCCAGCTTTCCCGTGAATGCTTTCGAATCCGAAAGCCGGCGGCTCGCGCGTTTCTTCCGCATGGGACACACGCCGGGGCGCGTCCTCGTGCAGAGCAAGCCCAGCAGTCCCGAGTTTCCGTTCACGCTCGATCTGCGAGCCGGCACGCAGGGTTCGTGATGGCGGAGACCGTCGCCCGGTCCGAGAGCGCGCGACCGGCGCATCTTGCGAGCTACGTGCCCGACGCACGCCGTTATGACGAGTTGCTCGATGCCGGCGGCGAGATGCGCGCCCAGTGGCAACCGCTGCTGGAAAAGCTGTTGCGCGACAACGCTCGTGAAGAAGCCCGCCGCAGTCTCGATCTCACGCGACGCCTGATCAGCGAGAACGGCGTCACCTACAACATCTACGCCGACCCGCAAGGCGCCGATCGTCCGTGGGCTCTCGATCCATTGCCATTCGTGCTGACTGCCGGGGAATGGAGCGAGATCGAGCGCGGGGTGGCCCAACGCGCGCAGTTGCTCGATGCACTGCTGGCCGATCTCTATGGTCAACAGCGCTTGCTGGCCGAAGGACTCGTACCGCCAGCGCTGGCCTTCGGTCATCCCAACTTTCTCTGGCCGTGCCACGGCATCGTGCCGCGCGACGGCCAGTGGCTGCATGTGTATGCAGCCGATCTTGCGCGTGCGCCCGACGGCCGCTGGTGGATCCTGGCCGATCGCACACAGGCACCTTCCGGTGCGGGCTATGCGCTGGAGAACCGCGAAATCGTCGAGCAGGTGCTGCCCGATGCGATTCGTGACTTGCGCGTCCGTGGCGTGCGCGAGTTCTTCGAAGATTTTCGCGAGCGCATGCTCGGCTTTGCCGACGGCGAGCAGCCGCTCGGCGTGATTCTCACCCCAGGACCGTTCAACGAAACGTACTTCGAGCACGCGTATCTCGCGCGTAAGCTCGGACTGGCGCTGGCCGAAGGCCACGATCTCACCGTGCGCGACGACACGGTTTACTTGAAAACGCTCGCGGGCCTGAAGCGCGTGCACACGATCTATCGCCGCCTCGACGATGACTATTGCGATCCGGTCGAGCTGCGCAGCGACTCCGCCCTGGGTGTGCCGGGACTGTTGGGCGCCGTGCGCGCAGGCCGCGTCGTGCTTGCCAATGCGCTCGGTACTGGCGTGCTGGAATCGGCTGCATGGCATGGCTTCATGCCGGGCATTGCCGAGAGACTGCTGGGCGAATCGCTCACACTGCCGTCCGTCGCGACGTGGTGGTGCGGCGAGAAGCCGGCACTCGAATACGTGCTCGCCAATCTCGATCACCTCGTCCTGAAACCGACCTATCCGAATCAGCGCTTCGAGCCGGTGTTCGGCTACATGCTCAAGGGCGCCGCGCGCGATGAAGTCATCAAGCGACTGCGCGCTCGTCCGTATGCCTATGTCGCACAGGAACACGTGGCGTTGTCGCAAGCCCCCGTTTGGCGCACCGGCGGCGCTTTCGGCCTCGCCGCCAAAGCGTTCACGCTGCGTGTCTACGCGATCACGACACCTCGCGGCCGGGTGGTGATGCCGGGCGGTCTTGCGCGCGTGGCGACGGATACTGCGGTCGATGTCGTATCCGCTCAACGCGGTGGCGGCAGCAAAGATGTGTGGATCCTTTCATCGAGCACCGCCAACGCGCTGTCAGCGCCGCGCGCGGACGTACTGTCACATGCTGCCGCACGCAGAGGCGATATCGCATCTCGACTGGTTGAGAACTTGTACTGGTTTGGTCGCTACACCGTGCGGTGCGAAGACAAGGCGCGCTTGATGCGCGCGACTCTGGCAGCACGTCCCGATGATTCGCTGTGGCGGGGCGCCGTGAAGATCTGTCGCGAGCTCGGAGTCATTGCCGCCGACGTCGACGCCGCCACCAGTTTGCGCGACGAGCGCAATCCGTACGGCATCGTCGCCGACGTGCGCAGGCTCGGCTGGTGCGCGTCGCAAGTGCGCAGTCGCTTATCCAGCAGTCACTGGCGCGCGATCATGGATCTGCAACGCCAGCTGCAGGAATCGGTCGCGCAACGCGAAGAGCCCATCGAAGCGCTGGATCGCCTGCTGCTCTCGCTCGCGGCCATCGCGGGCTTCGCGTTCGATCACATGACACGCGATGAAGGCTGGCGTTTGTTGCGTGTCGGCCGGCGGCTGGAACGGTTGCAGCTGCTGGCGTCCTTGCTCGCACAGCATCTGTTCTCCGATACACCCACGCGCGCGACTCAAGTCGAATGGGTGCTCAACGCATGCGATAGCGGGCGCGTGTACCGCTCGCGCTATGTCGTCGCACCACGGGTTGGACCGATGCTGGACTTGCTGTTGCGCGACGCCGAGCATCCGCGCGCGCTGGCATTTCAGTGGCAGACGATCGCGAAGGACATCGCGACACTGACGGCAGCGCTGGGCAACAGCAGCGAGCTGCGGTTGGACATCGCCGTTCCCGCGCTCGATGACAATGATCTGCTCTCGCTGGAGCGCACGACGGACGAAGCATGTGAGGCACGTCGTCATCTCGCAGCGCGCTTGCAAACGTTGAGCGGCGCCGCCGGAGAGCTATCGGATCGCCTGTCGATGCGCTACTTCTCCCATACAGGCCTGGATTCGTACGCGCTCGCGACATGAGCTCTCTCATGCGCTATCAGGTTCGCCACGAGACCGTGTACACATACGGCAGCGACGTCGTGCACTCGCACCAGCTGCTGCATTTGATTCCCCGTCCCGCGCTCTACCAGCAATGCCTGCAGCACGACATACAGATCTCGCCCGCATCTTGCCGCCGACGCGACGAGGTGGATCCTTTCGGCAATCTCGTCACGCGCGTCGAGTTCGAACAGCCGCATCGTCGCCTCGAAGTAATCACGCAGATGGAAGTCCACGTGCACGCGCCACCACCCGTGATCGCCGAGGAGACCCAACCCTGGGAGCAAACACGCGAGATGCTCGCCTACCGCGGGCACTGGCCGTCGCGCTCGGATCTCGACGCTTGCCGCTTCCGGCATGAATCGCCGTACGTCAGGGTGAAACAGGTGTTCACGGATTTCGCGGCTGAGTGCTTCGAGGCGGGGACACCCATTCTTGTCGGTGCCGAAGCGTTGATGACCAAGATCCATCGCGAGCTGCGCTATGCACCCGGCGAAACGCAGATCGGTACGCCGCTGATGGATGTCCTCAAGCATCGTCGCGGCGTCTGCCAGGACTTCGCCCATCTCATGATCGCGTGCCTGCGCTCGCTCGGCCTGGCGCCACGGTACGTGAGTGGCTACGTCCGCTTGCTGACGCCGCGTTCGGATTCGGATGCAGCGTCAACGAGCAACAACATCGGCGCGTCACATGCGTGGGTTGCTGTTTACGCTCCGCCGTATGGGTGGATCGAGCTCGATCCGACGAACAATGTGCGCGTTGCTACGGATCACATTGCGATTGCGTGGGGGCGGGACTTCGGCGATGTGTCACCGCTGCGGGGGGTGATTCTGGGCGGTGGATCGCACGAGTTGGAAGTGGGGGTGGAGGTCAGGCTCGTTGGGTAGTGGGTCAACTGGATGGTCGGCCCGAAGGAGTCATCTGGCCGTCCAGCCAGTTGGCCAGCTAGCCAGTTGACCCCTCACTCCGTCGTCACCTGCACATTCAGACTCATCGACACGAACGCATCGGTCGGTCCGGTGAAGCTGCCATTGAGCGGAATCGCCTGGGCCGGATCGCGAGTCACTGCCACACGAATCAAGTTGCGTCCGCCGACCAGTGCGTTGGTGGGATCGAACTCGACCCAGCCGGCACCCGGAAGGAACACTTGCAGCCACGCATGTGTGGCGCCGCCGCCGACCAAGCCGCTGCTCGCGCCAATCAACTTCTCGTCATAGAGATAGCCAGAGACGAAGCGCGCGGCGAGACCGAGACTGCGCACCGCTTCCATCATGAACAGCGCGAAGTCACGGCAGCTGCCGGTGCCGAGCTCTAGGGTCTCCAGCGGCGATTGCGTTCCCTCGGCATCGCGCGCGGCATATTTGAATTGCTGCTTGATGTCCTTGGTCATGCTGGTCAGCACATCGAGTGTGCTGCCGGTCGGGGACTTTTCGACCTGCGCCTTCACCCAGGCATCGACTTTGTGATCGGGATCGGGATAGTGCCTCTCTTTGGTGCGGCCCAGGTCGAGCGCATCGTCTGCGGAATAGCTGAACGGAAACTTCTCCGCGTAGGCTTCGATTTCGATCGCCTTCTCGGCCGCGGGGAAGTGCTCGGCTCGAAAGGACGACTCGAACGTGAGCACGGAGGACGCGCCCTGGAACGTCGCAATGGTGATCGAGTTGCCGAACACGTCGTGAATCCAGCGCAGTGAGCTGGCCGGCGGATCGATGACCAACGCAGTGTCGATCAGCCGCAAGTCATGACTATCGCGCGGCCGCGACATGAGCCGATGCTCCCCGAACTCGACCGGCTGCTTGTATGTGTACACAGTCTTGTGCCGGACATGGAGAATCGCCATGAGGGATGCAGCCGCAACGTAGGGGCCTGCAGAACTCTGGGTGCGTACGCGGAGTTCCTTGTCAGTGCGCGCTCGCCATCGCCTCCCCGATGAGCTTCTCGCTCACGTCCCACAGCCTCCGGGCACTGATCTCGTTCCTTGCGGCACGGCTCGTGCGTGCCACGCGGCGCTTCACGTAGTAGCCGCCCGTTTTGCCCTCCACCTCCGGCGCCGTCGCCAGCCACACCGCGGTATCCGCGCCTTGTTCGGCAGTCACACTGAATGGCTTGCCAAGCTTGTAGATCAGGGCTGTCCAACGATCTCCATGACGTTCGAAGTTGGACGACACCAGACCCGGGTGCATTGCATTGACAGTGATCCGATCGTTGCTCAGGCGTCGCGCCAGCTCGCGAGTGAACAGAACATTCGCCAACTTGCTTTGCGCGTAGGCAACGGTGTTCGTGAACTTGCGGCGCAGCTGCAAGTCGTCCCATTGCATGTCCCGCACGAACTTGTGCGCCACCGAGCTCACGTTGATGATGCGGGCGTCCTGCGCGGCCCGCAGCAACGGCAAGAGTCTGCGGGTGAGCAGAAACGGCCCGAGATGATTGCCTGCGAACAAGGACTCGAAGCCATCGCTCGTTTCGCGGCGCTGCTCGCACGGACCGCCGGCGTTGTTGACGAGCACATGCACGCGGCTCGTGAGCGCGGTAATCTCCTGTGCGACGCGTTCCACCTGCTTGATCGATTCGAAATCCGCAATCAGTCCGTCGATGCGGGCGCTCGGGAACTCCGAGCGGATCTCGTGCAGCGTTCGATTGAGACGGTCGCGCGTGCGGCCGAGCGCGATGACGTGCCAGCCTTGAGCCACGAGCGCACGCGCCGTGGCTGCGCCGATCCCGCTGCTGCCGCCGGTGACGACCGCAATTTTCGATTGCTCTGGGGGCAAACGCCTAACCCGTGCCACTCATCGGCTTGCGATAGAAGTCGTAAGTATGGCGGTACGGGGTGTCGGTGAGATAGTGATGCATGACCAAGGGCGAGAATTCATCGGCTCGAACAGGGCTAGGCTCGACCGGCAGTGAACGGTAGTACGGGCAGATGACTTGCTCGAGGACGCGACGTTCTGCGTGTGCACGGGGTCGGCAGTCCGAGCGCACAGCGCAGGATCCTCCGCACAAACGTCGGGTCCAGCACGCGGCGCGTGAAGCGCCGCTCGACGCTCGGCCTGCACCGCTCGTCCATAGGAATGGAAGGAGTCTGCGAGCCGTCGCAGTTGTGCATTTCAGCCGGGCGCCGGCAGCGCGCGTTGGTTCTGCAGCACCTTGGCGCGCCGCGCTGCTTCTTCCGCGCTGAGGTTCTCGTTCTCTGATGCGAGCTCGCTGCCCACG
>JBEVDW010000552.1:0-6834 GCA_040513115.1 Steroidobacteraceae bacterium | reverse complement strand
CGGCAAAGCCTGCCTGAAGAACAAGCAGCAGCGATCGCGTTTCTGGCGAGCGATGACTCCTCTTACATGACAGGACAGATTCTGAATTGCTTCGGCGATCCTTGAGCAGTAAGCGACCCTCGTCGGCGAGATCGTTCGCTTGTGGACAGAATGACCGTACGCTAGGCTGCCCGCGGTGATCCGCTCACCCCTGCGCGACACGAACGCGCCATCCGCCGAGGCAAATCCATGACGTCTACGTTGCTGACCAGCATCGACGGGCCCGTCGCCCGCATCACCTTCAATCGACCCGAAGTCCGCAATGCGGTCAATGCTGAGATGCTGATTGCCATGCGCGAGTTCTTGAAGCACATCGAGCGTGACACGAGCGTGCGTTGCATCGTCATCACGGGCGCGGGCGATCATTTCATGGCGGGCGGCGACGTTGGCGGCTTCAAGGCCACGCTGGAGATGTCGAAGGAAGAAAGACAGCGCGAGTTCGAGGCCCGCGTGCAGCAGCATGCCGGTTTGTTTGCGCTGCTCGCCCGCGTGCCGCAGCCGGTGATTGCGAGCATTCGCGGCGCGACCGCGGGCGCTGCGCTGGGCTTCGTCGCAGGCGCCGATTTCGCCATTTGCGAGAGCAGCTCGATCTTCATCCTCGCGCACGTGAAGATCGGCGCGAGTCCGGATGGCTCCTCTTCTTACTATCTGCCGCGCGTGCTCGGCGTGCGCAAAGCAAAAGAGCTGGCGATCCTGGGCGACAAGTTGACGGCTCAGGACGCTCTCGACTTCGGCTTGGTGAACTGGGTCGTGCCGGATGGCGAAGTACCCGCGGCCACCGAGAAGCTCGTAAAGAAGATCATCGACGCGCCGCGTGTCAGCGTGCAATGGGCGAAGAAGCTGATGAACGAATCGCTGACGAACTCGCTGCAGCAACAAGTGCAGCTCGAAGCGGAAGGATTCGCAGCAGCAGCGGGAACCGACGACTTCGCGGAAGGCGTGTCCGCCTTCATGGAGAAGCGCGCCGCAAAGTTCAATCAGGCCAAGTGATCGACCGGAGGCACCATGGCTGACTTCTGCACAGTCACGCGGGAAGACCACATCCTCATCGTGACCATGAACCGTCCCGACAAGCTCAACAGCATGCCGCCCGATTCACATGCTGAGATGGAGAAGATCTGGGATGCGTTCGTGGCCGATCCTGAGTTGCGTGTTGGCATTCTCACGGGCGCCGGTACGAAGGCGTTCTGTGCCGGTAGCGACTTGAGCGGCTACCAGCGCGGTTACGACGGCACGTTGCCACGCAGCGGTGGCGGCGGCTTGACGCATCGCCTGGACTGCCGCAAGCCGATCATCGCCGCGGTGAACGGATTGGCGTTCGGTGGCGGCTTCGAAGTGATGCTGGCGTGTGATTTCGTCATCGCCTCCGAGAAGGCCGAGTTTTCCTTGCCCGAAGTGCTCGTTGGCGCTGGTGCTTTCGGGGGCGGCATTCCACGTCTGTGTCGCAAGATGCCGCATGCCATTGCGCTCGAGTTGGTGCTGACGGGCCGGCGGATGTCGGTGGCGGAGGCGCAACGATTCGGTTTGTTGAATCAAGTCGTCGCACCGGAGAAGGTGCTGGATGCGGCGAAAGAGTTCGCGCGCACGCTGTTGCGCGGTGCCCCTCTGGCACTCGAATCGTCCAAGGAAGTGGCCGACATGGCTTTGCAGGGATTTACCCTGGAGCACATTCTGAAAACCGAGGATGGCGAGCCCAAGCAGCGCGTCATGCGCAGTGCCGACATTCAGGAAGGCATCAACGCCTTCTTCGAAAAGCGAGCGCCGCGCTGGCAGGGGCGCTAGCCGGAGGCCCCGTCGGTCCCGGCAAGCTCAGGGCTCAGGGCGAACCGTGGGAAACGCTTTGTTTAAGTGCGCGAGCCACGCAGTTCGAGACGACCCGGCGCGGTGATCTCCTTCATATAGGGCGTGATGATCTGCGTGAGGTTGGCGATGAACGCCTCGCGCGACACCTGCGGCGGCGGGTTGCTCAAATACTGGCGGACGCAACCGATGATGACTTGCTCCAGGAAGAAAGCCTTGGTCTCCAGTTCCTCGGGTTGGAGCGGTTTGCCGCGATGCTGCAGATAAATGAGGATCGAGCCGTGCGTGAGTTGCTCGAAGGAGAGCGGGTTGACGTCGAGTTTCAGCTCGGGGTGTTCGAGCGGCAGATCGATGAGCACGGAGCGATGCTCCTCGTAGAGGCTGACGACCTCCTTCACCGTCAAGGCGACCGTGTCTTCGACGGGGAGATCCAGGATGCGCGGCAGGTTCTCGCGCATTCTTTTCAGTAGGACGGACGAAGCACTGGCATAGAGATCGACCAGCAGTGCTTCCTTGCTGGCGAAGTAGTCGTAGAACGAGCCCACGCCAATACCCGCCCGTTCCGCGATCCGAGCCGCACTCAATGTTTCGAAGCCGGCCTGGCCAATCAGTTCCAGCGCAGCCTGGTGGATGCTCTGCATCGTGACCAGCGAGCGCTGCTGCTGCGGTCTTTTGCGCTGCGTTAATGCCGTCTTCTTCGTCTCGTCGGGCAGCTTCTTTCGCGGCACGCCGCTTCTCCAATCAAATCCGAGGGAATCCGAATAAAACCCGACGGAGTTCCGTGTGGACTCCGAGGTGGCCGTTGCCTAGCCTTAGCCTAACAAAAGCCAGCCTGGCCCTGTGCTTGGCTGCGCCTCTTCATATAGATCAGGAGTTGAGAATGGCGGTGGCGATGCAGGCTGGCGTACTTCCGAGCAAGGACAAATATTTCCGTTCGTTGTTGATGGCGCCGAAGGTGGCCTGGCCGACGGTGTTCGTGTTCCTGCTCGCGGCAGCGATCATGGTGACTTCCTGGACCATGGGACTCACCGATCGCTGGCCCCTCTGGGTGGGCATGCTCGCCAATGGGTTTGCCGTGTACCTCCTCTTCTCAGTCGCGCACGACGGCGTCCATCGCGCGCTGTCGCGCTATCGGATCGTCAATGAATCCCTCTCGCGTTTCGCTCTGCTGATGATGTTGCCGATGGCGCCTTTCGAAGGCGTGCGCTGGCTACACATGCAGCACCACCGCTTCACGAACGGGGAGGCGGATCCCGACGGCTATGTTCACTGGGCGCCCTGGTACCTGAAGCCGATCCTGTTCGCGAGTGTGGACGTGATCTATTCCATCTACTTCGTGCGCCATGGCGGGGACCAGCTGAAGAAGCACCTCCGACCGATCTTCATCTCGACCGTCATTTTCGCGGCGGTGCTGGCGGCATTGATCTCTGCGGGCTACGGCTGGGAAGTGCTGTTCCTGTTCTTCCTCGCATCGCGTGTGGGGCTGTTCCTGATCGCCCTCGTGTTCTCGTATCTGCCGCATGTCGCCTGCGACACTCCGGCGGAGGAGAACGAGTATCGCGCGACGTCCATTCGCCGTGGTTTCGAATGGCTGCTCACGCCCATCCTCATGTATCAGAACTATCACCTCATTCACCACCTGTTCCCGACGGTGCCGTTCTATCGGTACTTCAAGGTGTGGTATCTGAAGTACGACGAGCTGGCCGCGAAGGATCCGGCGATTCAGGAAGCGTTCTCCATGACGCTGACTCGCGTCGCACCAAAGACTTCGTGAGCGCTGACAGGCAATAGCCATGGACGGCTGAGGTCGGCGCGTTTAGTCTGCGCACGTTCGTTACGCAAGCGAATGAACGTTCCGGAGCGCAGCCATGGCCACTACTGCTGACGTCGCAATCGCAGAAACTCTGCCACTCGACGATTTGTACGGCTCGGCACCCGTGAGTAAGCGGCGGATGCGCCGCTCGCTCGTTCTCTACGGGGTGCTCTTCATCGTTGGTCTGTCGCCTGTTCTGCTGGATGCGGCAGTTCCCTGGCAGGCCTTCGGGCTCGGTTTGCTGTTTCCAGGTGGCGGCTTTCTCGCCGTCGGCGGCTGGGCCTACGTGCTCTTTCCGATCGCGCTGGTGCTGATGCTTGTCGCCTGCGCGCTCATGCTGCTCACTGCCAATGCGTTCGCGCCACTGCTCATCTGGTTGGGCAGCGCTGCGCTGGCCGGTGCACTTGTCCCGAGCGAGCTCGCACCACTATCCGTCTATATCGTGCCGCTGCTGTCCCTGGGCTTCATGGGCTGGGTCATCGACAAGCATCGACGCCTCGCTCGAGCGGAGTACGCGCGCCGCGACGTGCGCAACGCGTATCTGCCTCGTGCAGAGCAGGACGTCCTGGCTCGAGCGACACCTCGACCGGCCATCGGATCGCGCGAGCTGAGTGCCGAGGACCTCGCGCATCTGCGCTTCGCGCTGGATCGCGGCTTGCAACCGATCGAGTCGTTTGGCGGCTTCCATGTCATCGAACAATTCCAGACGTCCTCGCTGCGTTACCAGATCAACAACCTGCTCTGGGCGCTCCAGCTGGCGCAGTGTCATTACACACCGAATTTCCACGGTTACCTGTCGCAAGCGCAGCGCAATCTCATCGACAAGCTGACGGTGCCGAAGGTGTGGAAGTGGTGGCGGTGGGAGAGTCTGTTCGGCAACTTCAGCCTCAGCGCCAACCCGATCGCGAAGGACAACATCATGTTCGGTGGCTTCTCCAGCGCACACATCGCGCTGTACACCGCGAACACGGGCGATGATCGCTACTTGCAACCGGGCTCGCTGCCTTTCCGCCTGAATCGCTTCCGCACGTATCAGCATAACCTGCAAACGATTCTTGCCGCCGGCAAGCGCAATCACGAGACGGCCGTCTATGGCCCCCTGTATCCCTGTGAGCCGAACCTGACGTACAGCGCCTGCAATCTACAAGGTAACTTCGCGCACCTCGTGGCTGATCGCATCTTCAGCACGCAGTACCGCCAGACGTTGATCCAACAGCTCAAGCCCATGCACGTGAGCGAGATGATGTGTCGCGATGGCATGGTGCACGCAGGCCGCGTCGTGCCCTTCGGGATTCGGATCCCCGTCTATACGAGCAGTCAGGTCGAAGCGTTGTGGGGCTGGATGGCCAATGCGTTCTTCCCGGATCTGTCGCGGCGCGTGTGGGCGACATTGCGTCAGGAGTACGTGAGCTTCGACGAGCGCGGCGAAATCACCATCGCCACCAAGAGCTACGATCGCATGGACATGGGCAACTATCAGAAGAGCGAATGCGGCCCCTACACGCAGTTCCTGGTGCTGGCGCGCGAGCAGGGCGATGACCAGGTCGCCGAGGCCATCTTGCGCAAGTTCGAACGCGACTTCGGTCGGCTGGAGCGCGACGGCTCGATCTCGTACACGCAAGTCTCTACTTACAACATGGGCCACATGATCTTCGGGCGCATCGGTCGTACCGGAGACATCCGCGCGATGGTACTGGACGGTCCGCCGCCGGCAGCCATGAAGGGGCCCTTGTTGGCCGAAGTGCGCTATCCAGACGTGCTCGTCGCCAAAGCGTTCAGCAGCGGTGCCGACCTGCAACTCGTGCTGTATCCAGGTGCTGCTGCGTCGCGCCAGCGTCTGCAGATCGAGCGTCTCGAAGCCGGCCGTGAGTATCGGATGGAGAGCGGAACAGACTCGAAGACGTTCCGTGCCGATGCGAATGGCAAAGCCGCCATCGAAATCGATCTCGCGGGGCGTACCGAAGTGCACATCCAGCCGCTGCAGAGTTGAGAGGAGTGCCGCTTGGGGGCTGTCGGCTTCGAACTGTATTTCGCGCGTTCGCCCGTCGCCTTCAAAGTGCTCATCGCCCTGGAGGAGATGGGGCTCGCGTTCAACGGCATCGAACTCGACGTCTCCAAGGGTCAGCAATACGATCCGGCTTACTCGCGGCTGAATCCCAATAACAAGATTCCGTGCCTGGTCGATTACGCGCCGACCGATGGCGGTACTGCGCTGCCGGTATTCGAATCCGGCGCCATCCTGCTGTACCTGGCTGAGAAGACCGGACAGTTCCTGCCGCGCGATACACGTGCTCGCATTGCAGTGATCCAATGGGTGTTCTGGCAGATGGCTGGCCTCGGTCCGACGATGGGTCAGGCACGTCACTTTCGTTTTTTCGCGCGCGAGCGCATTCCTTACGCGATCGAACGGTTTACCAATGAAGCAACGCGGCAGTACGGCGTGCTCGATCGACAGTTGACCGAGCGCGAGTATCTCTGCGGTGAGTACTCGATTGCCGACATGGCGTGCTGGACCTGGTTGCTCTACTCGAAGAGCAACGGACAGCATCTCGATGCGCACCCGCATCTGGCTCGTTGGTTTCATGCGGTCGAAGCGCGGCCAGCGGTGCAGCGCGTCGCAGAGCGCTATTGGAAAGGACTACCGATCGAAGAGCCGATGCCACTGACAGCGGAAGCACAACGGATTCTGTTTGGGTGGAAGTAGCATGGGCACTGCACTGCGGAGGCTCAGGGGACATCGATTGACAGTCACGAGGCCGCGGGACCATGCTCGTTTGGGCGCTGGCGCGCGCCCGTTCTGACGGTCTTTAGGAGCTGCTGTGGCCTGCTGTGCCTTCGTCGCTTTTCTGGTCAGCCAACTCTACGTCCTGGGGCGTGGCGTGAAGCGCCTGTTCAGCGGCAAGCCGCAATCGGAAGTCGATGCGGCTTCGATGTGGCGTTTGGATACGAGCGATGCGCCCACGGCACCCGCCGCTGCATCGCAGAGCGTTGTGCAAAGGCGCTCGCCGCTGAAGCGCGCGGGTTGGGCCGTTGCCGTCGTGGCAGAGATTGCCGTCGTTGTCGTCGCGGGGCATTGGTTGGTCGCACGCGATGGTGCACAGAGTGTCGCTGCAGAGCTGCACCACATTGCGTCGGGTCACGGTCTCGCCCATCTTCGCGACCTGTTGAATCGATAGCTCGCT
>JBEVDW010000551.1:0-8319 GCA_040513115.1 Steroidobacteraceae bacterium | reverse complement strand
CGCTGGCACTGACTACGGACCGAGACAAACGACCCTTATTTCAAAGCTGCGCGCCGAGACGCGGGCGGCACGCGACGCAGTGAGGACTACTGCGCCCGTGAGCGCGCCAAGACTATTCGTGCTGTGGAGGAGTACGCAGATCCGAACGCTCCGGGCGGTACCGTCGAACTGTCGAACTACGATCATGCATGGGCGCTGCGCGACGGCACCTATCTGCTGTCGACCGATCCGGGCCGATCCGTCGCGCGACGCGGGCCTCGATGTGCGCAGATTGGATCCGGTAGAAAGAAAGAACAACGAGGCGTTTACCGCCTGCCTTCGCACTCTTCGAGATGTGACCGCAGCAATGCCAGCTGCTGCATCAGCGCGTCGCGTTGAAAAGGAGGGAGATCCAGCGATGGGTGCAGCTCAACGACCCGCCGATAAGCCTCCCGCGCCTTGATGTATTCATGCTCGGCAGTACTCGGTACATCGCTGGATACGGCGCGAGCCAACCTCGATTCCGCAAGATCGATCTCGGCCAGCAGTGCTTCGTAGTCGTTTGCAGCATCGCTCACGGTGCGTCTCCTGCGGCAGCGCGGGCTCAATGGGAAGGCTCTGCTACATCCCGCCTTTCACCGGACCGAATCCGGGCGGCGGCTTGCGGTGATGAGTCGCGGCTTCGTAGGCGGAGGCCACTTTGATCAACGTCGATTCCTGGCCAGGCTCGGCCCAGAATGCGATGTTGTATGGCAGGCCCAAACCGCCCAGCTTAGTGGGCTCGCTGTTCCATTGGCCTTCGTACTTCGTGCCATCCTTGCTCAATACGAACCTGGCGTCGACTACCCTGTCCGAGAAGCCGGCGGGCACGAACACCTCAGGAAGGCCGAGTCGCGCGCCATAGCCGTAACCGAAGCGACTGCCACTTTCACCCATGCTGGCGCCACCAATCTTTTCCGGCAGCGTGGGGTTGACGGGGTTCACGAACACGTCGATGTCGTTCTGTCGCAGGACCTTGGTCATCACCATGCGCATGGTGTCGCGACGCTTCATCGTGTACGTGATGGCGTTGGTGCGAATGTCCATTTCCTTGTTTTCCCAATTCTTCATCGCGACACGACGCACATCGTTGAAGTACTTGGCGTTCGCGTTCAGCGTTTCCCAGTCGTATACCCTGCTGTCGCCGCGCAAGGTCAGATACTTCGCGAAATCGTACGCAAACGTGTAGCCAGACACGGCCGACTCGTCCTCGGGCGGCTCGCCGAAGATGCGGTTGAAGTTCAGGTTCGCGGGCAATGGAGCCTTGTGGGCGGAGAGCGCCACCAGGTACTTGCGGCTCGTGACGTCCCAACCCGCCACTTCAAATTCCGGCTTACCCTCTTTCTTCCAGGAGAAGATTTCCGGCATGTGGAAAGGCACGACTTCAGCAATCGCGTCGTTGAACGTGAACGCCATGTTGGGAATGCCGGGATCGTCCGCATACCGCGGATCGACGGTTTCCACGATCTCGGCGCCCAATTCCGCGAGCGCCTTGAGTTCCTTGTTGACGCCGTCACTCACGGCGGCTTTGGCCGGGTTGTCCTTTACGAACAGCTCGCGCACGACGCCGATGCGCATGCCAGCGAGCGGCTTGGACTGCTTGGTATCCGCGAGGGCTTCGATGTACGGTGTCTTGGACTCGATCACGCGCGGCAGCGCCGTGTAGATGTCGCCCGCATCGAAGTACGTGCCGGTCTTCTTGTCGCGGAAGGCATCGAGCACAGTGACCGCGTCCTTCACACTGCGGCAGATGATCCCCGGACGATCTTGATAGGGATTGGCGCCGATCGTGCCTTCGAAGGAGATCATGCCCTTCGTCGGAACGACGAGCGCGGTGTTGTGATAGTTCGCGGGACTGCGGCATGAACCACCCGTGGTTTCGCAGATCGAGCACACGACCAGATTGGCCGCGACGGAAGCACCTGAGCCACCGCTCGAGCCCGCGGTCACGCGCTCGGTGTCGTAAGGATTGCAAGTCATGCCGCCCCACGATTCGCGCGAACCGCCGGCACCGATGTACGGACGCTCGACTGCGGCATCGCCGCCCGGATCGCCGCTGCCGCCGTTGTATTCGGAGTTGTGCGCGTGGGCATAGATGATCGCGCCGGCTGCACGCAGACGACTGACCAGCGTCGAATCCTTCGGCGGGGCGTCCATGGCGTACTTCACGTCGCCACCACCGGTTGAGCGGATATCCGCCGTGTCGTAGACGGCTTTGAATGACATCGGCGCGCAGTACAGCGGCATGTCCTTGGTGTCGAAGTCGCGGCCGTATTTCTTATCCAGTTCCGTTGCGTACTCGACCGCATCCGGTTGCTGACGAAACTTCTCGCATTCGGGCGGCGCGCCCTTCGGCAAGGGCTTGCCGGGCAGCGCATCGAATTTCCCTTTGCACGTCACCGAGCGCTCACCGCGAATGTTCAACGACTCGAGTGCGTTGATCTGACCGGCGTTGGGAATGCCGACAACCATGCCGTACTGCTGATACACACTGGGATCCGACAGGGTCGGCTCCATGCGACCGAAATCCGGCGTCAACCCTTTGTAGCTGTCGAAATCAGGAATCAGCTTGCCGATCGCCACCGTGTCGGTCGCAAACTTCAGCGGCGCGCCCGCGCGCGTGGCGCCAGGCACGGCTTTCACTTTGGCGCCGTCCGCCGTGACGAGCTTCGAGCACGCGCCGTTGTAAGCGCGGGCGCGCGCGATATAGCCCTCGACCACCTGCTTGCACGTCGTCGCCCCGGACCGAATCGCGCTCTGGATGCTTCCGATGCTGGCCTCTTCCAATTGGAAGGGGTCCGCTGCCTGCAGCACGTTGGTAGTGAGCAAGGCTGCCGACAGCAGGATGGTTCGACTGATTGCGCGCAGCGCCATGGGATCTCCGCAGGCTTTGTTGCTTGTCGAGCGCGGAGCACAAGCGAAGACCGAGGTGTCCGCGATGAAACATGCCAACAAGGCAGACGGGCGCGATGCGTGAGCCCCTACCGACTTGCGGAAAGGGCTGCGCTCAGCTGACCCGGCAACGGATGCACCCTCTTTCCGAACCAGGTCTTTGCCGAGTACATCAGGCAAGGCTAGGCTGCACCTCAAACTGCATCGAAGGCTAAGTTGTGAAGGCTCCTCATCCGCGGGCGGCTTTGTTCTTCTTCGGCGCTGCCCTTCTGGTCAGCTCGACGCTCGTTGGTTGCGGAGAGTCCAAGCAGCCGAGTACTCCGCCAAGCCCAATCAATGTCGTGCCACAGGGCAATCCGACTGAAGTTGCTTTGGCCTGCGGTCGCGCCAGCGTACTGATGTACATCATGACACTCGACGACTGGCCACCCGATTTCCGCTATTTGGACCCGCGTTCCATGCCCGGCTTCGATGCCAACAAGAAAGAGCGCGGCGCCATAGCTGCAGAGTACTTGGGTGAAGCAATTGAAAAGCTGGGCGTATGGGACTCGAGCATGGTGCACGATCCAAAGCTATTGGATCGAACGCTCAGAGAGAACGGATGGACGATCATCGAGGAGGGCAAGAAGATCGCCGCGAATGAACGCTCGTGGCGCAATCTGGAGGATCGGGTTGCATGGTGCATAGACCACTACGACGTCGATGTGCCTGAGCGAAATGAAAAGGCAGAGCCCCAACCGCCTCAAGGAAAATCCGCCCGCTAGTTCGCAGCGCGTGATAGCACGGTGCTGCAAATCACGTGCTCGTCAGAGGACTGGTCAGCTCACCCGGCATTGAGGACTCGAGCACACATTCATGTTCTGTCCAATCCACCAATTGTGCTGTTATCAGGTGCCGGACATACTTCGATTGCACTCCGATCTACGGACCCGATTGAACTCTGCGAATTAAAGAAGCGCTCTGAGAAGGCGTTGACGTGCCTTGAGCTGAAACCCGATTGATGGCGTTGCCAACTGTCGAAGGATGAACTCGGCGGCAGTTCATCCGCGTCGATGGACGATGGCTGGCTTCAGCTCGATGTGGGTACCGAAGTCAAAGCCTCAAAGCGTGGCGGTATCAACGCAGAAATGAAGAATGTCCCCTTTTCCTGTTCTTGCCCCATCCCCATTCGGCAACACTGTCTATCGTACCTTTGGCCCAGGGACTTCACATTGCTCCCGAACTATCGGCGAGTATGATCGTTCGCCGGGAACCGTCGCATCGTTTGTAGCGCCTCCCGTGATGCGCAACAGGCGCGCGTTGTGTTTGACGCAGAGAGATCGCGGTCAAACTGCACCGCACGACACACGGTTCGGCATGTGCGCTCATCGACGCGCAGGGAGTGGCCATCATGTCCAAGAACATCGTCATCTGCTCGGATGGAACTGGGAACTCGGCCATCAAGGGAAGGGGCACCAACGTCTTCAAGATATTCGAGTGCGTCGACCTGAATGGCCATCGCTATGACCACGCGCTGACGGTCCAGTTGGCGATCTATGACGACGGCGTCGGCACGGAAAGCTTCAGGCCGCTACGGATGCTGGGTGGCGCGGCTGGCTGGGGATTGAGTCGCAACGTCAAGCAACTCTATGAGGAACTATGCCGCATCTACGATCCTGGCGATCGCATCTTCCTGTTTGGTTTCAGCCGTGGCGCATTCACGGTGCGCACGTTGGCGGGCTTGATCACGACCTGCGGCATCATCAATGCCACTCAGCGAAGTCGCTCCAGCGATGTGTCTGCAAGCAGTGGCAGCGCAGCGGTGGAAATCCAGAACTCACAACAGCTGCGAACGCTGGTCGACAAGGCTTACAAGATCCTCCGACGCTGTTTTCGCACGTGGCTCATGCGCGCCCTGTTCGGTCCACCCACCAAGGGCGAGAGCAAGGCATTCCGTCGAGCACACTGCCATGGCAATGAGAAGATCGCCTTCGTCGGCGTGTGGGATACCGTGGATGCCGTCGGCCTGCCACTCAACATCGCCAACGTAGTAAACACGTTCATCTATCAGTTCAAGTTTCCGAATTACGAGCTGAGTCCGGACGTCGAACGCGGCTATCACGCGCTCGCCATCGATGACGAGCGCCAATCTTTTCATCCACTACTCTGGGACCAGCGCAAGGAGAACCAGGGACAGATCATCGAGCAGGTGTGGTTCACCGGCGTTCACTCGAATGTCGGCGGCGGTTATCCGCGCCAGGGCATGTCGCTGGTGCCGCTGGATTGGCTGATGCAGAAAGCCGAATCCACAGGCCTGCGCTTCGTAGCGGAGGAGCGCAAGTACTACCGCGATCACGCGAACGTGGACGACAAGCTGTACAACTCGCGTGCTGGAATAGCGCTGTTCTACCGCTGGCTTCCGCGCGACATCGCCAAACTCTGCGCCAAGAACAACGTACCGCCCGTGTTGCACTCCACCGTGCTCGAGCGCATCACCCATGGCACCGAAAACTATCGACCGGGCAATCTCCCCGGCAATGCCTCCGTCGTATTCACGCGGAGTGGCGAAGACGACAAAGACGACGCCGCGCACGCGAGAGCGAAGGCCCTGCAAAAGGTGCTGTCAGAAGCACACAGCAAGCTGCCGTCGGTTCCCGTGAACGGTTCGCTCCTGGATTCCGTACGCAGATACGTGCACATCGGTCGCCTGTCCTACCGCGTGTTCCTGCTCACGGTCATCGGACTGATCGTCACTGCCGCTGCGCTCATCCATCCAGCTGCCTCGCTGGGATGGTCACTCCTAACGAGCATCGCCAAGCTGTTATTCGGACTGATCGGCAGTCCAATCGACACATCCATCGCCATTGCGCGAGCACTCGTGGATACACCTTGGGCGATTGCATCGATCAGCGTCGGATCACTGCTCGCATTGCTGCTCTCATGGTGGTCGGGTCGCGGCATGGACCGTGCGTTCTCGCAGTTCTGGTTCAAGGAGCAACAAGCTCTGCGCCGGGAATTGAAGCGGACGCGGCTGAAGCCTCGGACGGCGACTGCCGGACAGGAACGCGGCGTTACTGAAGACACCACGCCATCGCTCACTGAATCGGAGCGTCTCGCGCATGGACGCGCCGCTCGAGTGGTGGAGGAATCGCGCTGAAGACAACGAGGGCGCCTTCCATACCAATCAACTCAGCGCACACCGGAGCTGCTCGCGGCTTTCGCGTAAGAAACGTCCCACTCCCATTTGCGGCTAAACCGCAGCACTTGTCATGTATGTTCGGCCTGCAAGCTCATCGAGCTTTCATCGAGGCGATTCGTGCAGCTACAGGCACGTCCCGGCGTCGAAGCTCGCATTTCGTGATCTCAGATTCACGGACTAGTCGAATCCATGGCATCGAAGCCTTCCATCGAGTCAGCACTCCTGCGCCGTTTCGGCCAGGGACTGCTGCACCCCGGATTTCGCCAGCTCTCGCACGAACGCCTCATGGAGGCATCGCACGACTGCTTGAGTCACGCCGCCACCAGCGACGACCCGGACACCAAGATCGTTGCGCTGCGACTGCACGAGAACCCTCGCACTTACGAATCGTGGGAATGCGAACACTCCGGCCTGATGCGTAATGTGGCCGCTGAGCGCTCACCGGCAGCTCAACGAGAGTCGATGCTGTCCGCATCCTTCTCGCTGATTCAGCGCAAAGCAATGTTCGAGTACCTGCGCGAACGACAATTGCGCGGCGCCAAGCGCGAGGCGTTGATTCACCACTTTTTTCCGCAGCGCGACGTCGCCGATTCGATGCGCGTGGAGCACATGCAGTACGTGCGTAGCACGGCGAGCTACTTGTGCGTCGAACACGTCGGCCGCGATCTCATGTCCGATCCGTTGTTCGAAGAGCCGTTGGCGGAGTACGAGGTCATCTTTCTCGAGTACTTCTACGCGTACTGCGATCAGATCGTTGCAGACGGGACAGTCTTGTCCGTGCCCATGGAAATGCTGGGCGATATGAAGAACCGCGTCAGCGAATGGCGCAAGGCGCTGCTCGCGCTCACTCACTCCCAGTCGGGGACGTGGCGACGACCGAAGTTTTGAGCGTGCGAGCGCACGACCCGGCACCGAACACCCATGCCGGGAATCTCCTTCAGCACGTGTCGATCTCGCCTGTATTGGTCAGCCGCAAAGGCTATGGCGTCGGCACATTCTCATAACCTGCCACGAACCCCGTGCTAAAGGGGCTGTCGAACGGCACGCCAGCTAGCACCGTGTTGCCCGAGGCTGCAAGGTCCATAATCCCGGCAAATGAATTGAGCACGACCATCCCTTTTGCAGCGTACGTGCGTCGCACGCCGTTCGGTTCATAGATAAACACCTCGGCGCTGCTGAAACGATCGGGTGCGGGCGCGACCACTGCGAGCATGGAGCGCGTGAGTCCCACGAACGAACCGAAGCTGGTTGTGTCAGCCCGCTCCTCAGGCGTCGGTTGGAGCGCTTGAGTTTCATACCAGAACCGTCCCTTGCGATCGAACACGTAGGCCGCGCCGATGGCGAAGCCGCCGTTCTCATTGATGGGTAACGTAGCCGGTGCGCCGATTGCGATGCGATCCCCATTCACCGCGACTGCGGCACCAAAGCTCTGCGTGTCGTCCTCCGGTGCCAGCAGCTTCTGTTGTTCGCGCCACGACCATCCAATACGTCGAAGGATATAGGCCGCCCCACGACCCGAAGCATCCGATGATGCGCCGACAACGAGAGTGTTCTTCGATAGCGCCAGCGAACTGCCCCACACAGCACCGTCTCGATTCGTGAGGGTGGGACCCTGGACCCAACGCCCGCGATGATCTCGATACAGCACGTGCACGGACCCAGGTTGACCAGGCGGAGTCGTAACATAGACGGCCGTCCTACCATCCATGACGAGACTCGTGGGCACCGGCGGCACATCGATGGTTTGCGTGCGGATCCATCCCTGTGCCGTGTGTCGATACGCGGCGATGACGGTATCCGAAGCCGCCAATGCGTAACGACCGTCCAGGGCGAGCAACGATCCGGCTTCGTTCTGAATCGAATCCGTTCTCAGCCATTGGCCGGCTTCGTTCCGCGTGAATACAGCGACACGCTGCGGACTCGCCTCCGGCATGCTGACCAGCGCAGTGTTGCCTTGAACGGCCACTGCGAAACCGAACATCAGCGTTGCAGGCGGTAGCCCGGGACCCTGTGAGGCCTCTTCCGCGGTAGGACCTAGCGTGAAGAAGTTGAGTCGCGGCAACTCGGCGTGTGCCAGCGGCACCCGTAGAGCGAAGCTGAAGAGTGCAAGAGCACACAGGCAACGTTTGGTCATCGTATCCATGGCTTCCCTCCAGGTTGGATATCGAAGCGCCCGTGCGTGATCGTGGATCAGCGGCATGGGTTGTGAAGCCAACGACCAGCACTCACGG
>JBEVDW010000550.1:0-18547 GCA_040513115.1 Steroidobacteraceae bacterium | reverse complement strand
GAAACCAACAAGACTTCGGCGAAGGCACCGCAGGCGTGAGCGGCATCGATCCCCGCGCCATTGTTTCGCCGCAGGCGGAGCTCGCCGCGGACGTCACGGTCGGTCCGTTTACCGTGATCGAAGCCGGCGTGCGCATCGGCGCGGGCAACAAGATCTTCCAGTTCGCCTCCATCGGCGATGCGCCGCAGGACCTCAAATACAAAGGCGAGCCGACCCGCCTGGAAATCGGGGACCGCAACACTTTTCGCGAGAATTGCACGATCAATCGCGGCACGACGCACGATCATGGCGTCACGCGCATCGGCAGCGACAACCTCTTCATGGCCTACACACACGTTGCGCACGACTGCGTCGTCGGCAACAAGTGTGTGCTGGCGAACTGCGCCACGCTGGGCGGCCATGTTCATGTCGGTGATTGGGTGATCATGGCGGGTTTTTCCGGCGTGCATCAGTTCTGCAAGGTGGGGCAGCACGCGTTTCTCGCCAACAACGCCGCCGTCACGCGCGATGTGCCGCCGTACGTCATGGCGGTCGGGCAGCCCGCGCGACCCCACAGCATCAACACGAACGGCTTGAAGCGGCGGGGCTTCACGCCGCAGCAGATCCAAAACATCCGGAACGCCTACAAGATTCTCTACCGCTCGCGCCTGAAGCTCGTGGAAGCGACGCGCCAGCTGGAAGAGCTGGCATTGACACAGCCGGAGATCACGCCGTTCGTGGATTTCCTCGAGGCAAGCCAACGCAGCCTCGTGCGTTAGCGATGCCTGCCAACCCCGGCACACGCATCATCCTCGTTGCCGGCGAGCAATCCGGAGACAATCTCGGTGCCAAGCTGATCGAGGCGCTGCGCGAGCGCTTGCCGCACGCGCAGTTCGCGGGCATCGCAGGTCCGAAGATGGCTGCCGCAGGCTGCGAGGTGTGGGAACGCGCCGAAAGCCTCGCCGTCTTCGGGCTGTTCGAAATCCTGCCGCACTTGCGCCGGCTTCTGCGCATCCGGCGGGATCTGATCGCGCGCGTGCTCGCCGATCCTCCCGCTGTGTATGTCGGCGTCGACGCGAAGGAATTCAATCTGCGGGTCGCCCCTGAGCTCAAGCGCCACGGCGTCCGCACCGTGCAATACGTGAGCCCGCAAGTGTGGGCCTGGCGCCAAGGCCGCGTGGACACCATCGGTGCCGCCGTCGATCTCGTGCTGTGCCTGCTGCCGTTCGAAGCCCCGTTCTACGCCGCGCATCACGTGCACGCGCAGTTCGTCGGTCATCCTCTGGCCGACCAGATTCCGCTGAACATCGATCAGGCGGGGGCCCGTGCCGCATTAAATCTGAACCCGAGCGGGGAATACCTCGCGCTGTTGCCCGGTAGCCGCCAGAGCGAAGTGCAGCGGCTGGCGGAGGACTTCGTGCGCACCATCAAGTGGTTGCGTGAACATCGGCCGCAGTTGCGTTACATCGCCGCCTTGGCGAACTCCCGTGCGCGTGAGCTGTTCGAGCAAGCACTCGAACGTCATGGTGAGCGTGACAGCGTGACGCTCGTCGATGGCGAGTCGACGGCTGTGCTCGCGGCCAGCGATGTCGTGCTACTCGCCTCAGGCACGGCGACGTTGGAGGCAACGCTGAGCAAGCGCCCGATGGTGGTCGCTTATCGGCTCGGCGCTTTGACGAGTTTCTTGCTACGTCACTTGAAGTTGTTCAAGGCGCCATTCTTCGCGCAACCGAATTTGTTGGCGGGCCGTGAGGTCGTCCCGGAGTACTTCAACGATCAGGTACGCGCCGACGTGCTCGGTCCCGCCGTGATTGCACAACTCGAGCGCACCGATCGCAGCGAGTTGCTGCAAACGTTCACGGCGATTCATCAACAGCTGAAGCGCGACGCGAGCGCACGCGCTGCCGACGCCATCGTCCAATTAATAAATCCTGTTGCTTCGCGCCCGGCGACTGCCTCACCCTATGCGCCGCCCGGATAGCAGGGGCGCTATCACGCGAGCTCAATTGGGGAGAACGTCGCAGCCATGAAAAGAAAGGCGGCACAGTTGCGATTGGCCTGGGTGCGTGACGGCTTGATCGCCGGAGTCGACGAGGCAGGGCGCGGTCCGCTCGCCGGACCGGTTGTCGCAGCCGCTGTCATCCTGGATCCGCGACGTCGCTTGCGCGGCGTGCGCGACTCGAAGCAGATCGCAGACCCCGCCGAGCGTACCGTGCTTGCAAAGCGCATTCGCGCGAGTGCCATCGCCTGGTCCGTGGCGTGGGCCGATGTCGAAGAGATCGACTCGCTGAACATCCTGCAGGCGACTTTTCTAGCGATGCGCCGCGCGCTGTGCGGGCTCCACATTGCGCCCGAGCACATCCAAATCGACGGCAACACCTGTCCTTTGCTCACGAATCTCGGCCTGCATTGCACGTTCGAGCCCATCATCGGCGGCGACGCGTCGCACGCCAACATCGGTGCCGCATCGATTCTCGCGAAGACCACGCGCGATGAGATGATGCGGGATCTCGATGTCGTGTATCCGGGATACGGGTTCGCCTCGCACAAGGGTTATGCGACGCCTGAGCACTATCGCGCGCTGGATCGCCACGGGCCGACGCCGATTCACAGGCGGAGTTTCGAGCCAGTGAGGTTGGCGCGTGAGGCGATGGCGGGTGTGGGGAAAGTCTGACGGCTGGTTCTCTGCCGGCATCGGTCGGAGAGAATGTGGAACGCACGATCGAGCTTCAGTGGGCGAGTGCCTCCCGCCACAAGTTCCTTCCAGGACCGCTGTGAATACGTCCCTGTACGCTCTGAGGGCCGACATCCATGTCGGCCACAGTCCTGGAAGGAACTTCCGGCGGAAATCCCTCCATCACCGGCAGTGGCTCGCAAGCTTCCGACGACTTAGGGCGAGCCAACCTCGGTTGTCGAACAGCGGGACATGTGAGGTGCCGTCGATTGGACGGCGAGCAGGATCGTGGCCTATGGCTTGTGCCGGCCGTCTTGCGTCACGAAGAAACTCTCATCCACCGGCTTGTGCTTCAGGATCTCCTCCCGCGTGAGCCCCTGCAGCTCATGCGGAAACACCAGCCACTGATCCGTCGCACGCACGTAGTAGTCCGGTGTCAGTGAGCTGCGATTGCGCTCCGGTTTGTAATACACGGTCGCGATGCGAATCTGTCCCGGCAGATTGCGCCGGCAGCGTCGCTGCAACTCCGCAATGATCGCCTCCAGGCTGCGGCCGGAATCGAACACGTCATCGATGAGCAGCAAGCGATCCTCAAAGGTGAGGCGCGAGACGAGATAGTCGATCGCGTGCACGCGCACTGTCTTCGACTGTTGATCGATTCCTGTGTATGAAGAAGTACGGATCGAGATGTGATCGCACTCGATCCCGTTGTACTCCAGCACTTCCTGCACACTGATGCCGATCGGCGCGCCGCCACGCCAGATGCCGACGACGAATGACGGCTTGAATCCACTGCGCACGATCTGTGCGCCGAGAGCGAATGAATCGCGCAGCAGGGAGTCGGCGCTGATGAATGTCTTCTCGATCCCTGCCACGCTCATTGTGAAGTCCGACTAGCGTGCGCCGGTCTTCACTTTGCGTCGCAACGCATGCAGCAGGGGCTCCGTATAGCCGTTCGGCTGCTCAGTGCCTTTGAAGACGAGATCGTGGGCAGCGGCATACGCGAGGCTGTTCTTGAAGTTCGGCGCCATCGGTTTATAGAACGGATCGCCCGCGTTCTGCTTGTCCACGACGGCAGCCATGCGCTGCAAGGTTTCTTCGACTTGAGCGGTGGTGCAGATGCCATGACGTAACCAGTTCGCCACGTGCTGGCTGGAGATGCGCAGCGTCGCGCGATCTTCCATCAAACCGACGTTGTGGATGTCCGGCACCTTCGAGCAGCCGATGCCTTGGTCGACCCAGCGCACGACATAGCCCAGGATGCCCTGGCAGTTGTTGTCGAGCTCTTGCTGGATGTCTTGCGCCGACACCTTCGTATCGCCCAACAACGGCAGCTTCAGAATGTCATCGATAGAGGCGGGCTTGCGGCTGGCCAACTCCTTCTGGCGCGCGAACACATCGACCTGATGATAGTGCAGGGCATGCAACGTCGCCGCGGTGGGCGAGGGCACCCATGCAGTCGTCGCGCCCGCTTTCGGATGGCCGATCTTCTGCTCGAGCATTGCGCCCATGAGATCCGGCATCGCCCACATGCCTTTGCCGATCTGCGCGCGCCCGGGCAGAGCGCACGCGAGACCGACGTCCACGTTGCGATCTTCGTACGCGAGAATCCACGGCTGCTGCTTCATCGCCGCTTTGCGCACCAGCGGACCGGCTTCCATGCTGGTGTGAATGTCATCGCCCGTGCGGTCGAGGAAGCCGGTGTTGATGAAGACGACGCGGTCACGAGCGGCCGCGATGCAGGCTTTCAGATTGAGTGTCGTGCGACGCTCTTCGTCCATGATGCCGAGCTTGATCGTATTGCGCGGCAGGCCGAGCAGATCTTCGATTGCACCGAACAGCTCGACCGTGAAGGCGGCTTCGTCGGGACCGTGCATCTTCGGCTTCACGATATAGATGCTGCCCGTGCGCGAGTTGCGATGGCGGCTCAGTCCCTTCACGTCGTGTACGGCAATCAGCGAGGTGATCGCGCCATCGAGAATGCCTTCGGGCACTTCACGGCCCTGCGCATCGAGCGCCGCGTTCGTCGTCATGAGGTGACCGACGTTGCGGATGAACAAGAGGCTGCGGCCCGATAGCACCAGCTCGCCACCCGCAGGCGTCGTGTATTTGCGATCAGTATTCAGCTCGCGGCGCATGCGCTTGCCGCCTTTCTCGAACTCATCGGCGAGATCGCCGCGCATGAGGCCAAGCCAGTTGCTGTACACGAGCGTCTTGTCTTCGGCGTCCACGGCCGCGACGGAATCTTCGCAATCCTGGATCGTGGTCAATGCGGCTTCGAGCAGGATGTCCTTTACGCCCGCTGCGTCAGTGGCGCCGATGGAGTGCTTCCGGTCGATCTGGATCTCGAAGTGCAGGCCGTTGTTCTTGAGCAGCACGACGCTGGGCGTCTCGGCGCTGCCCACAAATCCCGCCAATTGAGCGGGTCGAGAGAGACCGCTATTGCTGCCATCCTTCAGGGTGACCTGCAGAGCGCCCGCAGCAATTGCGTAGCTCGTTGCATCCGCATGGCTGCCGCGCGCCAACGGTGCCGACTCGTCGAGGAACCGGCGCGCGAACGCGATCACTTTGGCGCCCCGTATCGGGTTGTATGCGCCTGCGCGCTGGGCACCGCCTTCTTCGGAAATCACATCCGTGCCGTAGAGCGCATCGTAGAGACTGCCCCAGCGCGCATTGGCGGCGTTGAGGGCGTAGCGCGCATTGGTGACCGGCACCACCAGCTGCGGACCAGCCTGCTGCGCGATCTCGGCATCGACGTTCGCGGTTGCGATCTTGAAGTCCGCCGGCTCCGGTTGCAGGTAACCGATGTCGGTCAGGAAGCGCTTGTATGCAGCCGCGTCGTGTGGCTTGCCAGCGCGTTCACGATGCCACCCATCGATCTTCGCCTGCAGCTCATCGCGCCGCGCGAGCAGGGCACGGTTCTTCGGTGCCAGCCGCTCGATGAGCTCGCCCAGCCCGCTCCAGAAGCGCGTGGCTTCGATACCCGTGCCGGGCAGTACGCGTTTTTCGACGAGCTCGTGCAACGGAGCGGCGACGCGAAGGGTGGGGCTGGCTTGGATGTACTGGCTCATCGATCTCGAACCTTTCTCAAGTGGGTTGCCGTGGCTCACGGGCTGTGATTATGCAAGCCGCCGAGGAGCTCACGGGCGGGGACGCGAAGGGTACTCGTTCGGGCGCAGGAGCCACAGTCCCTGGGGGTTCAGTGGCTCTTGCTCACCCCAACCCTGGCCGCGCCACTTCCTGCGGTCGTCCCCCGCTTCGCAGGATAGGAAGCCGATAGGCCGGCCGCAGAACGAGCACGAGCGAGCGGACATTCCATTCGGGGACATTCCTCATTTCCTCAAGGAAATGAGACGAAATGAGGAATGTCCCCATTTCCCATTCGCGGTGTAATTCTTACCGCTCCCTTGCGAAGCGGGGGAGGGTTGGGGTGGGGGCAATTCTTCGGCTGCGCCATCCAGCAACTCGATCCAATGCCGCACCGGTGTCCCCGTACCCGCTTGAAGATGCAGCATGCACCCGATGTTGGCGCTCGCGATCACGTCCGGTGATCCTGACCCCAACGCCTCCAACTTGTTCTGCCTCAACTGCTGCGACAGCTCGGGTTGGAGCAACGAGTAAGTTCCCGCGGAGCCGCAGCACAGGTGCCCATCCGCGACCGGCACGAGTTGAAAACCCCGCTGCCTGAGAAGGCGCTCGACAGCGCCTCGAATCTTCAAGCCATGCTGCAACGTGCACGGCGATTGAAAGGCGATCCGGAGAGGTCGCGTCTGCGTCGAAGCTCCATCGCTTGCGGCAACAATCACCTCGCTCAGATCACGGTACAACTCGGACACTCGGCGAGCCTTGGCGGCATACGCGGAATCGTCGCGCAGCAACTCACCATACTCGTGAACCATCGCCCCGCAGCCGCTGGCCGTCACTACGATCGCTTCCACACCCCGCTCGATCTCTGGCCACCAGGCATCGATGTTGCGACGCATGTGCTCATGAGCGAGCTCCGCGGCGGACAGATGATGAGCCATGGCGCCGCAGCAGCCGTCGTTCACGGCGATCAGCGAAATACCCTGCCGATCGAGCACGCGGGCTGCTGCGGCATTGATCGCGGGAATGGCATCGGGTTGCACGCAGCCCTGCAGCACCAGCATTCGCCGAGCATGTTTCGCGGCGGGCCACACGCCAGCGGCGCGCTTGTCCGGAACTCGCGACTGCAACGAGCTCGACAGTAATGGCCGCACCAGCCGTGCTGCAGCGAGCAGGGGCTTGAATGCAGACCGTCGCGCGAGTACTGCCAACAGCAGACGACGCTGCACGCGATCCCACAGGCCACGCGGAACGACCTGTTCCACGCGTTCACGTCCGATATCCAACAACCGCCCGTAGCGCACGCCCGAAGGACACGTCGTCTCGCATGCGCGGCAGGTCAGACATCGATCGAGGTGAAGCTGCGTCTTCGGTGTGACAGGCGCGCCCTCGAGCATTTCCTTGATGAGATAGATGCGCCCGCGCGGACCATCGAGCTCATCGCCGAGCAGTTGATAGGTTGGGCACGTCGCCGTGCAGAAGCCGCAGTGCACGCAGGAACGCAGAATGGCATCGGCTTCACGGCCAGCGTCCGTGTCGAGGAAAGCGGTGGGAAGTTGGGTCTGCATGTCAGAGATCGTATAGACGACTGCGGTTGAGAATAGCGGCGGGATCGAACACGTGCTTCAGGCGACGATGCAGGTTGTGCAATGCTGACGGTAGAGCCTGGAATGCCGACGCCGAGCGAGAAGCGGAGCGAAAGCAACTGACATGTCCGCCGAGTGCCGCGATGCGCTCGCGCGCGCCGGGTTGCAGATCGCCAACGATCCAGCGCAGCGCGCCGCCCCATTCGATTACCTGCTGTGCACCGAGGCCCAGCGGCGGCGTGGCCGATGGAACCGAAAATCGCCACACGGTTTGTGCAGGCGCGAAGACAGCATGCGAGTGATCGCGCAGCGCGGTCCAGAACGCAGCGTCGTCTCGCACTCGCTCGCCGCCCAATTGCGCGCAGGCTGCGTTCACTGCGGCGCTCGCGCCCGACAGCAGCACATGTAAATGTCCATCGAGATGACAGGTGGCCGAGATCGGCAAGGGGCGACCGGCCCATTCGTTGCAGAGTGTGAGCGCTTGGGCCTCGGTTGCTGGGCGCACGAGCGTGACTTCCGTGCTGGGCTTCGGCAGCGTCTTCAACGTGACCTCCGTCAGTAGCCCGAGCGTGCCGAGGCTGCCAGCCATTAGGCGTGCGACGTCGAATCCGGCAACGTTTTTGATGACCTGGCCGCCGAAACGCAGCAGGCGGCCCTGACCATCGATGATGCGCACGCCCAGTACGAAGTCGCGTGCCGCACCCGCGTAAGCGCGTCGCGGCCCTGAGAGCCCAGCCGCAACGGCACCGCCGACTGTGCCTGCACCGCCGAAATGCGGCGGCTCGAACGCCAGCATTTGACCGCGTGCATCGAGTGCTGCATCGATGTCCGCGAGCGGCGTTCCGCTCTGCACAGTCATGACGAGCTCCGCGGGTTCGTAGTCGACGATGCCCACGAGGGATGCCGTGCTCAGCGGCTCGCCCACGAGCGGCCCGCCATAGAAATCCTTGCTGCCCGAGCCCACGATGCGCAGCGGCGTCGTGCTGGCCGCCGCGTCGCGCACACGCTGCTGAATGTCACTGACGGTGGTCATCGTCAGAAGCGCGGCAGCTCGGGGTGCGACAACTGCCCGCCATGAACCCGCATACGTCCGAACTCCGCACAGCGATGCAACGTCGGAACCGCCTTGCCCGGATTCAACAAGCCCTGCGCATCGAAGGCGTGCTTGATCGCGTGAAACACTTGCAGCTCATCGCTGCCGAACTGCACGCACATCTGATTGAGCTTCTCGATGCCCACACCGTGCTCGCCCGTGATGCTGCCGCCGTTCGCAACACACAGCTCGAGGATCTCGCCGCCGAATGCTTCTGCGCGCGCCAACTCATCCGCATTGTTCGCATCGAACAAGATCAACGGATGCAGATTGCCATCACCGGCGTGGAAAACGTTCGCACACCGCAAGCGGTATTTGATCTCCATGCCGCGAATAGCCTCGAGCACGGTTGCCAGGCGTTGCTTCGGAATCGAGCCATCCATGCAGTAGTAGTCCGGCGAGATGCGTCCCACCGCGGGGAACGCAGCCTTGCGGCCAGCCCAGAACAGCAACCGCTCGCGTTCATCGCGCGAGATGCGACATTCGATGGCGCCGGCCTGCTGCATCACGGCCTCGATGCGAACAATTTCCTCCTCGACTTCGTGCGCCGTGCCATCGGACTCGCACAGCAGGATGGCTTCCACATCCAATGGGTAGCCCGCATTGACGAAGGGCTCGACGGCGGCAATCGCTGGCCTGTCCATCAGCTCGAGTCCCGCCGGAATGATGCCGGCCGCAATCACGTCGGCCACGGCCTGGCCCGCATTCGCAAGGCTGTCGAACGCAGCGAGAACGACGCGAGCGCACTCGGGCAGCGGAATCAGCTTCACGGTGACTTCCGTGATCACGCCCAGCAATCCTTCGGAGCCCGTGAACAGTGCGAGCAGGTCATAACCGGGCGCATCGAGCGCGGCCGAGCCGAGCGTCATGGCTTCGCCGTCCATCGTAAGTACGCGTGCCGCAAGCACGTTGTGCACGGTCAGGCCATATTTCAGGCAATGAACACCGCCGGAGTTCTCCGCGACATTGCCGCCGATCGTGCAGGCGATCTGACTCGAAGGATCGGGCGCGTAGTAGAGACCGAAAGGTGCCGCCGCTTCGGAGATGGCAAGGTTCCGTACACCCGGTTGCACGCGCGCCGTGCGTGCCACTGGATCGACGGCAACGATCTTGTTCAAGCGCGCGAGCGAGAGCACCACCGCATCGGCACGCGGTGTTGCGCCACCGGACAGACCTGTCCCCGCGCCTCGCGCAATCAGCGGAACGCTTGCCGCGCTACAGATCTGCAGGACACGCTGTACCTCGGCTTCATCACGCGGCAGCACGACCGCGAGGGGCACCTGGCGATAGACCGAGAGCCCGTCGCATTCGTAGGGCTTCAGGTCTTCGGCTTCCCACAGCACGTCCTCCGCTCGCAAGGCGGTGCGCAGTTGCTGAACGACGGCGGGCAGGTTCACGGCGCGCGTAGGCACTTGGGTAACTTGAAGGGCAAGAGGGTATCAGTTCTACTTCCCAGCCCTTCACAGATCGCAACCCCATGACTTCAATCGATGGAGCCGCCCCGGAGCGGGATGGCTGGCGCAAGCAGATATTGGCGCAAGCCGGCGAATCCCGCTTCCTGTCGGTCAACGGTGGCCGCATCCACTACCTCGTCCGGGGTGAGGACAGAGCGAACCGGGGCACCGTGCTGCTGGTGCACGGCTTTCGCGGCCACGCGCATTGGTGGGACGCGATTGCCCCGTTTCTCGCCACCGATTTCCGGGTGTTGGCGATCGACCTCTCGGGCATGGGCGACAGCGACCACCGCGCTGCGTATGAGCTCCCGACCTTTGCCGACGACATCACCGGCCTCATCGAGCACGAGTGTTCGCAGCCGGTCACCATCATCGGTCACAGCTTCGGCGGATCACGCTGCCTGCAGGCGTGCGCCCTGCGGCCCGAGCTGTTCACTCACGCAATCGTATGCGACAGCTTCTTCTGGCTCAGCGATGAGCGTCGCACGGAGCCGGCCGTGAAGGGCACTCGCACCTACGCCAGCCTCGAAGAGGCCATGGCGCGCTTTCGCTTGCTGCCGGATCAGCCGGTGTGGAGTCGGGAATTGTTTCAGCATGTCGGCAGGCATTCGTTGAAGCAGGTTGAGGGTGGCTGGGCATGGAAGTTCGATCCCACCCTCGCGGCGCTGACGTATCACATGCATGATGAAGACGTGCTGGCCCGCGTACGTGCGCCGGTGCATTTCGTGTACGGCGAGCGCAGCCGCATCGTCGATGCGGATCGGGCGCAGCGAACGCTTCAACGACTGTCGCAGGGCAAGGGTCCGATCGTCATTCCGGATGCGCATCACCATTTGATGTTGGATCGGCCGCTGGCTTTGGTCAGCGCGTTGCGGGCGCTGTTGGTCTGATCGGTTTCGCCCAGTCAGTGCCGGCGCACCCGCGCGTTCAATGACAGGTGCTTGACGCTGGCGCGCCAAGCGTGTCGACTCGCGCTCTCTTTTCAGGAGCGTTCACCGGGGATAGTCATGAGCGAGATTCTCACCAAGATCGAAGGCAGCATTGCCACCCTCACCGTCAATCGGCCTGAAGCACGCAACGCCATCAGCGGCGAGATGATGGTTGCCATGCTGCAGTTCTTCCGCGCCGTCGAGCAGAGAAGCGACGTCGGCGTTCTCGTCATCGATGCGGTCGGCGATCACTTCATTGCGGGTGGCGACGTGAAGAGTTTCGCTCAGAATGCATCCAAGCCGCCGGCCGAGCGTGCCGCCACGTTCGAAGGCTTCGTGCACAACGTCAACCCGGTGTTCCTCACGCTGGAACGCATGCCGCAGATCGTGGTCGCAAGTGCGCGCGGCTTTATCGCGGGGGCCGGCGTCAGCTTCGTTGCCGGGGCAGATCTCGCGATCGTGTCCACGACTGCAAAGTTCATGTTGTCGCACATCAAGATCGGCGCCGTGCCGGATGCGGGTGCGAGCTACTACCTGCCGCGTCAGGTCGGCGTGAAGCGTGCGAAGGAGATCATCTGCCTCGGCGACACCTTCACGGCGGAAGACGCGCTGCGCATCGGGTTGGTCAACCGCGTCGTACCGGACGATCGGCTCGCTGCTGAAACGGCCGCTCTGGCTGCGCGGCTCGCGGGCGGACCGCGAGTGGCGCTCGGTGAAGCCAAGCAGCTGGTCAACCAGTCGCTCGACAACACGCTTGCGCAGCAGCTCTATGCCGAAGCGGAGTCCGCCAATCGTGTCACGCGCACCGAAGACTTCGTCGAAGGCGCGACGGCGTTCGGACAGAAACGGACGCCGGTCTACAAGGGACGATAGTCGAATCACATCGAGCCGCGATCGAAGGGGTGACGGCCCTTCGATCACCGGCTGCTCTCAGGCGTTCAAAGCCTCGATAATTTTCCAAGGCAATATCGGCAGCGAACGCACTCTCACGCCGACGGCGTCGTAGACGGCGTTGCCCACCGCAGCCGCAATGCCCGTCGCGCCGAGCTCACCGATGCCACGCGCACCCAGTGCGCTCGCATGCGGATCGAATTCCTCCACGAACGAAACATCGAGATCTGTCGGAATATCGGCGTTCACGGGAATTGCAACGTTCGACAGGTTCTTGGCGAGCCAGCGACCGTGCGTCGGCTCCTGCACACTTTCCTCCATCGTTGCCTTGCCCCATTCCCAGATGATGCCGCCCGTGAGCTGGCTGCGTGCGGTCTTGGGGTTGATGATGCGACCCGCGGAATACGAGCCCACCACGCGGCGCAACCGCAGGATGCCGAAATCCGGATCGACGCCGATTTCGACGAACACGGCGCCCCAGGTGCGCATCGCATACGGGGTGCCTTGTCCATCGGCATTGAACGGCAGGTTGTTGGGGAGCGCGAACTGTGCGTCGCCGACGATATCGGAGATGCCGGCCTTGCGCATCGCGGCGCCGTGGTCGGCAACGTTCGGCACCAGCTTCGAGAGCTTCTCTTTCGCGTTACGCGCGGCCTGCATGATCGCGCTGCCGGTGGTCATGGTCGCTGACGAGCCATACACGGGGCTGGCGCGAGGCAGACGCGTGTCGCCCCATACGATCGAAACTTTTTCCGTTGGAACCTGCAACGTGTCGGCAGCGATTTGCGTGAACACCGTGAGCGTACCGGTGCCGATATCGTGCGTGCCGGCTTCGATGACGGCGCTGCCATCGTCTTTCAGTCGCACACGAGCTGCGGCTGCATGCCGGAAGCTACCCATGGTGGCGGTGGCCATGCCATGACCGATCTTCCAGTGTCCATCCTGCTTCGGGCGCGAATGACGCTCGCGCCAGCCGTAGCGTTTGGCCGCATCTTGGTACGCCTCACGCAGCTTCTTGGATGACCATGGCTTGTCCGTGTGCGGATCGCGTTCTGCGTAGTTTTTCAGACGTAGGTCCAGCGGATCCATCCTCAATGCCACCGCGAGCTCATCCATGGCGCTCTCGATGGCCCACGTGCCTGGGCCCTCGACCGGTGCGCGCATGGCGGTGGGCACGTTGATCGTCACGCGTTCGATCATCTGCTTCGTGTGAATCGCGGGACACGCGTACAGCCCCTTGCTCGTTTCGCTCGCCGGCTCGAAGAACGTGTCCAGCATCGCGGACGAGTTCACGATCTCGTGACGGATGGCTGTGAGCGCGCCATCGGCTTGCGCGCCGAGTTGCACTTGCTGCTGGACCCATGGCTGATAGCCGACGTTCGCGTACATCAAGGAACGGGTGAGTGCGATGCGCACGGGCCGTCCGACGACACGAGCCGCAGCCGGCGCGAGAATCTGATGCGGCCAGACAAACCCCTTGCAGCCGAAGCCGCCACCCGTGTGGGGTGATACGACACGCACGTTTTCCGGCGCAATGCCCAGCGCGGCGGACACAACGGGTGGCACATTGAAGCCGGCCTGCACCGAATCGTACATCGTGAGCTGGTCGCCATCCCATTGTGCGAGCGTCGCCGATGGCTCCATCGGATTGTGGTGACGGGCGGGCTGTTCGTACGCCTGCTCGACGCGCTGTGCCGCAGCTGCAAGACCGGCTTGCAAGTCGCCCTTGGCCAGATCGTTGCCAATCGGCAGCTCATTCACCGGCGGCATGCGACGGCCCCGTCCCGGGACGAGTACGTCCCCCCGTTGCACATCGACTTTGATGAGCGCAGCGCCGCCTTCGGCGGCTTCGATCGTTTCGGCGAGAACGATCGCGACGGGTTCGCCTTCATGGCGGATTTCGTCCGTCTGCAGGGGCAGGTGGAGCACGGCCGCGGGCGGCGGAATCTTGCCGAACTGAGGCATGTCGGCACGTGTCAGGACACGCACGACGCCGGGATGTGCGAGGGCTGCGTCCTTGTGTATAGCGGTGAGGCGTCCGGCTGCGACCGGTGCACCGACCAGCACGCCATGCAACATGTTTGCAACGACGACGTCACCCGAGAATCGTGCGCGGCCCGTCACCTTGTCGACGCCTTCGACGCGTGAGAGTGGCCTGCCGATCGTCATGCCACACCTCCCGCGGTCAGGACGGCACGTGTCGCAGCGTTGGCAGCCATCGTGATCTTGTAGCGATTGTGTTCGAGCGGCTTTGCATCGCCTAGCGCCGTGCGGATGGCAGCGAGCACGGCCTGCTTGTCCGGCGTGCTGCCGATCAGTGCCTGCTCGGCAGCGAGCAGGCGCCACGGTCTCTGTGCCACGGAGCCCAACGCAATGCGCGTCCGTGCAACCTTGCCGTCTTTGATTTGCAAGGAGGCGGCTGCAGAGATGAGGGCGTACTCGTAGCTATCGCGCTCGCGCACCTTGATGTACGCAGAACGCTCGCCGTCGGCGATGGGGATGCGGTAGGCAGCAATGAGCTCCTGCGGTCGCAGACGCGATTCGCGCTGTGCTTCCGGTGCACGCGAACGTTCGGCACGGGCTTCTTCCTGCGTCAGATGCAAGCTGCGAACCTCGAGCGTGCGCGGGCCTTGCGGTCCCATCAGTTGCACGGTGGCGTCGAGGCAGGCGAGCGCGACGAGCGGATCGGATGGATGCACTGCAACGCAGGCATCCGTCCAGCCGAAGATCGCGTGGCGCTCGTTCAAGCCTTCCAGTGCCGCACAGCCGGAGCCGGGGACTCGTTTATTGCAGCCCCACGGCAGCGGCGCTTCCGATCTGAAGTAAGCGCAGCGAGTCTTCTGTAAGACATTGCCGCCCAGTGTGGCGCGGTTGCGGATCTGAGCCGAGGCTGCCTTCAAGCAGGCCTGAGCCAACGCGCCTGCATGTTGGTTGACCAATGCGTTCTCGCCGACTTCGTTCAACGTTGCGAGCGCGCCGATGACCAGCTCGTTGCCTTCGCGTTTGATCTCTCGATGATCACTGACGAAGCCGATATCTACGAGTCGGGCGGGCTCGCTGATGCCCAGTCGCATCCAATTGAGCAACTCGGTGCCGCCCGCGATGTACTGCGTCGACCCATCCTGAGAACGCTGGATCGCATCCTGCAGCGTGGTGGCCCGTGCGTAGTCGAAGTTGTTCATGTGCGGCCTCCTGCCTTCTTCATGCGCTCGGCCGCATCCATGACGGCGGCCGTGATCTGCGGGTAACACGAACAGCGGCACAGATTGCCGCTCATCCATTCGCGCACTTCCGCCTCGCTGCCCACGTGGCCTTCCTGAATGCAGGCCACGGCAGAGATGATCTGACCCGACGTGCAGTAACCGCACTGGAAGGCATCCTGATCGATGAAGGCCTGTTGCACGGGATGGAGTTTCCCGTCGCGCGCCAGGCCTTCCACCGTCGTGACTTCACGCCCATCGCATTGCAGAGCCAAGGTGAGACAGGCATTCATGCGCTTGCCGTCGATGAGAACGGTGCAGGTACCGCACGCGCCCTCATTGCAGCCTTTGTGAGTGCCTGTGAGCGCGAGTCGGTCGTGCAGATAGTCGAGCAGGGTGACGCGCGGCTCGAGATCGGCTGTGTGCACGACGCCATTCACATTGATCTTGACGTGGGCACGGGGCGTGGCGGTTTGTGCGGAGGAGGGTGCCGCCGCCTCTGCCGCGACTCCGATCGCACACGCGGCGGCGCCGCTGGCCTGAATGAATTCTCGGCGAGAGATTCCCGAACTCATGGATGCCTCGTGGGTAGCTGCCGGAGCAGCAGACAACCAGGGCGCAGCGGTTGCCTGCGAAGGTCCCGTGACCTGCGCCGCTAGCCTACACCTTGCGAGGCACTCCGCCGACGCACTTTCGACGTGCGTTAGCCGGCCGACGTGGGTTAGCCGGCCATCGCGAGCGAGTCGGTGCTCGCGATGGTTTCAGCAGGATCAGTGTCTCGGACGCGGTTCCGAATGCTTCGCCTTCGCTGCCTGCTGATGATGCAGTCCTTCCGTGATCTCTTCGATCACCTTGTTGCAAAAGGCAGGCAAATCCTTGGGCCCGCGGCTGGTCACGAGTCCCGCGTCCACGACGACTTCCTCGTCGACAACCGTGGCGCCGGCGTTCTTGAGATCCTCGCGAATGGTTGTCCAGCTCGTCAGCTTGCGACCGGCAGCGAGGCCTGCGTTGATGAGAATCCATGGCGCATGACAAATCGCCGCCACCGGTTTGCCCGCATCGGCAAACGCGCGCACGAACGTCAGGGCTTTCTCGTTGATACGCAGCTGATCCGGATTGTGTGCGCCGCCCGGCAGCACGATCGCGTCGTAATCGCTTGCGTCCGCATCGTCGAGTGCGACGTCCACGGGGACCCAGCGGCCGCGATCGAAATGATTGAAGCCCTGGATTTCGCCGGCCTTCGGTGCGACCACATCGACCTGCGCGCCTTCTGCGCGTAGGGCGTCGAGCGGCTGCGTAAGCTCCACTTCTTCGAAACCGTCGGTCGCCAGGATGGCGACACTCTTACCTTCCAGTCGTTTGGCCATGATGAGCCTCCAATGAGTGTGTTCGAAATCAATGCGCGTACGTGCCGGAGCCGTATCGCGCATGGCTTGTTCGCATGCCAGGTGGCATTGATCGCCGGGGTGTCGGTACGAAGGCGACCGTGCGTCAGCAATCCGGTGGGACAGGTTCTGCCTTGAACCTGCGATGTCGTCAGATGTGCAAGGGGAACGGCAGACTCGCGATAGAGTTCCGCGCGGCAGGAAGCGTCGCGTGCGCGAATGCGCAGGAAGCAGACGCGATCAGAAGGGCGTCGGCGTTGGGGGAATGACCGGCGCTGCCGTCGCGGGTGGCGGAGTCGTCGCGCCTGCGGTGCGCTCGAGCTCGGCGACGCGTGCCTTGAGTCGACGCTCGCTGCCGCGTGAGCGGAAAAAGCTTGGCATCACGGCCAGGCTCGCGATGATGGCGCCCAGCGCCACGCACAGAACGATCATCACAGCGAGCGACGCGTCGAACCGCCAGAAGAAGGCATTCAAGGTCACCGGCATCGCATTCTGTACCGCAAAGACCACTGCAAGGATCAGAGCGATCAACACCAAAACCATGCGCATGGCAGCACTCCCGTATTGTGGTTGTAGAACGTCCGCGGGTTGCAATGAGTGCCATGATGCCCGAAGAGTTCCAACTACGTCAGAGTGCGCCCACGCGCCGGTATGGGCGCTGTTGGCGACGCTTATCGTGCTATTGCGGCATGCCGCTCGATGAGCTCGGCGACGGCGTCCGGTTGATCCTGCACTACGTAGTGCGGGCTGCCCTTGATGATGCCGGTCGCAACCTTCTTCACGCCGCTCGCACGCAGTCCATCCGCCATCTTCGGAACGAGCTTCGCAAACGGTGACTGGTCCCAGCCAGCAAGTCCTGGCAACGGCACATCGAGAATCATTGCGCCGCGCGTGGACTGTGGTTAGCGACGCAAGAACGCATACGTCACCATGCCGCCGACGTCGTGGCCGACGATGTAAACCTGCTCGTGCACAGGGGGAGGGGGCAGGAGCTGGGGTATCCGGAATGACTAGCCGTACGTTGGCTTCTGCGGCCAACCGGCGGGCGAATCCTCGAAATCCTCCTGGCGTCCGTACGGTGTTCGATCCAGGAGCGTGTAAGCGTCGGTGAGTGATTCGGTGCCACGTGCGTAGGTCGAGTACGTGTGGAACACGTCGCTATCGACACGGAAGAACACGCTGAGGCCGTGCTCTTCGCCCTGCGTCGGATTGGGCACCTTCAAGGCTTCCATCTCAGCCTTCGAGCGATAGTCGTACTCGACCGGACGCACGCGCTCGTCCAACGTGACATGGAAGTCGTAGTTGAAATCGCTGCCGAACGACGAATACCAGGGCCAGGTCCAGTCCTGGTAAGCCTGGAGCTTCGGCAGCGGTGCGCGGGAGATGAGCACGAAGCTCGTGTCACGTTCTTGCAACAGCGAGAGATCGCCGAGTGCATCGACATAGCCGGTGCATCCCATGCAGCCCTTGTCCCACGCCGGATCGAACATGAAGTGGTAGACGATCAGCTGGCGCCGCTCTGCGAACAGATCCAGCAACGAAGCTTTGCCGCCCGGTCCATCGAACGTGTACTTCTTCTCCACCTTCACCATCGGCAGTCGCCGCCGCGCCGCATTCACCCGATCGAGATGCCCGGTCAGCTCTTTCTCTTCTGCCAGCAGTCGCTTGCGCTGCGTCAGCCATTCCGCCTCCGAGACCACAGGCGGCATCGGGATGCGTTCGTTCGTGGGCATGGGCAACTCCTTATCCGGTGTGGGCCTGCCCTAAGGACGATCATGCGGCTGCGGTTCCGACATCCCACGCACACGGTGGTGCGCCAGCATTGGAATGACGAGAACGCGGCGAACTTCGTCTGAATAGACCGTAAGCAGCAGAGCCCGCACGCACGACCGGGCGGGTGCGGCCTCGACTTAGCGGCTGGCGTACGCGCAGGTACGATGGAGCCTGCAATCTGCGAAGCAGACGAGTACTCAGCCATGTCGAAAGTGAACACACCGGTTGCCATCGTCGCGGCGCAGGCTGCCCCGCGTATCAACCCGTCGATCTATCCGGAGCCGTTCGCATCGCGCATGGCGGGTCGAGAGAAGCGGCAGCTGGGCGATGTGTTCGGATTGACCAACTTCGGCGTGAACCTGACGCGGCTTGCAGCCAAAGCCGTCTCGTCGCTGCGTCACGCGCACTCGAAGCAGGATGAGTTCGTCTACATCCTGCAGGGTCAACCCACCTTGTATACGGACGAGGGACGCACCCAGCTGGCACCTGGTATGTGCGC
>JBEVDW010000549.1:0-5814 GCA_040513115.1 Steroidobacteraceae bacterium | reverse complement strand
TGTCGTTGGCTGCTGCTGAGTCTCGACCGCTTGATGGGGAATGAGCTCATCATGACGCAAGAATTGATCGCCAACATGCTCGGCGTACGACGCGAAGGCGTTACGGAGGCCGCTGGCAATCTTCAAGATGCTGGCTTGATCAAGTACAGCCGTGGGCACATTACGGTGCTGGATCGCACCGGCCTTGAAGCCCGCACGTGCGAATGCTACGCCGTCGTCAAAAGGGAATTCGATCGCCTGCTACCGTTTGCGTCCATCGATAGCCTCGACTGACACGCGGTAGATCCTCGGCCGTTGCGGGCTCAGGGTGAGCCAGTAAGCCGCCAACGGTATTTTGTGGCAGGCGCTCGATTGTCAGCGTGATCATCGTTCCCCCACGCCCAGGCTGCTCGGCGAACTCCAGCGTGCCGTTCAGTTGTGATGCGAAGAGGCGCATCAGTTTGAACCCCATGCCGCCTTCGGCACCGTCAGGATGCAGACCGACGCCAGTATCTGCGACTCTCAAAACCAGAGCATTGTCAGCCGTGCATTGCAGTTGAACGGTGACTTGCCCCAATGAGTCGCGCGGGAAGGCATGCTTGTATGCGTTCGTCACGGCTTCGTTCGCGATGAGGGCGAGCGGAATAGCTGCACGGACCGGAAGGGTGATCGGATCGGACCGGATCTCCAGCGATACATGGGGGAACTGTTCGGCAAATGATTGCCGGAGCGCATCCCCCAACGTTTGCAGCAGCTGCGGCATCAGAACGCTCTGCGTATTGTCTGGATCCGCGTAGAGCAGTTGGTGGGCTCTGGCCAGCAACTGCAGGCGGTTGTGGCTGTCCAGCAACGCGGAGCGTACTGGCGCGGAAGTGGTGGAGCGGGCATGTAAGGAGAGCAAGCTCGCAGCTACCTGCAGCGTGTTCTTGGTGCGATGGTTGACCTCGTGAATGACTGCATCCTTGAGCCTCAGAGCCTGACTGTTCTCGTCCTCGACCTGTTCGCGCAAGCTGCGTTCCTGGTGCAAGTCGTGGGCGAGCAAGTTCTGTTGTGCCGTATGAAGCGATTCGAGCACGGCCAGTGCGTGTCGACGCTCGTTGGCACGTTCGAGCAGCTGCAGGGCCAGCACCAAGTGCGCTGCCAGTTGCTCGGCGATGCGCGCATCGTCGTAACAAAAACGCGACGTACCATCGTGATGAGCAATCCACAGAGTTCCCAGCGTCTCCCTCACGCGGTCGTTCAGCGGCACGACCAGATACTCCACGATCGCAGGCGGGGTGTCCTTCAGCCAGTCGAAAGCGCGCTCCGGCCGTGATACGACCATCGAGGTGCCGGTATCGAGGCAGAGGCCGCAGGGACTGTTGACTCGTGGGGCGTGGGTGCCTTCGTAGCTGGCGAGTGCTCCACTGACCGCCTCCCAGCGCACTATGGCCTGGCCTTCAGGGTCTTGCCGCAGCAAGCTGAGTCCGGCGCTTCCTGCGCCGCAAAGGTCGCGCGCAATCTTGAGCAGATGTCGCACGGCCAGGTTGGGATCGTCGGCGAGAACTTGCGTCAGCTCGCAGAATGCCGCTGACTCGGCGGGTAGATCCGGTGCGACTTGGCGCCGCTGCAACGCCGCGCCTGTGACGAACAGATCTGGCGGCCGGGTCGTTGCATCAGGACTCGCCGCGTACACGAGGGTCCTCCGAGTTTCATTGTTTTGCAGTGTCTGATGCCAAGCCCGCGTAGGTTCAGCTACGCGGGGAAGGACTGACGGTCGAACTGCGCGGGGGATCTAGGATGCGTCGGCCGCGACGTGCGCTCGGTCCTCGCTGAATATCAGCTCGACGCGGCGGTTCGATTGACGCCCGCCCGGGCTGTCGTTGCCGGCGATGGGCGAGTGCTCGCCTTTGCCCACCGCCGTCATCTGATTGCGCGCCACGCCGCGTTCCATCAGCGCCGTCTGCACGGACTGCGCCCGACGTTCAGACAAACTCTGATTGCTGTCATCGGAGCCCACGTTGTCCGTGTGACCCTCGATGAGCACTTGGCGCCCTGGCTGCTCTTCCAAGGCCTTGGCGAGACGATCGAGCGTCCCGTACGCGCCTTGTTTCAGCGTCGCCCGACCCGTGTCGAACAATACGTCGCCGAGCGTCAGAACGAGGCCGCGTTCGGTTTTCTGCAGCTTGAGATCTGCGAGCTCTGCTTCCAGAGAGTCGGCGCGCATTTCCGAAGCATCTGCCTGCTGTGCGCTTCTCTGCGCGTCATGTTCACGTGCCTGGATCAGCACAGCCTGGCGTTGAGCCGTACCCTTTTCGACTTCCTCGTTCGCCTGAGCCGTCAGAATCTTCTCGTTGGCGATCTTCGCGCTGAGCACTGCCTTCGTTGCTTCGAACTCCATCTCGTCTCTCTTCGCCTTGGATTCGGCCAGGCGATTCGCTGTGTCGAGCGAGGACCGCGCGTTGGCGATCTCCGCGGCGGCTATGCCGGCGCGTGGCGAGCGTTCGAGCTCGGGCACCATGGTGCGCGCCGATTCCAACGGTTCGCTGCGTTCGGGGGTGGCGCTGCACGCGCCCAGTACTGTGGCTATTGCCAGGCTCAGTACGATTCGGTTGTTCGATTTCATGACCTTGACCTCATCTGTAAATGCGTATGATCTGGCTCAGCGCTGCGGCACGGGGCGTTCGGTCTCCTGACGGAGCGACTCGACGCTCGCAAGTACCTCGTCGGCCGATTTGCGCGCGATGGCACTCTGCGATTTGGCCACTGCGAGCTGGGCGTAGAGGTGCGCTTGCGTGGCGGCCCGTTCCGCGTCCTGCTGCCGACCATCGGCCATTGCGCTCTTTGCTGCGCTCAGTTGCTCCTTTGCCTGCTGCAATTCCACGGCACCGTGCTCGGATTGTCCGAGCGTCTGTTGTGCCTGCTGCACCGAGGTCTCGCTTTGAGCTACGTGCTCTTCTGCGAGGTTTGATATCCCACCGCACGCGCTGAGTGCGCCGAGCATGCTGATGCCAAGGGCCACGGCGACGGCCTTGCGGATTGAATGCGACGCGCTGACCGGCCGCGACTGCAAGTGTCCAAAAGTTTCTAAAGATACGTTCATGTCGATTCTCGCGGTGTGGGTGGAAGCGGCGAGCGGTTGCTGGCCTCTTAAGGATCGTGAGGATGCGCCGCAGTGTTCAGGATCTCGGTACGTTGGCGTACATAAAGTCCGAGTTTCGAGGGCTTCCGCTTGTCGTGTACGCCAGCGCACATCATTTCGGCGCGAGTACGCGTACGGTGAACGCTCGGCAGAGGCACGACATGTCCGTCGCTGACCCATTCGAGACCAGATATCGCCAGAGGTTTCTTGAACAACTACAAACAGCAGGGACGCGAGAATCGACTATTGCGGGCTTTGCCTCGAAAGGGCTTGCAGCTCCTCTTGGCGAGCTGCGATCAAGTCGAACTGAGGTTTGCCGAGGTTCTATATGAGCCGGGCGAACGCATCCGCCACGTGCACTTCCCGACCGACAGCTTCATCTCACTCGTGACCGCGCTCGACGATGGCGGGCGCTTGGAGATCGGGATCGTCGGTGACGAGGGCATGCTCGGGACCTCTCTCATCCTCGGCGTGAGCACATCGCCGCAGCATGCCGTCGTGCAGGGTGCAGGGACCGCATGGCGGATGAGCACGTCGGCTTTTCAGAATCACTATCAACAAAACGCCGAGCTGCGCCGGCGCTTGAACCGCTACCTGTACGTGCTCATGGGCCAGCTTGCACAGACGGCCGCCTGCACTCGTTTTCACCGCGTCGAGGCGCGCCTGGCTCGTTGGTTGCTCATGACTCGCGATCGCGCACATCGCGATCAGTTTCATCTCACGCATGAATTTCTGGCGTACATGCTCGGCGTGCGGCGCGTCGGGATCACAGAAGCGGCTGGCTCGCTGCAAGCGCGGGGTCTGATCGACTACGAGCGGGGCGCCATCGCGATCCTCGACTCCAAGGGCCTGGAGCAGGCGTCGTGCGGGTGCTACGAAGGCGCGATCGAAATGTATGAGCAGACTCTGGGTGCGGATCGCCTGACGTGACGTTCACATTGAATCGCGCTCGGCAGCGTTTGGGCGTAGCCCGTGTAGTTGTTATCTCTGCAAAACGTGCCGAGCGTTCGACTTCGCCATGCGCGATCTCACAACATGCCCGCACAGCAGTGCGATCTCGCGTATGGTCGCTGTACACCATGAAGAGAGTTTCTCCGCGTGAACCAACCTTCCAGCTCGAGTTTGCAAGCAGCATTGCAGAGTGAGACGGCGATGGCGAGTCATATGGTTGAGATGTTCCGCTATCGGTGGGGCGCCTCGACACCCGACCGACGATCATTCCCGGCTCCGATCTGGGATCTCTTGTGGGAGCTCGGCCGGGCGTTTGGCTGGCGCCCGGTAGGTACGACCTACGTGGTCCCGCCCAACGCGTCAGTCGAGGTGCGAGCCCTGCGCGACTACGAACCAGGCGGCGTGCTGGACCATAAACGTGTCGAACAGGAAGACGCCGTTGCCTGGGCGCGTGCGCTCGACCTGGCGAAGGCGTCGCCGCACACCGCAGCGATGATCGATGCCCAATCCCTCGCACTCGAGAGTAGCGGCAAAGCGACCGGTCAACTGCATGCGGACGTGCTCGATGACTTCATCGAGTTCGTCCGCGGCGGCGCTTTCGAGTTTGGGTTCTCGGGTGAGGGTATAGGCAAGGCAGAGGTTCGCAGCGACGTATAGCGCTCGTGTCATTGGAGGATCAAGGCTTCCTCATCTTCATCGCAGGCGACAAGAAAAAAGATCAACGAGCAACGAATCTCCACTTGCGTAGTTCGCTCTCCTTTGCGCAACAGTAAAACTCCCTTCGCAGCTTGCGGCACTTACGACTGATCCTCTCCAGACACTTGTGCTTCGCAGGTGTCAGCCGCTTTCAGTACAGGAGTCACCATCATGGCAAGGGTACTCATCCAATCCTGTCCGTGCGCACCGCAGTTGATCGCGCGCTGCGATTGTCGCTGTATAACTCTGCGGTATTTGCCGGCACTCTCCTGACTTCGGCCATCGCGCAAGCCGCCAGTGATGCGCCGCATCCCAATCCCATCGGCGTGGCAGAACAGCAAGCGGTCCTGCATCGCGCAGATGTCGTGCGCTTGCCGACGCCCGTCAAGACCGTGCTCGGCGAGCTCGCACGTCGCCCACACACGTATGTGCCCATGCCGGCATTTGCGGAGGCGGACGAGCCCAGCCAGCTGTTCCAGTATTACCTGCTGGACACGAAGGGTTTTCAGCCGAACATCTTCACGACGACCATTGCCGGCATCAACGACCACGCGATTCCCACCGCTGCCAATGCCGCGAACGGACAACTGGCGACCGTGGGCGCTGTACGTGTCGTGCTCGAACCGAAGCCTGGGTTGCCGACCGATCCAACCGACGCGGAAGCCTTCATCGACATCTTCACTGACATCTCGGGACTGTTCGTCATCAACAACGAGTCGGGTTGGTATGAGGGCTGGATGATCCACGACGTCGTGGTGCCGAATGTCGCGCCGCCACGCAACGATGGTCACGCACAGTTCGGCACGGTGACGGCTGCGGACGCTGCTGCCATCGTAGCGATGGGCGGCCATCACAACGTGCCGGGTGGGCTGTTTACGGTGGATGGCAACGCCATTCGTTTCCCCAACTCGAAAGACCACTTCCCGGATCAGCAGTCGAATCTGCTCCCCGTGTCCTTGAGCATGGGCGCGTACAACTGCCTGCAACAGAGCGACTGTCATTCGTACTGGGAATTCAACGAGTACACGAACTGGGTCTTCCCGCTCTACGAGCTGCCGTCCACGGGC
>JBEVDW010000548.1:0-5667 GCA_040513115.1 Steroidobacteraceae bacterium | reverse complement strand
CCCATTCGAGTTTTTCGGGTTGCGGCAGATTCTTGAGTGCAAGTTCAGCGCGCAGTGCGTCGCCCTTGGTCGCGAACGCCTGTACGCCAAGTATCTTCAGTGGCTTGTTCGACCGGGTGAACTTGGCGGCCTTGCCGGCCACGTGCTGTTGAAAGCGAGCGTCGACGTCGAGCGCAATGCCGGCATAGGTACGGCCATCCGCACACGCCAGCAAATAGAGCCACCACGTGACGTCATCGCTCACGCCCCATCACCACATCAAGTCATCGGGCACGACGTGATCCTTGTACGGGTCGTCTTCCGCCGCAGGCTCAGAGCCTGCGGCCGCGAGCTCTAGCGGCACCACGAACTCGGGGTCGCGCTCTTTGATACGAGCAGCAATCTCCGCCGGCACGATCGCGTAGAAGCCGTCATGTCTCACGATCATCAACGCGTTGATCATCAGCTGCGCGCGCACATCGGCATTGACGCCCATGCGCCGCACCTTCTTGCGATCGATGAAGTTGAAGTATTCCTCGCTTTCGATGCGCGGGATGCGGTTCTGCTCCACGAGCTGTCGGATCTCCGCGGTCAACGCGCGCCGTTGGGCTTTCTCGCGCTGCTTGCGATTGAGATCGAGGTCGCGCGCGATCTTGGCCGCCTGCGCTTGTTGCGCAGCGAGTCGCTGCTTGTCGATGGGAGGCGGTGTGAGCTGCTTACGCTCTCGATGCTCCTGCTGTCGCTGATTTTGCTCAGCCTTCTTGCCTTGCTTCTTGCTGCCGAGCCCGGCAGCGATCAGCTGTTCACGCAACGACATGCTCATGACTCGTCCCCAGCGGTCTCTCAAGTGGCCGGCCGGTATCTTACTTAACGGCATCGGCGAGCGGCAAAAACCTGCTGTTTTTCGCTTTCCGCCGACATTCGGCCGGACACCACAGAGTCACATAAGCGTCGGATTTGTAAGAAACCGCGACGGATGAGTTCGCGCGCAAAGCACGCTACGCTGGCGACCGTCGACAAGCCACGAGTGCGCGCTAAGATCATGCTGAAAAGAATAATGGCGACCGCCGCAGCCATGCTGATGATGCTGACCATCCCTGCCCACAGCGGCAATGCAAACCTGGGCTACGACCCCGAAGCCGATCCCTTCGAGCAATACCAGAACGCCATCGCAGCGGCGCAAGCCAGCAACAAGCTGGTGCTCGTCATCTCCGGCGGCGACTGGTGCCGCTGGTGTCATCTGCTGAATCAGTTCATGACCCGCAATCGCGACGTGCACGCGCGCCTCGAGGACGCGTTCGTCGTGATGAAGGTCTACATCGGTGAAGAGAACACCAACGACTTCTTCTTCGAACAATTGCCACCCGCGTACGGAGCGCCGCACTTCTGGATCATCGCGCCCGACCGCAATGTTCTGAGCTCGCAATCGACGGCACCGTTCGAGCGCGGCAAGAAGGGGTACGACAAGGAGCGGTTCCTGCAGTTCGTGCAGCACTGGGATGAGGTGCGCACGGCCCGAGCGCAGGGCACGTCGGACGCAGGTTTGCAGGCGGCAGCGCGGCAGTAGCGATCCATTCCCTTCCCCTGCGAAGCGGGGAAGGGACGCACAATCGGGCACCGAGGCCCGATTGCGATCAGCGGTGCTCTCCCCACTCATCGTCGGGACCCGCTAATCTCTCCTGCCCTCTCGACAGCGCAGGTCCCCGATGCCCACGACGTACGACTACGACCTACTGGTCATCGGTGCCGGATCCGGCGGCGTGCGCGCCGCGCGAGTCGCGTCCGCGCATGGCGCCAAGGTGGCCATCGTCGAGGAATATCGCATCGGCGGCACGTGCGTCATTCGCGGGTGCGTGCCGAAGAAACTGCTGGTGTATGGCGCGCATTTCGCGGAAGACCTGATCGACGCGCGCCGTTTCGGTTGGACGGTGAACAATCCGAAGTTCGATTGGCCGACGCTACGCGACAACGTGCTGGCAGAAGTGTCGCGCCTGAGCGGGCTCTACACCGAAACGCTCACCAACCATAAAGTGCAGATCTTCAGCGAGCGCGCGGTGGTGACGGGGCCGCATACCGTCCGCATCGGTGCGGAGTCGGTGAGTACGGGAAAGATTCTGATCGCCACAGGTGCTCGACCGCACATTCCGGATGTGCCGGGTGCCGAGCATGGCATCACATCGAACGAAGCATTCCACCTCGAGCAACTTCCCAGACGGATCGTCATCGCCGGTGGCGGCTATATCGCCAACGAGTTCGCCGGCATCTTCAATGAGTTCGGTGCGCGGGTCACATTGATCAATCGCTCCGATCAGATCCTGCGCGGCTACGACGAGCAAATTCGCGATCGGTTGCTGCAGATCTCTCTCATGAAGGGCATCCGCTTCATGTTCAACTGCGTGCCCGAGCAGATCACGCGTCATGACGATGGCACGCTGACGCTGCAGGCGAAGGATGCTGAGCCGCTCAGGTGCGACGTCGTGATGTTTGCCACGGGACGCGTACCGAACACGAATGGACTTGGCCTCGAGAGCGCAGGCGTCGAGCTCGACAAAGCTGGCGCTGTACGGGTGGACGATCAGAATCGTTCGACCTGCGAATCGATCTACGCGGTGGGCGACGTCACCAACCGCGTGCAACTCACGCCGGTCGCCATTCGCGAAGGACAGGCGTTCGCAGATACCGTGTTCGGCAACCAACCGAGAGTCGTGGACTACGGCTGCATCCCGTCCGCTGTGTTCAGCCATCCGCCGCTCGCGGGCGTGGGGTTGACGGAATCGCAAGCTCGCAATCGGCTGGGCAGCATCAAGGTGTACACATCGGACTTCCGGCCGATGAAGAACGTGCTGGCGAATCGCAATGAGCGCGCCCTCTACAAACTCATCGTCGACGAGGCGAGCGGCAAAGTGGTCGGCGCTCACATGATCGGACCTGACGCGCCCGAGATCCTGCAAATGGCAGCAGTCGCCGTAAAGGCCGGCCTCACGAAGACGCAATTCGACGAGTGTGTCGCCATTCATCCCACCATGGCGGAGGAGCTCGTGCTCCTGAGATAGCTGCGGGCTTACATATTGCTGCGTCGCGACTTCCTGTTGATCGACGTGAGAAAAATTCCGTATCGCGTACATGGAACTTGTACAGAACGACTCGAATTTATGATGTCGTCCCATACGCATACTCTGTGGCGAGGTGTCTTCGCATAGCCCACAACATCGCTTTTGTAGGCGTGTATTGCGCGGCGCCGAGACAACACCTGATCATTACGGTGGGATCGTCGGCGTTACACCGGAAGTTACTTTTGGGCGCAAGGATACCCACGGTTTGGCGGGAGCATCACGCATGAAGTTACTCATCACCGGCGGCACGGGGTTCATCGGCTCGCGCTTGAGCGCGCGCGCGCGTGCCACCGGACATGACATCGTCGTCATCGGCCTGACCAATACGGATGCCGAGCGCGCTCGGCTGGAAGAACTGAAAGCCGTTGGCGTCGACGTCAGGATCGGCCGTCTTCAGGATCGTGAATTCGTGCGTTCGGTGCTCGCCGGCTGCGATGCCGTCATCCATCTCGCGGCTGCGCAGCACGAAGCCAATGTACCCGACGACTACTTCCGCGCCGTCAACGTCGATGGCACGCGGGAGTTGCTCGAAGCCTGCATGGACATGGACGTGAAGCGCTTCGTCTACGGCAGCACGATCGGCGTCTATGGATCCGCTTCCGCGACAGCGCTTGATGAAGACTCCGCACCGCGCCCTGAAAACATCTATGGCGTGACGAAGCTCGAAGCCGAGAACCTGGTCAGGTCACACGCGGATCGACTCGACATCACGGTCGTGCGGATCTCCGAGACGTACGGACCCGGCGATCTGCGCCTGTTGAAGTTGTTCAAGTCCGTGCAGAGCGGTTGGTTCGCCATGATCGGGCGCGGCTTGAACCGTCGCCAGCCCATCCATGTGCAGGATCTCGTTCGCGGGCTGCTGCTGGCGGTCGCGCATCCGGCGGCCGTAGGGCAAACGATTCTGTTGGCAGGGCCGGCGCCGCTCACGACTCGCGAGATGGTGCGCGATGTCGCTGCGGCATTGGATCGATCCGTTCACAACGTGGCCGTTCCGATGTGGCCAGTGCTGCTGGCAGCGCACACGATGGAGCGCGCGCTGAAGCCATTGCGCATCCAGCCGCCGCTGCACCGCCGCCGTCTCGACTTCTTCAAAAAGTCGTTCTGGTTCTCCACCGCCAAGGCAAAGCGACTGATCGGTTTCGAGCCGATGATTCCGTTCGCCGTTGGTGCCCGCGATACCGCGGGGTGGTATCGCCGCGAAGGTTTGTTGGAATCGACCGGCGCCGTGGGCAATGCTGCCGAACTGAGCGAGCCGTTGCTGGCCGAGCCGAAGGGCGACGTCCCGCTCACGTCGTTCGATGCCGCTCGCTGGGATCTGGCGGACATCCTCGAGTACACGCACGACGCCATCATCATCTGGGAAATGGACGGCGCGGGCATCCTCTATTGGAATCGCGCCGCCGAGCAACTCTATGGCCACAGCCGGGGAGATGTCGTCGGACGTTCCACTCACGTATTGCTGCAAACGGAAGTGGACGGTGGCGTGAACGAGCTCGAAGCGAAGCTCGCGCGCTACGGTGTGTGGGTGGGCAACCTGCATCACCGCTGCCGTGACGGCAAGCTTCTCGTCGTGCAAACCCGCCTGGCGCTGATGTCGCAACGCGATGGACGCTGGCTGGTGCTCGAAGTGAACCGCGACATCACGGAGGCCGTCCAGAAGCAGGCGGCAGGGACGCGTTCGTAAGAACTGTTTCAGTCTTCCTCGACGCGCTTGTATGCCTGAGTGAGCTCCTGCTGCTTGCGCGGCGGGACGGGGTCGTAGTGACTCAACACCATCGTGTAGCTGCCCTCACCGCCAGTGAGTGACTTCAAACGCGATTGATAGTCGCTGAGCTCGGCCAACGGCACCAGCGCGCTGATGCGCGTGCGTTGACCCGGTAGCGCATGGTTCCCGCTGATGCGACCTCGTCGCGTCGCCAGGTCACCGGTGATGTCGCCGGTGACGCGACTGGGCGTCGTGATCTCCACTCGAACGATCGGCTCCAGCACGCTCGGCGCCGCTTCCGAAATTGCGTTCTGCAACGCCCGCCTGCCGGCCGCCACGAACGCCACTTCCTTCGAATCGACCGAGTGATACTTGCCGTCGTACACCACGACGCGCACGTCCTGGAGCGGGAAGCCTGCGATCGCGCCTTCCCCCATGATCTGGCGCACACCTTTCTCGACGGCCGGAATGAATTGCGATGGAATGGAACCGCCCACGACTTCATCGACGAACTCGAATCCCTGTCCGCGTGCCAGCGGTTCGATGCGCAGGTGCACTTCGCCGAACTGTCCCGCACCGCCGGTTTGTTTCTTGTGTCGATGGTGACCATCCGCCGGACGCGTGATCGTTTCTCGATACGGGATGCTCGGCGGTCTGGTCTTGCAACGCACACCGTAACGATCGTTCATGCGATCCTGCAGCATGCGCAGATGCAACTCGCCGACCGCGTACAGAACGGTTTCGTTCAAGCCGGCGTGATGCTCGACACGTACACACGGATCTTCGGCCATCAGCCTGTGGAGCGCGTCGGATAGCTTCTGCTCCTCGCCGCGTCGCTCGGGTTCGATCGCAAGCCCCGCCATCGACGGC
>JBEVDW010000547.1:0-5747 GCA_040513115.1 Steroidobacteraceae bacterium | reverse complement strand
CCTGTCCTGCGATGAACCGTGCTCTACGCGCGACCAACCGTTGAGGTCGACCGCACCGGATGCTTATGCTAACCCCAGTTGCGGTCATGGAGCTTCTCCGTGCACTTTCCCGCCATCGCCAAGCGCTCACACGCATTCTGGTCGCTGCACGCGATGGGATGGGGCGCGTATGCCATCTCTCACTATCTGGGCGCGTTGCTGTATTCGAAGCCCACCAACTACATCAAGGTGATCTTCGCGGCGGCACTCGCGGGCTTCGTCGTGAGTGCGCCCTTGCGCTACGTGTGTCGCGCCCTGTGGAGGCAGCCGCCGGCGGTGATGGTGACCGTGGGATTGGGAGCGGCGTATTGCGTAGCGCTCATCTGGCGCGTGTTGGTGAACTTCGCCTACAAGATCTACTTGCCCGAAGAGTTCTGGTCTCAGCACGGTGTCTCGGAGTACTTCAGCGGTGCCGTGAGCGGCATGTATCTGATGATTTGCTGGATGGGCCTGTACTTCGGCTTTCGCTACTACGAAGCCGTGCAGCAGCAACGCGAAGCCGCACTGCGTGCCACGGCGCTGGCACAGGAGGCGCAGCTGAAGATGCTGCGCTATCAGCTCAACCCGCACTTCCTGTTCAACACGCTGAACGCCATCTCGACGCTGATCCTCGACAACCGCAACACGGTTGCCAACGCGGCCGTATCCGGACTGTCGGATTTCCTGCGCTACACGCTGGATCAGGATCCGATGAAGAAAGTAACGGTCGCGCAGGAAGTCGATGCGCTCAATCTGTATCTCAACATCGAGAAGATGCGCTTCGGTGAGCGCCTGCGGTTGCACTACGATCTGGAACCGCAGTCGCTCGACGCGCTCATGCCGAGCCTGATGCTGCAACCGCTGATCGAGAACGCGATCAAGTATGCGGTGTCACCGCGAGAGGAGGGCGGAGCGATTCGCATCGCGGCGCACGTTCAGGACACGACCTTGCACTTGCGGGTCAGCGATGACGGTCCTGGTCTCAAGGACACGACGCGCCTGCAGAACGGTCGCGGTGTCGGTATTCGCAATACCCGCGAGCGTCTGCATGTGCTGTACGGGGAGGCGGGCCATGTGGCTGTCGAGAACACGAATCCAGGACTCTCTGTCCATGTGCAGCTCCCGGTCGAGAGGGCGTCACAATGAACGCAACCATTCGCACGGTCATCGTCGATGACGAAGAGTTGGCGCGTCGCGGTCTCGAGCTGCGCCTTGCAGAGCACAGCGATTTCACGCTCGTGTCGCAGTGCCCGAACGGCCGCGAAGCGGTCGCGGCCATTACCCGGGAACAGCCCGATCTCATGTTCCTGGATATCCAGATGCCGGGATTGAGCGGGTTCGACGTTCTGGCGCGGGTGCCGCAGGAGTCTCTGCCCATCATCGTGTTCGTGACCGCTTTCGATCGCTATGCATTGGATGCGTTCGAGGCGCACGCGCTGGACTACCTGTTGAAGCCGATCAATGAGCAGCGCTTCAATGCGACGATCGAGCGCGTGCGCACGTTGTGGCAGCAGCGACAGGCCTTTGCACAACGAGAGCAGATGATGCGACTGCTGGCCGCGCATGCCGGTGCGGGTACGCTCGAGGCAGCGGGTGACGCGACCCGCGAGTATCCGGAGTTCATCGCCATCCGTGACGACACGGGCACAGAGCGCCTGCGCGTCGGCACCATCGATTGGATCGATGCCGCCGGCGACTACATGTGTGTTCACGCCGCCGGCCGCACGTACGTCCTGCGCGAGACCATGAAGACGCTTGAGAGCACGCTCGATCCGCGGCTGTTCCAGCGCGTGCATCGCTCGACCATCGTCAACTTGAAGCGTGTGCGGCGGCTGCGGCCGCACACCAATGGCGAATACTTCCTGACGCTGCTCGATGGCCAGGAGATCAAGCTGAGCCGGTCGTATCGTGATCGGGTGGATCAGTTGATGGGGAGATGAAGGGAGCGAATTACTTCGCCTCCAGGTTCAACTTCTTCCGCGCCTCGAACGCCCGCACGCATTCCGGCAGGTCGTCGAACATGCGGGGCCTGAAGTTCCCGTTCGGTAGCTTCGCCGCGTTGCCGAAATCGCTCCAGTAGCGCTCGCAGTATCCAGGATCCTTGCCCTGTTCGTTCTTGCACTTCTCGATCTCCGCATCGCGCAGCGGTTTCAATTTCGCCTCGCGCGCGACCTCGCATTGGGCTTCCAACGCCGCCACTTCGGACTCCGCATCTGCGGCGGACAGGGCACCTGAGCTCGACGACAACGCGATGCATAGAGCAATGCTGAAGCAACGGACACGCATGAGCACCTCCACTGCAGTTTCGATCGAGGGTAGCAGAGTCACAGGCACTTGCACCGATGCAGAGCGGCTGAAGCGAGAAGCAGCGCCATCTGGAGGCAGCCATCTGCTTCTGAAAGCGCGGAAGCGGGCGACTTTCGTGCGCATAGCGCCTTGAATTCCGCCGCTTTCGCCGCCGTTTTCGCCCTCGAGCGAACGGCTGGCATGTGACTTGCTTCGAAGGATGGCAAGTCCAATGGCGGACGTCCCATCCTGCGCTTCCGTGATTCACGGAGCCTCACGAGACGCTCACGCCGATTGGTGCGGAAGACAGGTGCGCGGCCCACGCAATTTTCGGGTCTGACCAGCACTCAGGAGAGCTTCCGTGGCTGACGATTCCCTCCAGAACCCTTCGCGGCGATCCATCATCAAAGCGGCAGTCGCGACGACTGCACTGTCCAGCGTAGGTGCACTGGTTCCGCGGCCGCTGTTTGCAGCAGCGCCGAAGCCCGAGACGACGAAGGCCGTGCTCGGTTTCATCGCGCTGACCGATTCCGCGCCGCTGATCATTGCCAAGGAGAAGGGCTTCTTCGCGAAGTACGGCATGCCCGATGTCGAAGTCGTGAAGCAGGCATCGTGGGGAACCACGCGCGACAACCTCGTGCTCGGCTCCGAAGGCAGCGGCATCGATGGCGCGCACATCCTCACGCCGATGCCGTATCTCATCAGCATGGGCAAGGTCACGCAGAACAACGTGCCCACGCCGATGTACATCCTCGCGCGCTTGAATCTCGATAGTCAGTGCATCTCGGTCGCTGCTGAGTATGCCTCGCTCAAGCTCGGACTCGATGCGGCTCCGTTCAAGGCAGCGTTGACGAAGAAGAAGGCAGCGGGCAATGCCATCAAAGCAGCGATGACCTTCCCCGGCGGCACGCACGACATGTGGATCCGCTATTGGCTGGCTGCCGGCGGCATCGATCCGGACAAGGACATCGAGACCATCGTCGTGCCACCGCCGCAGATGGTGGCGAACATGAAAGTCGGCACGATGGATTGTTTCTGTGTCGGCGAGCCCTGGAACGAGCAGCTCAAGAACCAGAAGATCGGCTACACGGCGATCAACACCGGCGAGCTCTGGAACAAGCATCCGGAGAAGTCGTTCGCGATGCGTGCGGCCTGGGTCGACAAGCATCCGAACGCGACGAAGGCGCTGCTGATGGCGGTGCAGGAAGCACAGATGTGGTGTGACAAGAACGAACACCGCGATGAGCTGGCGCAGATCGTATCGAAGCGTCAATGGTTCAACGTGCCGTACGACGACATCGTCAGCCGCCTGCAGGGCAAGTTCGATTACGGCAACGGCAAGGTGGTCGCCAACAGCCCGCACATCATGAAGTTCTGGCGCGACAACGCGTCCTATCCCTACCAAAGTCACGAGCTGTGGTTCCTGACCGAGAATGCACGCTGGGGCAAGCTCACCGGCAAGGAAGATTTCAAAGCGCTGATCGCGAAGATCAATCGCGAAGACCTGTGGCGCGAGGCGGCCAAGGAGGTCGGTGTGCCTGCTGCTCAGATCCCAACGTCCACTTCGCGCGGTGTCGAGAAGTTCTTCGACGGCAAGACGTTCGATCCCGCGAATCCTTCCGCCTATCTCGCGAGCCTAAGCATCAAACGTGTCTGAACCGACGTCATACGCAGCGCCAGGAGATTCGATGAGCAGCACAGCCCAGACGGTCCGCCGCGAGCTTGCGCCCGTGACGGACGCTTCCGATCCCAAACTGACCCTCGTGAGCTCACCGCCGGTCGTCAACGTGGCACCGGCGACACCGACTCGCAAAGTGATGCCGCGATGGATTGGTCAGGCGCGTGCGATCGCTGGCGTCGTCATTCCGCCGCTCATCACGCTCGCTGTGTTGATCGGTGTATGGGAGCTCGCGTGTTCAGGGCCGGGATCCAGCTTCCCGACGCCGAGTGCCGTCGTGAAGGACACGTGGGAGTTGATTGCGCATCCCTGGTACGACAACGGCGGCATCGACAAGGGATTATTCTGGCACTTGCTCGCCAGTCTCAAGCGTGTCGTTTTGGGGTACACCCTGGCCGCCGTGGTTGGAGTGGCTTTGGGCGTCCTCGTGGGTCACAGCGTGTGGGCCACCCGCGCGCTGGACCCAATCTTTCAAGTGTTGCGCACGATTCCGCCGCTAGCGTGGCTGCCGCTGTCGCTCGCGGCGTTTCGCAACGGTCAGCCTTCAGCGATCTTCGTCATCTTCATCACCGCGATCTGGCCGATCATCATCAACACGGGCGTGGGCATTCGTAACATTCCGCTGGACTATCAGAACGTCGCGCGCGTGCTGAACTTCCGCGGCTTCGAATACTTCGCGCACATCATGTTGCCGGCCGCGGCGCCCTACATCTTCACCGGGCTGCGCATCGGCATCGGCTTGTCCTGGTTGGCGATCGTCGCCGCAGAGATGCTCATCGGCGGCGTCGGCATCGGGTTCTTCATCTGGGATTCGTGGAATTCATCGCGCATCAGCGACATCATCCTCGCGCTCGTCTACGTCGGCCTCATCGGCTTCTTCCTGGATCGATTCATCGCCACCATGGGCCGTTTGATCACACGCGGCACGGCGGCAGCTTGAGGAAATCAACATGATCGAGAAATATCTCTCCATCGAAGGCGTGTACAAGAGCTTCACGCGTGGCAGTGACACCACCGAGGTCCTGCATGACATCAACCTGCACGTGAAGAAGGGCGAGTACATCTCCATCATCGGTCACTCCGGTTGCGGCAAGTCCACATTGCTCAACATCGTTGCGGGTCTCACCCCGGCAACAGAAGGCAACGTGCTGCTGGATAACCGCGAAGTCTTCGTGCCTGGCCCGGATCGTGCGGTCGTGTTTCAGAATCACTCGCTGCTGCCGTGGCTCACGGTGTATCAGAACGTGCGTCTCGCGGTGGATAAGGTATTCGGCCGCACGAAGTCCGCAGCGGAACGCGACGCATGGACCAAGCACAATCTGGAGCTGGTGCACATGGAGCACGCGCTGCAAAAGCGGCCGACGGAGATCTCGGGTGGCATGAAGCAGCGTGTCGGTATCGCGCGTGCGATCGCGATGAGTCCGAAGGTGCTGTTGCTGGATGAGCCTTTCGGGGCGCTCGATGCGCTCACTCGCGCCCATCTGCAGGATCAAGTCATGCAGATTCACGCCACACTCGGCAACACCGTGATGATGATCACGCACGACGTGGAGGAGGCGGTGCTGTTGTCAGATCGAATCGTGATGATGACGAACGGTCCATCGGCGCTGATCGGATCAGTGCTGGATGTGACGTTGAGCCGACCGCGCAACCGGCTCGAGCTGCTGGAGGATCACACGTACAACCAGTGTCGCGCCGCGGTGTTGGAGTTCTTGCATCGGCGACATAAGTACGTGGAGGCGGCTTAAATGAGAAATGGGGACAT
>JBEVDW010000546.1:0-6578 GCA_040513115.1 Steroidobacteraceae bacterium | reverse complement strand
TCGTTGCTCGCGTTGCCGCATCCCCCGACGAATGTGCCGTAACTTGTGCGACCTCACCCGCCACGTGCCATGGCGCCACCGAACCAAATGGCACTGAGTGCCATGTTAGATTATCGTGTCTCATAAATCTAATATTCGGCCCGCGACGTCGTTCGCTCGACACACTTCCAAGCCGGTATTTTCGAGTGTCCGTAGCACGATGGTTGCGACGATGAGACGATCCCCGCAGCGTGCTGCCCACCCACCGCTTTGGAACAGTAATGACGCAAGAACAGAAGAATCCGGGGCTGCAGATTGCCCCCTGGCCGCAAATCGACTTCGCACAATTCGGCACCGTCGAAGTGAAACCGCTGTCGAGCATCCAGAAACTGGTCGGCCAATATCTCGGCCGCAACTGGGTGATGATTCCTCACGTAACTCATCAGGAAGAGGCCGGTATCGACGCCCTGGAGACGTGGCGCGCCGAGCATGCGAACAAGACCGGCCAGAAGATCACGCCGCTCGCGTTCTTCGTCAAAGCGGCCGTCGCCGCTTTGAAGGCGTTTCCTCACTTCAACGCGTCGCTCGATGGCGCCGGCACGAACCTGGTGTTGAAGAAGTACTTCCACATCGGCATCGCCGTGGATACGCCGAACGGGCTTCTGGTCCCGGTGATTCGCGATGCCGATCAAAAGAGCGTCGAGGCCATTGCGGCCGAGATCGCTGAGGTCTCTCAGCTGGCGCGTACGAAGGGATTGCCCATGCAACGCATGGTGGGCGGCTGTTTCACGATCAGCTCACTCGGCTCGATTGGCGGCACGGGTTTCACACCCATCATCAACGCGCCCGAAGTCGCGATCATGGGCATCACGCGCGCGTTTCAAAAGCCTTTCAATGAAGCGGGACAGCTGGTCTGGAAGACGATGGTGCCGCTATCGCTTTCGTATGACCATCGCGTGATCAATGGCGCGGATGCGGCGCGCTTCTGCAAGCGCTTTGCGGAGGCTTTGGCGACGCCGGAGACGCTCTGACAAGAGCGCCCTGCTTCACTCTCTGGCGTCGACGTCTCCCGAAGTGGGAGAAGTCGACGCCAAGAGTGCGTGTCCTTACTTCAAGGTCTGACGAATCGCCGCTTCGAGCTGCTCGTGGCTGTACATGAAGGCCGTCTCGAGATTCTTTGCGAATGGTACGGGGCAGTCTACTGATGCCACGCGTTGCACCGGCCCTTTCAGTTCGCGGAACAGTGCCTCGTGGATGCGCGAGGAAACCTCTGCGCCGACACCAAACGACTTCACCGCCTCATGCGCGACCACCGCACGGCCGGTCTTCTTCACCGACGTGAGGATCGTATCCATGTCGAGCGGTGACACGGTGCGCAGGTCGATGACTTCGCAATCGACGCCATCTTTCGCCAGCTTCTGCGCCACTGGAACGATATCCAGAATCGAACGGCTGTAGCCGATCACAGTGACGTCCTTACCGGGCTTCACGATGTTCGCCTTGCCCAGCGGGATCGCCTTGCCGCGCTCGGGTGCTGCGCCTGGCGTCCAGTAGCTCGCGATGTGCTCGACGAAGATCACCGGATCGTCATCTTCGATGCTCCCGAGCATGAGGCCATACGCGTCGGCTGGATTCGAAGGCATGACGACCTTGATACCAGGCGTATGACAGAACCAGGCTTCCAGGAAGTCCGAATGCTGGCCGCCGGTCTGGAAACCGCTGCCGGTCATCGTGCGGATCACCATCGGAACGTTCGTCTGTCCGCCCGACATGAAACGCAGCTTCGCCGCGTGATTGGTGATCTGGTCCATGCACACGCCGACGAAATTCATCAGCATGATCTCGGCGACAGGACGCATGCCGGCAACGGCCGCACCGACCGCTGCGCCGATGAATCCCATCTCGGAGATCGGCGTCGAGCGCACGCGCGAACCGTACTTGGTGGACAGGCCTTGCGTGGCCTTCATGATGCCGCCACCTTCGGGATCGGCGACTTCCTCACCGAAGATGATCACTCGGGAGTCTTTGGCCAGCGCATCATCCAGCGCCCAGTTCAGCGCTTGAATGACATTGATCTGTTGAGGCTTCGATTGAGCAGCAGATTGGGTCATGGTCTTGGCTCCTATGCGAGCTCGTGCGCGTACACGTCGCGTTTGACTTCGGCAGGATCGGACAGCGGGCTACCGAATGCGAACGCCGCGGCCTCTTCCACTTCTTTGGTGATCTCGGCATCGATCTGATCGAGGACCGCTGCGGTGGCATGGCCGTTGTCGACCAGCCACTTGCGGTACTTGGGATACGGATCGGCGGCGACGGCTGCTTCGTACTCCGGCTTCGGAATGTACTCACCCATGTCGCCGATCAAGTGACCATTGAAACGGAACGTCACCGCTTCGATCAGCGTCGGCCCTCCTCCGCTGCGCGCGCGTTCGACTGCTTCCTTCGCCGCGTTATACACGGCCACCGGATCGTTGCCATCGACGTGGATGCCAGGCATGCGATACGCGCTGGCGCGATCCGAGATGCGTTCGACCGCCGTGCCCTTGGCCAGCGCGGTATGCTCCGCGTAGCGGTTGTTCTGACATACGAATACCACGGGCAGCTTCCATACGGATGCCAGGTTCAGCGATTCGTGGAATGCGCCGATGTTCGATGCACCGTCACCGAAGTTCGTGACCGCGATGCGCTTCTCGCCGCGCAGCTGTGCTGCAAGCGCGAGGCCGCAGCCGATCGGCATGCCTGCGCCCACGATGCCCGTTGTCACCATGCAGCCGGACTCCGGATGCGTGATGTGCATCGGACCGCCCTTACCTTTGCAGGTGCCCGTGGCCCGCCCGGCGAGCTCTGCCCAGAGGAGCTTCGGGGGCACACCCTTCGCGAGCATGTCGTGCACGCCGCGATAGATCGTGACCAGGTAGTCCTCGTTGGTGAGCAGCACGCTGATCGCCGCCGGAATGCATTCCTGTCCGCGCGCCGAGTAGTACGGCATGACGAAACGGCCGGTCTTCAGGTACGAGATGATGCGGTCATCGTTCGATTTGATCGTGGCCATCTTGCGATAGATGGCCACGAGAGTCTTGCTGTCAGGTTGTGGCATGCGGTTCCCCTGATCGTCTGGCGAGTGAGCGTGGTTGGAATGCGATGGGCCGAGCTCGCAAGTGAGCGGCAACTGTGGGAGCAAAGCGACTCGGCCTGGCTGTCGGCGCTTCAACGCATGCAGAAGGTTGATGCGCAAGAAGACACTGTGTGCCAGCATACTACACATACTTTCCGGCAAACAACGAAGAGTCTGTACGTACGGTAGCGACGCGACGTTGACTCAATTCAATGTGGAGACGCGAGCAATGACTGACCCGGTGATTTTGAGTCGACAGGAACGCGTGGCGCTGATCGAGCTGAACCGGCCGGAGGTCAAGAACGCCCTCAACATGGACATGCGCAAGGCGTTGCGCCGCGTTCTGGATGAAGTCGCCGTCGACCCAGGTATCGGAGCAGTAGTCATCACCGGTGCGGGCACTGCGTTCTGTGCGGGCGGAGATTTCAAAGCGATTGGCCAGGCCCAGGAACGGACCGCACGCACGACCACACGCTCGCTGATGCACGACATCCAACCGTTCCTTGAATGCATCACGCGCATGGACAAGCCGGTGATTGCCGCGGTCAACGGTCCGGCGATCGGCTTTGGGATGGGGCTCGCGCTGGCCTGCGATCTCATGGTGATCTCGCGCACCGCCTTTCTCATGTCGCAGTTCATTCGGCTCGGCCTGATCCCCGACGGCGGCGCAGCGTGGTTTCTCACGCGCCGGATCGGTCCGGCGCGCGCCTTCGAAGTCCTGGTGAGCGGACAGAAACTCGTAGCCGACTACTGCCTGTCGACAGGTATCGCCAATCGCGTCGTCGATGAAGCCGACGTGCGGGCCGAGAGCGTGCGCTGGGCAACGGAGCTTGCTGCATTGGCGCCGGGAGCCCTCGCGCTCACGAAACGGCTCGCACGCATGGCCATCTCCAACCGACTCGAGGACTCCTTGCTCCTCGAGTCGGAGTTCCAGGGCTTCTGCTCCGTCTCGGAGGATTCGCGTGAAGCGGTGGCCGCGATGATGGAAAAGCGCGAGCCGAAGTTCAAAGGCAAGTGAGCGCATGCAATGTCAGCTTTCGGTCTTCACGTTGAAGCGAGTCAGGTAGCGCTCGAACAGCTTGTACTCCTCGGCACGCTGAGCTTCATCGGCGTCTGAGTACTTGTGCGGCGGCCGGCTTTCGCGCGGATGCTCGCGCAGATAATTCTCCATGGCGGCGCGAGCCTCGGCGGTCAACGGAATGTTCAGCTCGCGGTACAGCTTCTCGACCGTGCCGATCGGATCCGTAACGAAATCGACGTACTGCACGTGCCGAATCTGGTCGGCAGGCACCTGCCCTGCGTCAATCTGATCCAGCACGCGATCGAACAGGCTCTTGAGCCCTAACGGATTGGTCAACTGCGCGATTGCCCGCGGGTCCATGGGCCGGTCGCTGCGCATCCACAGCATGGTGCCGACGAGACTGACGCTCGAAGATACGACCTTCAACGGATCACGATGCATCCAGACGAGTTGCAGATCCGGAAACACTTTGAACACATCCGCCAGGTAGCGCATCGAGTCCGGCGATTTCAGCATCCACCGTGTGCGAGGGTTCTTCCACTGCAGCAGCTTCATGACCCGTTTCGCATAGCTGAGGCCCGGAACGCCGCTGCGAGTAGCCATCCACGCATCGAAGCTCGGCGTCAACCCGCAGAAAATCAACCAACCCGTCGATTGGAAGCTCATTCCTTCGATCTGAATCAACTCCGTCGGCATATCACCGTTGAACTCATGGATGGACGCCATCTCCGGAGTGACGCGGTTCCATTGCGTCATGCGCTTGTCGGCAATCTCGATACGGGGATCGGTGTGGTACGTCTTGGCCTCGGGCGGCGGTGCTGGAAATAGCGCCTCCCAGTGCTTCGGCGTACCGTTCGACTTGTCGAAGGACAACAGGTTCTGAATGGCTGACGTGCCGCTGCGTCCGGAACCGACGATCAAGATCTGCGGCGCGAGCTCTTGTGCATCGATCTCCGGATGGCGTTTGTATTCCTCCTCCACGCGCAAGCGCGCTTCCAGATACATGAGAATGTCTGAGCGCGTCATCAAGCGCCCCATCAAGTTCAGCTCGGCTTCCTCATCCAGAGACTTGATGAAGCGCTGGAATGGCTCGTACCAATCCTCCACCCCGAAATCACTCAGCCCCGTATTGGCCTTGGCCGTGGCGAGCAAGGACTGTTCGTCCAGAGGCACGACGCTCTTCAGGTCGAGATACGAGCCCTCCTGGTTCACGCGCTGAACCCATTCCGGACGTGGCGGTTGCTTCCATTGCTGGATGCGATAGTTGGCCTTGGCACTCATGATCGCTCCCCCAAACCGATTCGCGGTCTATTCGCCGTACAGCTTCAGCATGTTGACGCGTCGGCGGGCGAGCCCGTCCTGACGTTCCTTCGGTGTGACGCGTCGGCTCTTGGACATGAGCGTATTCACTTCGCTCAGCTTGATCTTGCGAGACTTCGGCACCGCCGAGGTTTTCGCTCGATAGTTTCGAAATACGATCGTGCCCTCGATGCGTCCGCAGGGATCGAGCCAGTTGTTGACGCCCGGATCTTTGTGGGCCACGACGATGCGCAGCACACCATCGCTGTCCGGCACCGCTTCGATGTCGTTGAGCGAGCTTTGCCGTGACGTGAATTCGAGCGATCGCGACCATACGTCGCCCACCTGGAATGACCAGTAGGCGCCGTCGGGCAGCTTGTCCATCTCGATGAACAGCGCTTCATCGGGCTGCAGCTCGAAGACGGCCATCGCATAGGCGGACGAGGGACTCCCGACTTCGCTCGTCACCGTGCCGGGCAACAAGGTGAGCTTGTTCTTCTCTCCACCGGCATTGTTCAGGTACATGTCGTACAGGTTGATGTTGAACACTTCCATCAAATAGCGCACGAACAGCGTTGCACGCTCGATGCGCTTCGCCACCGCGGCTTCGTCGAACTCGTCCGCGTCGTAGTGCGTCTCAGGCAGCTCGGTGATGCGTTCCAACGTGAGCTCGCCCTGATCGCCATCCCACTTCGGCAGCGCACGCCGGATGAGCATGAACTGGAAGTCGACTTCCGGATTCAGCTTCACCCAATTTCCAGGCTGCTTCGTGGGGCTGAGGATGAACTCGAACGTGCCGTCCTTCTCGACGTGCAGATCTGCCAGATCATAGTTGCCGTCGACTTTCACCCCTTCTTCGCCGAACAAGCCATTCAGCGTCTGCAACAAGAACAGCGTGATGTCGCCCAACCGACCCTTCATTCGATACGTATGGCGTCCATCCACGAATGCCACGCCGTACACGAAGTCCTGGCCGTTCTGGCCGAGCGTGTATTGCCCGGTCTGCCAGCCGCTGTTGACGAAGATGCGCGGATTCAGCATGCGTGGCGCAACGGCGAAGTTGTACGCCATGGCCTGCATCTCCATCAGGGTGTGATAGCCCTTGGCGCGATGCTGGGGCGTATCTCGATAGCGCGGCGTGGCTTCCATCTTGAGCCGCATCTT
>JBEVDW010000545.1:0-24094 GCA_040513115.1 Steroidobacteraceae bacterium | reverse complement strand
AAGGTGCACATCGGCGCGCGTTACGCTGTGTCCGATGTCGTGCGTGCTCACGAGGACCTTGCCGCGCGTAAAACCACCGGATCGACGGTGCTCTTGCCGTGACGGGTAAGCCGCAGCTCTGCTCGAGGATCACGCCTCAGTGATCGGTGCCCACCGCGGCTGTTCATGCACACGCTGACACCACGCGCGGATGTTGGGATACGGTGCAAGATCGAACCCGCCTTCGTGCGCCACGTGCGTGTATGCGAACAGCGAAATGTCCGCCAAGGAATAGCGACTACCCACGAGGAATTCGCGTCCTGCGAGTCCTGATTCCAGGACGTCGAGTGCCGCATACCCGTTCTTCTTCTTCTCCAGCAGTTTTTCGCCCAATTCAGCGCGCGTTTTTTTGAGCGAATGCAGCCAGAATCGCAGCGTGCCCAGGTTGGGCTCGAGGTGGTATTGCTCGAAGCACATCCAATGCCACATGCGCGCGCGGTCGAACCTGGTTTCCGGTACCAATTCCGAGCTGTCGGCGAGATATCCAATGATGGCGTGGCTTTCTGGCAAGTAGCCTTCGCCCGCGACTTCGAGTAACGGAATGCGGCCGTTGGGATTCTTCTCCAGGAACTCAGGCGTGCGCGTGGCGCCTTGCTTGATGTCCAGCTCGACCAGCTCATAGGGCAGCTGCAGGTACTTCAGTACGAGACGAACCTTGTAGCCGTTACCAGAGGGCAGATAGTCGTACAAGCGATACATTCAAAGCTCCAATGCCGCCGCATTCGCGTCGACGGGGTGACCACACGCGTTCGAGCGCGCAAGCGCAGCCGAACGCTCCGGCCGGTCATAGACCGGTCGCGCCCTGATCCATCCTGCCCGACGATCAGATAGTGAGGTGCTGTGCACGCTCATCGCGGTGAAGCGATGGCTACCTCACACAACCGCAGACGACACTCCATCGGAGATCGCGGTAATCGAGTGAGCTGCGTGATGCCCACTCATGCGGCAACCGCCTCATCCGGCGGTTGCATCGTGTCTCCCTTACACGAGCCTGCTTACGTTTTGTTGTTCAGGACTTCAAACCCGCAGGATGTCGGCACCGCGCGAGATCGCGAGTGCCCCACTGCGCACGACTTCGAGGACTTCGCCGAGGTTCCCGGCCTCTGCGATGAAGCGATTGATCTGCGCTTCGCTGTCCGTGAGCTCAACCGTAAAGCTTTCCATCTCATCCGACAAGACTCTCGCATTGGCCTTTTGCGCGCACGTACGCAAGCTCGAGAGCTGGGCCGCGTTCGTCTTGATCTTGATCAACAGCAACTCGCGCTCGATATGTTGATCGCGAGTCATGTCGTCGACGTTGACCACGTCCACCAACTTCAGCGATTGATTGACGATCTGTTGAATCACCGCCTCGGTGCCGGTGGTGACCATCGTCAGACGCGACACCGTCGGATCGTCGGTGGGCGCTACGTTCAGAGACTCGATGTTGTAGCCGCGCGTGGAGAAGAGACTGGCGACTCGCGTCAGCGCGCCGACCTCGTTCTGCAGCAGGAGAGAGATGATGTGGCGCTTGACCGTACTCATGCCCGTGGATGCCTTCGCCGCTGTGGATCGAAATGAACTGATGGTCACTGTCATGGACTGATCGAAGCGGCTCAACGGTGTCTGTAATGCACGGCCGCAACTCGAGTCCCGGCGCGTGGCGGCCCATGAGGATACGGGAGGCCCACCCCCCTCGCATAGACTCTGAAGGAGGCTTGCTGCTAGTCTGTTTGCAGCGCAAAGCGCTCCCAAGTCACTTGTAGCCCCATTCTGAAACGGGCTCGCCTGAAGCCCTCGCACGCAGCCATGCCTTTGAAAGACAGCCACGCGCCACGCGCCTTCCAGTCGCATCCGCTTGCCGGCCGGCAAATGTCGGGTGCCGAGATCATTGTCCAGACCCTCGCCGACGAAGGGGTGGACACGGTATTCGGCTACAGCGGCGGCGCGATCCTTCCCACGTACGATGCGATCTTCGTCTACAACCAGGAGCGCTCCCGCGACGGCACACAAGTCATGCGCCTGATCGTTCCGGCGAACGAGCAGGGCGCGGGCTTCATGGCCGCCGGCTATGCGCGGGCGAGCGGCAAGGTGGGCGTGTGCGTCGTCACTTCGGGGCCTGGCGCGACCAACACGGTCACGCCAGTACGTGACTGCATGGCTGATTCCATTCCCATCGTGGTCATCTGCGGCCAGGTGCCCACGAGCGCCATCGGTAGCGATGCCTTCCAAGAAGCGCCCGTTGCCAGCTTGATGGGCTCCGTGGCGAAGCACGTCCTTCTGGTCACAGATCCTACGAAGCTCGAAGCGAGCGTGCGCACGGCATTCGAAATCGCGCGCACCGGCAGACCCGGACCCGTCGTGATCGATGTGCCCAAGGACGTGCAGAACTGGTCGGGAACGTTCCAGGGCTCTGGCCGGTTGCCCGTCACGGGTTATCGTCATCGCATGAATCGCCTGTTACGCGAAAGCGTGCCGGAGCAGAAATGCGAGGAGTTTTTCGCGCTGTTGAGTCAGGCGAAGCGCCCGCTGATCTATGCGGGCGGCGGTGTGATTCAGTCAGGCGGTGTGGCTGCGCTGCGCGAGTTCGTCACCGCGACGAACATTCCCGTGGTCACGACGCTGATGGGTCTTGGTGCTATCGACACGACGCATCCCTTGTCCATGAGCATGCTGGGAATGCACGGTGCGGCGTTTGCCAACTATGCCGTGGATGACTGCGATCTGCTGATCGCTATGGGCGCGCGCTTCGATGATCGGGTCGCGGGCAATCCCGCGAAGTTCGCTCGCAACGCCCGCATTGCTCATTTCGACATCGATGCATCTGAAATCAATAAGGTGAAAGCCGTTGACTGGCATCACGTCGGCTTGTTGCCCGACGCTCTGCAGACGCTTCGCGTGTGGGGCCGTCGCACGCGATTCAACCGTGATTTCAGCGAGTGGCATCGGCACTGCGTCGTGCTCAAGGCCAAGCACGCGATGAACTACGACCGTAACAGCGAGCTCATCCAGCCGTATTACATCGTGGAAGAGATCAACAAGCTGACCCGCGGCGAGGCCATCATCGCCACCGGCGTCGGTCAGCACCAGATGTGGGCTGCTCAGTACTCGCAGTTCAAACAGCCACGGCTGTGGCTCACATCCGGCAGCATGGGAACGATGGGGTTCGGCTTGCCGGCGGCGATCGGCGCTCAGTTCGCCCATCCGGAACGGCTGGTCATCGACATCGATGGCGATGCCAGCATCCGCATGAACCTGGGCGAGCTCGAGACGGTGACGACTTACGATCTCCCCGTGAAGGTCGTGGTGCTGAACAACTGCGGCGACGGCATGGTGAAGCAGTGGCAGAAGCTGTTCTTCAAAGGTCGCCTGTCGGCGAGCGACAAATCACTGCACAAGAAGGACTTCGTCAAGGCAGCTCAAGCGGACGGCTTTCCCTTCGCGGTGCGGCTGGATCGCAAGTCAGACGTGCCGCGCGTCATCCGTGAGTTCATCGAATTCAAAGGCCCGGCGTTCCTGGAAGTCGCCATCGATCCGGATGCCGGTGTGTATCCCATGGTGGGACCGGGGCAGGCGTACGACGAGATGATCACGGGCGATTTCATCCCGTCACGTCACAAGGTCGAGATCAGCGCGCCGGACGCATCCGAGATGTTCTGAAGCAGATCCCTTCCTCGTGCTCGCGAGGAAGGGTTTGGCTACTCCTACTTCACGTCGCGTAAGCGCTTGCCTTCCGCCGCCAGCCGCTCGAGCAACGGCGAGAGCGTGAAACCCGACCCCAAGACCGGCTGGTGCTGCTTCAACTTCGCGACGATCGTCTTCAGCCCGACCGTGTCCGCATAGAACATGGGACCGCCGCGATACACGGGCCAGCCGTAGCCGTTGACCCAGATCATGTCGATGTCCGAGGCGCGGATCGCCTTGCCCTCTTCGAGGATCTTCGCGCCCTCATTGATCATGGGATAGATGGAGCGTTCCAGAATCTCCTCGTCCGACAGCTTGCGCGCGCTGCGGCCCTGTTTCGCCATCAAGCCCTTGAGCGCCTGCTCCACGACCGGCGACGGCGAAGGTTTGCGATTCTCATCGTAGTCATAGAAGCCCGCACGCGTTTTCTGCCCACGGCGGTCCATCTCGCACAAGACCTCGCGCAACGTCTCGCCACGCGATGTTTCCTTCTGCCAGCGAATGTCGAGGCCGGCGAGATCGGCCATCGCGAACGGCCCCATCGGCATGCCGAAGTCGTAGAGCACGCGGTCGATGTCCCACGGCAGCGCGCCTTCCAGCACCATGGCATCTGCTTGTCCCTGACGCTGGTACAGCATGCGGTTGCCCACGAAACCCGGGGCGACGCGCACCAGCACGCCCAATTTGCCCATGCGCTTGACCAACTGCATGGCCGTTGCGATCACCGCTTTTGAGGTGGCGTCGGCGCGCACGACCTCCACCAGTCGCATGACGTTGGCGGGCGAGAAGAAATGCAGTCCGATGACGGACTCCGGCCGTTTCACCGTCGTTGCAATCTCGTCGATGTTCAACGCGGACGTGTTGGTCGCCAGGATGGCGCCCGACTTCAGGATGCCATCGAGCTGCGTGAAGACGTCCTTCTTCACTTGCATGTTCTCGAACACGGCTTCGACCACGAGGTCGCAATCCGCGAGATCCTGAAGCGCGAGCGAGCCCTTGATTGAAGCGATGCGCTTCTGTGCATCTTCCGCCTTGACGCGGCCGCTCTTCACGTTCGACTCATAGTTCCTGCGAATCGTGTCGAGACCGCGTTCGAGTGCCGCCTGCTGGGTCTCGACAACCTTGACGGAAAGCCCCGCATTGGCAAACGCCATGGCAATGCCGCCACCCATGGTACCTGCACCGACGACGCCGACTTTGTAAACCGGGATGATTGGCGTGTGTCCACCCACATCCGGAATCTTCCAGACATCGCGCTCGGCGAAGAAGGCATAGCGCTGTGCCGCTGATTCGGAGCTGCGCAGCAACTCCAGGAACAACGTCCATTCGGTTTGCATGCCTTCACCGAAGGGCAGATTCACCGCCGCTTCGATCGTGCGGATGATGTGCTCCGGCGCTTTGAAGCCACGGAAGCGGCGCGCGTTCTGGCGGCGGAAGTCCGCGAAGAGCTCCGGCTTGCCCCGCGCGGCAAGCACCTTGTCGTTCACGTCGCGGATCTTCCGCAGCGGACGCTTCTCCGCCAGGACCTTGCGTGCGAACGCAACTGCTCCGCCGCGGAAGTCGTCTTCGGAGATGAGCTCATCGACGATGCCTAGCTCCAGGCATGACTTCGCGCTCAAGTGCTGTCCGCTGGTGATGATCTCCAAGGCCCTCTCCGGACCCACGATGCGCGTGAGCCGTTGAGTACCGCCCGCGCCAGGCAGCAGGCCCAGCGCCACTTCAGGTAGGCCGCACTTCGCCGATGGCACAGCGACTCGGTAGTGCGCACACAAGGTGACTTCCAGGCCGCCGCCCAGCGCAGTGCCGTGAATCGCTGCGATCACGGGTTTGGGGGATTCCTCCAGAGCGCCCAAGGTGTAGCTGAAATTGGGCAGTTCCGGCCCGTCGAATTCGGTGATGTCCGCACCTGCAATGAAGGTCCGACCCGCACACAGGAGGACAATGGCTTTCGCGGCTGGATCCGCGATGGCTCGTTCGATGCCGAGGCGCAGACCTTCGCGTACAGCAGCCGACAAGGCGTTGACCGGAGGGGAGTCGAGCGTCAGTACGGCGACCTCGCCGTCCAAGGTCAGATCTGCAACGTCAGTGATCGCCGTCATCGGGTTCTCCGTATTAGCTGGTCGGTTAAGCGGGGCATTATAGGAATTCGCTTGCCCGTGCTGCTCGCAGAAACGAAAGAAGCCGGCACCCATGAACGTGCCGGCTTGGCCGTCGGGAGACGTTTGAAGCCGGTACCAGCATGCCGAGTGTCACGGCTTGATCGCGATTTTCCTTGGTGTCTGAGAAGAAGACCCCTGGACGGCGTCTGACAGCTGAGATGGCGCTCACGCCCGGAGCTCCGTCACTGACGTGTCGTGGTGCAGCAGGCAGGAAGGGAAGGGCACTGGTGGTGCGTCACCGGCCGCAGAGTCCGCTGGGGCGCTGCGTTCGGGCCGCTGGAGCCCTGTGGCATAGCCGTTGCAGTCAAGGCAGGGAGTCCGCGAATTGCAGCCATGCCGTGATCGATACCCCTGCCAACCATGATGCCCCTCCTGTCGATGCCGATCCGTCGGATCCCCTGGCCGTTATCCAGCGGCTGAGGCGGTCGTCCGTGGAGAGCAAGCCAGCGGTCTCAGACGGCTCCAGCGCGAACGCCGAGCTGTCCCTGCGCATATTGCTGGTCGATCAGAACCTGACGCGTGCTTCGATCCTGGAGGAGGGCCTGCGCGAGGCGGGCTATACGAAGGTCACCGTTGTACGCGACATGCAAAGTCTCATGCGTCGCATCGTCGAGCTCGAGCCCGATGTGATCTTCATCGACCTCGAGAACCCCAATCGCGACGTCCTGGAACAGATGTTCCAGGTTTCCCGCTGCGTGGCGCGGCCGGTGGCCATGTTCGTGGATCGGTCTGATGCCGCCACCATCAGTGCCGCGATCGAAGCCGGCGTGAGTGCGTACGTGGTGGATGGACTCAAGAAGGAGCGCGTGAAATCCATCCTCGACACCGCCGTGAGTCGCTTCAACGCATTCAACAAGCTGCGCGAAGAGCTCGACCGCACGAAGCAGGCGCTGGAAGAGCGCAAGCTCGTCGATCGTGCGAAAGGCATCCTGATGCGCAAGCGCGGTGTGTCGGAAGACGATGCGTATGCATTGATGAGAAAGGCCGCCATGAACGAGAACCGCCGCATCGGCGAGATCGCGCAAAGCATCATCACGGCTGCGCAATTGTTGAAGTGAAGCGTACGAACACGCCCTCCATGCACACGCATCCACTGGTCGTAGGTTTTATTCCACTGCTGGACTGTGCGCCGCTGGTAGTCGCTGTCGAGAAGGGTTTCGCGGCGCGGGAGGGTGTCGATCTCAAGCTCGTGCGCGAGACCTCATGGGCGAACATCCGCGATCGCATCATCGTCGGTCACTTCGATGCGGCACACATGCTGGGTCCGATGGCCGTCGCTTCGAGCTTGGGAATCGGGCACCTCAAGGTGCCGATGGTGGCGCCGTTCTCTCTGGGCCTGGGCGGTAATGCCATCACCGTATCCAATGCCGTGTGGCAGCAGATGCTGCTCGAAGGTGCTGCTCCAGCCGCACCTCCCGGCATTCAAGGTGCGGCCCTCAAACGGGTCGTGCAAACACGCGCTCGTGCTCAGCTCGCACCACTGACCTTGGGCATGGTGTATCCGTTCTCATGTCACAACTATGAATTGCGCTATTGGCTCGCCGCGTGCGGCATCGATCCGGATCGCGACGTGCGACTCGTCGTCATTCCACCTCCGTTCCTGGTCGATGCCATGCGCGAAGGGCAGATCGATGGCTTCTGCGTCGGCGATCCCTGGAACAGCCTTGCAGTGGCAGCGGGCGTTGGCGCGATCGTGACGACAGGTTCTGATATCTGGCGCCTGTGTCCAGAGAAAGTATTGGGCTGTCGAGCTGACTGGGCAGAGAGTCATCCCTCTGAGCTGGAGGCTCTGCTTCGCGCCGTGCACGCAGCAGCTCAGTGGTGCGAAGCGGAAGAGCATCATCTCGAGCTCGCGCAGTTGTTGGCGGAGCCACGCTACGTAGGCGTGCCCGCGAACGTGCTGTCGCGTGGGTTGGGTCAGCGCCTGCAGCTGGCCGCGCATGAAGCACCGCGGTTGATGGAGAACTTCTATGTGCCCGCGCGTCATGCCGCAACGTTTCCATGGACCAGTCATGCGTTGTGGTTCTACACGCAGATGGTGCGTTGGGGTCAGGTGCCGTTCTCGGTGCAGGACTTCTGCGCGGCCTATGAAACTTATCGGCCCGACATCTATCGCCGCGCGCTCGAACCGCTGGGCATCAACGTACCCGCAGCCGACGTGAAAGATGAAGGTGCGTTCAAAGAGCGCAGCGTGCTACCGGGTGTGCATGGCCCGCTGCCCTACGGGCCCGACGGATTCTTCGATGGTCGCCCGTTCTCGGCAACCGATCTGATGCAACACGTCGAGGCGGGCGCGTTTCCCATCGCTGTCGCTCGCTGAGAGTGCACAGCGCCGGGTGCAGTGCGCGCTCGCGGATCAGAACGCCAGCGGCAGCTCGTTGTAACTCCCCGCATCTCCAGGTGATTGTGCTTCGATGCGTCGCTGGCACACGCATTGCATTCTTCAGCTCAGTGACATCGAGCGCGGCTCGATGAGGCACACAACACGAGCCCAATAGCGGGCTCACCGGCAACGCTGCCAATTCCACTTCGCACATCGTGAGGTGGAGTCGGCAGCGTTTTTTATTGCCTACGAGAAACGTACGGCACGACAACAGAACACGCGGGAGGATTTATGGCGGCGATGGTGATGGGAGATTTCAGCGACTGCGGGAGTAAAGCACTGCCCACGATGGCGAGCTTGCAAACGGGAGGCGTGCTGCTGGCCCTTGCGATCGCATGCGTGCTCGCGTCATCCGCCGATGCAGCGGACAACGACTTGCAGGCAGCGATCGTTGCCAGCAAGCCCATCGTCGATGTGAGGATGCGTTACGAGAACGTCGATCAGGATCCGCTCCCCAAGGATGCCGAAGCATCGACCTTACGCATTCGTGCCGGCTTCGAAACGGGCAAGTGGCTGCAGACGAGTCTGCTGGCGGAAGGCGAATCGGTGATACCGCTGCAAGATGATTTCAACAGCACGACCAATGGCAAGACCCAATATCCCGTCGTGGCGGACCGAGAGAATCACGAGGTCAATCGACTGCAGCTGACCAACACAGCATTGCCGCAAACAACGCTCACGCTCGGGCGTCAGCGGATTCTGCTGGACGATCAACGTTTCGTCGGCAACGTCGGCTGGCGGCAGAATGAGCAAACCTTCGATGCCCTGCGTGTCGTCAACAAGACAATCAAGAACTTGACGGTCGATGCGTCGTACATCAACCAAGTCAATCGCGTGTTCGGCAAGGACTCGCCGCAGGGTCGGTACGAAGGCGACAGCTATCTGGCCAATGTGTCATATCAGTTTCCGCTCGGAAAACTGACGGGCTTCGGCTATTTCCTCGAGTTCGATCCGATCGCTGCGGTGCCCGCTGCCGTGCGCGATTCTTCGAAGACGTACGGCGTGCGCTTCGCCGGTGAGAAGCCCGTGGCAAAAGCCAAGCTTGCTTACGTGCTGTCGTACGCCACCCAGGAGGACTACGGCGACAATCCGCTCAGCTTCGAAGACGACTACTACCTCGCCGAGCTCACAGGCAGCTTCGCGCAGTACTCGCTCGGCGTTGGTTACGAGGTACTCGAAGGTGATGGCGTGAAAGGCTTCACGACACCCTTGGCCACGTTACACAAGTTCCAGGGCTGGGTGGACAAGTTTCTCGTGACACCTGCGAACGGTATCGAAGATACCTATGTGAATGCCGGTGCGACCTTCAAGACCGTAGGGCCGCTCGATTTGCTAGCGGTGCTGCTGAGCTATCACTCGTACGAGGCCGAGCACAGCAGTGCCGATTACGGCAGCGAAGTGAACGCACAGCTCGTCGCCAAGCTGAAGCGCTTCACTGCGACGCTCAAGTACGGCGACTACGACGCTGACGAGTTGCTCACCGACACGTCGAAATACTGGTTCCAGGTAGAATACGCCTGGTAGGTGGCGACGCTTACCCTCTCTCAGTGACGGGAGAGGGTAACGTTGCTTCTCGACACGCCGCGATGCGCGGTTCCTTCGCGCACACGTCCGGTTTGCCGTGACGTGCCCAGAACGTCGCGAGGTTCGATGCACGCAGCACGTCGTCGAAGCTCGCATGCTTGCGCAGGTTGGTCGTTTGCGGCAGCCACAACACGCGCAAGGGTGCAAATTCGTTGGCGTGCTGCAAGCGCAGCAGACGATTGAAGACGAAATCACTGCGCTTCAGCGCGACGCCGGCCAGCACTTCAGTCGTGGCATCCACATGACCTTCGCTGGCAGCGGATGTTATTGCGCGCAGTGCTTCCACACTCTGCTTGCGATCGCTCGCGGCGTTCAGGAGAGCATCCAACCAGGGCGCGTCGCGATGCTCCCGCGCGATTGCCTCTGCGTAGCTTTGCCGCGCCGCAGGCACATTGCCTTCGAGTATCCGCACCGTCGCAACGAGTCGCGCCGCTGCGAACGGCAGCGGTGAGCGGTTGCTGTCCTCCACCGGTCGACCTGTGCCTATGCGTGCATAGCTCAAACATTCGCGCGCGGTCGTATCGGCCGGTGCAACCTTCACTGCCTGTTCGGCAACCGGCAACGCCTGGCCGTCGAGCCCCGCATCGACCAGCAAGCACGCCAGGATGGTCAGCGCTGCGGTAGAGGCCGGTTCGAGTTGCAGCGCCTGCATGAGTTGTGCGTGAGCGCCGAGCCACTGCCCGCGCTGATACTGCACAAAGCCGCGAACGGCGTGCGCTTCGGCAGCTTTCGGATCCAACGCGATGGCACGTTCCGCCGCGGCGAGCGCCAGGCTGTCGAGCGAAGTGGAGTCTTCGCCCTCCATGCGTGAGTACGCGAGCGCCAGCGTGGACCACGCGCGTGCATATTGTTTGTTGCGCTTGGTGACCCGCTCGAGCGCGCCGATGTCGACGACGAGCTGTTGTGCAGCTTGCTCCGGATCCAGCGAGACCGAGGTCGGTTCCGCGCGCAGATGCTCGCGCGTACGAACGACGGCGGCGTATGCGTCGGCATCGCTCGTGCCGATCAACGCCTGCCAGTTGACGTTCAGTCCCAGGAAGCGCGGGATCTGCTGCGCGAGCGCCACGGCGAACGGCAAACCCGCGGCTTGCGTCGCGAGCATCTTCTCGCGCTCGACGAAACCGTCCGGCGCGAGCAGACGCAATTGCAGCTGCTGCGCTGATACCAACCGCGCTTGCACGGCGAACGGTCGAGGCCTATTCGCGGTGCCAGCAGCGACATAACGCAGTTGCGGCGCGCGCGGGAACCAGTAGCTCAGCTCATCCCGCAGCCACGCGGCCATCGAAGCTGAGGCTTGCTCCTCATCGCCGGAAATCAGCTCAAAGGTCAGCGGCTGTGTGGGGCTGTATGCGACGCGCGGCGCGACGGCCTGTGGCGCGCGTGCGGCTCCCTTGTGCGCTGGCAGCAGCGACCATGCCCAATAGAGCACAGCAGCGGTGACACCGAGCATCACGAGTGGCAGCCAGTAACGACGCATTATCTTGGGCTTGTCGCGTGGAGCGGCGAAGGTTGCCGAGCGCAGGGCCCAAGTGCAAGCTGCGCGCGGGCTTGCAAGGGGAGCAAAGCAATGAGCACGGATAAACCGAATCTCTATCTCATGCGCGCGGCAGACATCGAGCGACTCGGGCAGAGTTTCTCGCATCCGTGGAACGAAAACTCGCAACTGATCGGCACGATGCTGGGGCGCGCCCTTGGACTCAGGCGCACCGGCGTGAATTTCGCACGGGTGCCGCCGGGAAAGGAGTCATTCGTGTACCACTCGCACCAGACCGAAGAAGAGTGGCTCTACATCTTGCAAGGCCGCGGTATCGCGCGCATCGATGGCGTGGAATACGAAATTGGGCCCGGCGACTTCATGGCATTTCCGACGCCGTCAGTGGCCCATCATGTGCGCAATCCATTCACAGATGAGTTGGTGTATCTGATGGGCGGCGAAAACCATGAAACGGAGGTGGCGGATTTCCCAGATCAGCATCGCCGTATGTTCAGGCGCAAGAACGGTGTGGACATCTTCGACCTGAACGAAGCACAGCCCTTCGGGCCATTGGCTTAACCTTAGCGCGCAGCCGCATCGGGTGCCGGGCTCGGCAGCACTTCAGCGCCGGGCCCCGGCGGTACGTAATGCGCCAGCCAGCGCCGTGTCGTGTCGTACCAGAACAGCGCGTTCTGCGGTTTCATGATCCAGTGATGCTCGTCGGGGAAGTACAGGAGCTTGCTCGGCACGCGCATCGCCTGCAGCGTGTTGAAGAGCTCGAACGAGTGACCGACCGGCACGCGCATGTCGTTCTGTCCATGTGAGATCAACATCGGCGTCTTGAAGCGTGCTGCCTGGAAGTGCGGTGAGTTGCGCTGAAAAGTCTCGGCGTCTTGCCAGAAGTGTCCGTAGCTCGGCCGGTTGGCGCCGAGGTCACCCGCATACTGGCTGTACAAATTGTAGACGCCGGCATGCGAGATCAGCGTCTTGAACGGTTGCTCGCGGCCTTGCATCAGGTCGGCAAGGTAGCCGCCGAAGCTGCCGCCGCCGGCGGCCATCCGCTCGCGATCGATCCACGGCTGCGCGATGAAATAGCTCGCCGCCGCCATGGCGTCCTGATACGGCAGATCGCCCCAGTCACGCAGAATGGACTCCATGTACTGCTGCCCGAAACCGCTGGAGCCGTGGAAGTTGGGCCAGGCGGTCACGTAACCCCAGCTGGCGAAGACCTGGGCGTTCCAGCGCCAGTGAAAGCCATCGATCACGCCTGTGTGTGGGCCGCCATGCAGCAGCAGATACAGCGGCCACTTTCGTTGCGGTGTGAATCCAGGCGGGTAGACGACCCACATCTGCACCTTGGCGCCGCCGCCGCCGAGGTAGCTCACGCTCTCGACGCGCCCGAACTCCATGCGGGCCAGTGCCGCATCGTTGAAGTCACTCAGCTTCGTCGCCTTGCCCGTGCGCGGAATGATGCTGACGAGCGTCGGCGGCTCGGTGAAACTCTGGCGCAAGCCGACGATAACCGGCCCGCTGCCCGCCACGGCAAGACCGCTGAAGCTGCCCCGAGCCGTTACGGGCTTGGGCTCGCCGCCTTGAACATCGAAACGGTACACGCGATGGGTACCCGCATCGTCGATGGCGCCGAACAGTGCGTCGGCCTCTGGTGACCATACCAACTCGTCCGCGGAGCGATCCCAGCTCTCGGTGAGATTGCGCACCTGTCCTTCACGGCGGTCATAGAGCATGAGGCGCGCGCGATCCGCATAAAAATCGCTGCGCGTCTGACGCCGGAAGGCCAGCCGTCGGCCATCGGGGCTGTAGCTCGGCGACAGATCGTTGGCGGGGTTATCGGCGGTGAGATTGCGCGCGGGGCCGCCAGCGATCGGCATGACGAAGATGTCGTAGTTCGGCTGCGTTCCGGTCTGGTCGACGTCCGAGGCGAAGACGATCTCCGTGCCGTCGGGCGAGATGTCGTACGAGTGACTGTCCGGATCGTCGAATCCCAGCGAATGGCCGGAAGCCACGGTCAACGGTTCTGGCGATCCGCCATCAAGATTGAGCGCGAAGATGTGCGTCGCACGGTCGTCGATGAGCTGATCCCAGAACGAGACGGGTGCTGTCTCCCACACGCGGGCGCTCATTTTCGACTCATCGCGCGCTTTCTTGCGCGCTCGCATGGCATCCCAGTTGGCCACGTCGGGCCACACTTCGCTCAAGAACGCGATGCGCTTCGAATCGGGAAACCACTTCGGCGCGCTCGCACCTGTGGGCACGTTCGTGACGCGTTTGGCTTCGCCGCCATCGATAGCGATGACATAAATCTGCGACTCCTTGTCCTTCTCGCGTTTGGAGACGAACGCGACGTAACGTCCGTCCGGGCTGAATGCAGGTGCGGTGTCCTGTGTGGTACCGCTCGTGAGCTGCCGCGGCTTCTCTGGCTTGGTAGGTAGCAGCCACAGGTGAGTGAAGCTCTTGTTGGCCGCGACGTCATAGCTCGTGACCGGTACGACGGCCATGCGTCCATCGGGCGCCAGCACCGGATCGCCGACACGCTTCAGCTCCCACATCGCTGGCGCGGTCAGCGCATCGGCCGCCGCAGTGCTGGTCCATCCGCACAGGATCACAGTCGCCGTATAGAGCCACTTTGAGTTCAGCAATGCGCGACACCTCTAGTAGTGGACCGACGTTACGGTAGCGAGGATATACGCAAGCATCCAGGCAGGACTGTTCGCATCATCTATTCCCTGTCGCGCACCGCTACCCACGGCACGGGCGGAAAGCTGAGACATGGATCAGGTCGCGCGCGATAGTCCAGGCGTAGACTGCGCATCACCGCCGATCAGCCCGGCCGCGCGCCGCGTGAAACAGGGCCAGAAGCGCAACCGAATGAGGCTCATCGAAGTGAATCAAGCCAGATCACGCAACCGTATCCCACTCGCACAGCCGGCCGTCGTTCACGTCCGTCGCTCGTACGCTGACAGTCGCCTGGGCCAGTTGCACATCATCACCGCGTATCCGTCCGGTGGCGGTTTCGACGAACGCACGCCGCTCTTGTGCATCCATCATGCGGCCGGTTCCGGACGGTGGTTCGGGCCGGTGCTGCGTGAGCTTGGCCGTGAGCGCAGTATCTATGCGCCCGACCTGCCGGGACATGGCCAATCCGACGCCAGCAATGGCAAGGCGACGGTGACGGAGCTTGCAGGTGCATTGGGCGATTTCCTCGATGGGCTGAGGCTGCGCCAGGTCGATGTGCTCGGATATCAGCTCGGCGCACTCGTGGCGGGCGAGCTTGCGATTGCACGTCCGCAGCAGGTGCGCCGCGTGCTCATGTGGGGCCTGCCGGCACAGTCGCCGCAAGATCGCGGTTCACTGGCTCAGGGTTCCCTGACGTTGACCCGGGACGATGGCAGCGACGTGGCCGATGCCTGGCGTCGTGCCGTCGACAGCCGTGTCGAGCCCACCAGCATCCAGGCGGTTGCGGAAGAATTCGCGGATCGTCTGCGCGCCGGTGCCCAAGGCGCGGCGGCTACCTCAGCGCTGATCGAATATCCCCTTACCCAGCGCTTTCCGCTCGTGAAGCAGCAGACGTTGATCCTGCGCCCGCGGGATGAGTTCTGGGATCACGCCCCGCGCGCGCGAACATTGCTCCCGCACAGCTCCGTGATCGACGTGCCAGAGCATGGACGCAACTGGGTGGTGGCGGCACCGCAGCGCTTTGCAGCCATCGCGCAGGAATTCTTGGATCGCTAGGCGGAAGGCCCTACGCCACTTTGGAAGAAGGCCGGAGTACCACTCCGGCCTTTTTTGTTTCAGGCCCCTTCCTCGCCTCACGCCGTCAACGCCGACTCCCAGCTCCACGCGCAGGCACAGCCCGCCAACAGGCAAGTGCAGGCCCACTGGAGCAACAACGACAACGCCGACTGCCATGGCAGATCGCGCGCGAACGACGTCGTGAGGATCGAAGGGACGCTGAGAGCAGTCCAGACCAGGCCACCGAACACGAGGCCGCGCTCCCACCAGGACACGTCGATCAGTGCGGCCAGTCCCCAGCTCAGCCAGAACAACATGCCGAGCACGGTGCCGCCGACGAAGTGCAGCAGCACGCCCGTGATGCCCAGAGAGCGCCCGCCGCTCCAGAGCGCTGCGACCTGTGGTCGCCACAGATCCACGGCGCTCCACAACACGCTGTACGCCAACGCGCTCGCCAGACCACCCAGGCCGCCCGCAAGAAGAAAGGGATACAGACCGGTCAAGCGGCGCTCCTAGGTCAATACTCGCTGCAATGCCTGCACGAGTTTCTCGATCTCGTCATGCGTGTTGAACACGTGGAACGCGGCGCGAGCGGCGCTCTGCCCAATGCCCCAATCGACCGCGCCGACGACAACCCGGCTTTGTGTGCGCAAGCGCTCGACCAATTCGGGTGCGGGAACGCGCGTGCTACGGAAACTGAAGATGCCGCCCCATGTGCCTGGGGCGTTGGGTGTCAGGATCTCGATGTTCTTGACTTGAGCGAAGCGCAAGCGCGCGTACAAGAACAGCTCGCGCACACGCGCCTCGATACGGTCGCGGCGGACAGACGCATGAAAATCGATCGCGGCCGAGGTGCCACTCCAGGCTGGCCACGCATACGGCAATACGGCACTCAGTCGTGCGGTCGCGTTGGGCAAACCCTCTGCACTGGCTGCGGGTGTCGAGGTCGTCGCGCCAGGAGCGGCTGCGAGATCGCGCAGTCGGTGCGGTTCCAGCGGTTCGAGCCGTTCGAGCAATTCGGGACGCACATACAGGAATCCCGTGCCGGGCGAGCCGGCCATCCACTTGTGGAAGTTCGCAGCGTAGAGATCGCAGCCGAGCTCGCGTAGCTGAAAATTGAGCATGCCGAGCGCCTGAGCGCCATCCACCACGCTGACGATCCCGCGCTCGCGCGCGAACTGACACAGCTCCTTCACTGGCATCACGGTGCCGTCGGTGTACTGCACGTGCGAGAAGGCGAGGACGCGAGTGCGGGGCGTGACCGTGGAGACGAGCCTACCCACTGATTCGGCCGCGCCGGAGATGGGGCTCGGCAGGGTCACTGGCTTCACCACCACCCCGGTGCGACGGGCTTGCTGAAGCCACGGCTCGAGCGCGGCCGGATGCTCGTGAGTAGTGGTGACGATTTCATCGCCCGGCTGCAGCCTCAACGCCGTAGCGACGAGGCTGAGACCTTCCCCTGCGCCGCGCATCAACGCGACCTCGTCGGTACTGCACCCGGCGAAGTCCGCGATCCTGCTGACCAGAGCCCGCACTTCCACCGCGCTCGGCGCACCGCCGCCACCACTCAATGCACGGGCCTGGATCTCACGGGTGCGGTATTCGGCGACCAGCACCGCGCGCAAGCTCGGGCTGAGTGTGGCGTGATCGAGGTATACCGCGCCGGGATCGAGCACCTGCTGCGAACGCGCCCACTGCCACAGCTCACGGCTGACGAGCGGAGGGTCGAATGCCGCGAGCGCGCGGCTGCTCGCAGCCAGCGTGCCTAGGGCCAGCGTCGAGTGCAGGAAGTGGCGACGAGTGTGAGCGCTCAGAAATCACCGTCATGGACGATCGAGAGGGCGCGGATTATCGCAAAGCCCGATCGACTTGCTGCATTTCCTGCGTGACTCTCGTGAGCAGGTGAGCTTCCTGCTACCGTAGCTGCGGGTCTGTTGCCTGCCATCCCCATGATCAACGATTACCTCGAACGCATCTTGAAGGCGCGCGTCTACGACGTCGCCATCGAAACCCCGCTCGAGCATGCCGCGCGGTTGAGCCGTCGTTTGAGCAATCGTGTCCTGCTCAAGCGCGAAGACCTGCAGCCGGTGTTCACGTTCAAGCTGCGCGGCGCGTACAACAAGATCGCGCATCTGTCGGCGACGGCCGTACAGCGGGGCGTGATTTGCGCCTCGGCCGGCAATCACGCGCAGGGTGTTGCCCTTGCCGCACGCCAGCGCGGTGTTCCGGCCGTCATCGTCATGCCGCAGACCACGCCGAGCATCAAGGTTCAAGCCGTAATCGACCTGGGCGGCGAGGCCGTCCTGCACGGCGATGACTTCGATCAGGCCTATGAACATGCGCTCGCCCTGGCACGCGAACGCAATATGACCTTCATTCATCCCTTCGACGATCCGGATGTGATTGCGGGCCAAGGCACGATCGGCATGGAGATTCTGCGCCAGCAGGCCGGCGATCAGATCCACGCCATTTTCGTCGCCGTCGGCGGCGGTGGATTGATCGCCGGCATCGGTGCGTACGTGAAGTACCTGTTCCCGAACATTCGCATCATCGGCGTCGAGCCCGAGGACTCGGATGCGATGACGCAGTCGCTGCAAGCCAAGAAGCGCGTGAGCCTGGATCGTGTCGGCATATTCGCTGACGGTGTGGCTGTACGCCGCGTGGGCGAAGAAACTTTCCGTCTGTGCAGTCAGTACGTCGATGAGATGATCCGCGTCAGCACGGACGAGATCTGCGCGGCCATTCAAGACATCTTCGAGGACAACCGCACGGTCGTGGAGCCCGCGGGCGCGCTCTCCGTGGCGGGCATGAAGAAGTACGTCGCGCGCGAGCAGTGCCGGGACAAGACGCTGATCGGCATCAACTGTGGCGCCAACATGAACTTCGACCGCTTACGCCACGTCGCCGAGCGTGCCGATATTGGCGGCCAACGCGAGGCTCTGTTCGCCGTGCAGATTCCGGAAGAGAAAGGCAGCTTCCTGCGCTTCTGCGAAACCCTCGGTCGGCGCAGCGTCACAGAGTTCAACTACCGTTACAGCGATGCGGGCACTGCGAACATCTTCGTGGGCTTCGGCTTGAGCGAAGGTCGGCGCGAGAAGGAGCTGATCGCCACGTCGCTGCGCAATGGCGGTTACGGCGTCACCGACATGAGCGAGAACGAGATGGCCAAGCTGCACGTGCGCTACATGGTCGGCGGGCACGCGCGCAATATCGAGAACGAACGGCTCTTCCGTTTCGAATTTCCCGAGCGACCGGGCGCCCTGCTGCGCTTTCTGCAAGCGATCGGTACGCAGTGGAACATCAGCCTCTTCCACTATCGCAATCACGGCTCCGACTACGGCCGTGTTCTCGTGGGCGTGCAGATTCCGCCGGAGCAACGCGAGGATTTCGACCTGCACGTGCGCGAGCTGAAATATGTGTATGCCGAGGAAACGGCAAATCCGGCGTACAAGATGTTCTTGTAGGCGCTCCTGTGCTGCTCAGCTGCCATCGCGCGACGGTCCGCGTGCGGGCTCGCGCTGGAGCTGCTCGCGCGCAGTCCGCGCCCGCTCCAGCGCGCGCGGATTCGCGACGGCCTCTCGCGCCAGAATCGGATAACTCTGCTCCAGTAACCGCGCGGCTTCTTCGCGTCGATTGTTTGCCAGGAGCGCGATGGCCAGCTCGCTGCGTGCAGCTGCCAGTTGTGCGCCGTCCCGAGGCAGCACGCGCCGACCCATCAGCTCCGCGCGTTCGAGGACTTGCACTGCCTGCGCATCGCCTTGCGCGCTGAGGCTGCGCCCAAGTCCCGTCAGCGCCGATACCACGAACGCATGATCCGCCGGCAGCGTGCGCGCATAGATATCGAGCGCGGCGCGAAACTGCTGCTCGGCGGTTTCGAATTCACCGCGATCCAGCAATACCAGGCCCAAGCTCACGTAGTCGTGGCCGAGATAGGCATGCTGAGTGCCGCGCGTGCGCCGATCTGCTTCCAGCACGTCGCGCAGGACCTGCTCGGCCGCGCCATAGTCGCCCCGCAGGTGCAAGTAGCGTCCATAGTTGGCACGCATGTCCAGTGAAGCTGGATGGTCCTTGCCCATGATGCGCTCGTACACCTCCAACGCGTGCTGATACAGCGGCCCTGCCTGATCGAGCTTGCCTTGATCCTGCAGGCTGATGGCCACGTTGAACGAGTACATCGCGGTCTGCGGGTGATCGCGGCCGAGCTGCCGCTCGGCAATGTCGAATGCCATGTCATAGAGCCGCTCGGCCTCGGCATGCTCGCCGCGGAACGCATGCAGAATGGCGGTGTCATTCAACAGCTCCGCCAGCTCCATGTCTTGCGTGCCGTGCGATTGATAGATGGCGAGACTGCGGGCGTAGTACTGGCCCGCTTGCAGGAATGCGCTGCGGGTGCGTGCGAGGTTGCCCAGGTAGCGTAACGTCGATGCCGCCTCGAGCGCCGATGTGCCTGCGAGCGCCGTCTGCACTGCCAACGCCGTGCTCAGCTCCTTCTCGGCACGTTCGAATAGATTGATCTCGGTGAGTGCTTGACCCAGTTCGGCGCGCGTCTTCGCGACATCGAGGTGATGCTCACCATGCAGCTTGATGCGCGTCGCGAGCTCTGCTTCGAGGAGCCGGATCGCTTCGCCGAACAGCCCCAGACTCGAATACACCTCCCCGATAGTGCCCAGCAGGACGGCGCGTGTGCGTGGTTGATTGGCAAGACCGATGGTGACGCGACGTGCGCCGATGTCGAGCAGTTCGCGTGCGGTGACCTCGTTGCCGCGCGAGTGGTTCGGATCGCTGAGTTTGAACATCTCCACCAGGAACGAGGACACCTGTTCTGCCCGCGACCGCTCGCTCGCTGCAACGTCACGCTCGAGTGCAATGCGCTGGGCTTGAATCGCCGTCACGACGGCGAACGAGGTCAGCAACACGATGGCCGTTGCGGCAAACGCCACGGCGAGCGCGTTGCGACGAACGAACTTGCCCGTTCGATAGGTCCAGTGATCGGGTGCTGCGAGCGCCGGGCGACCATCCAGATGGGCCGTGATGTCGCTCGCCAGCTGTTCGCACGAGCCGTAACGGCGCGCGGGTTCGCGCCGCATGGACTTCAGCACGATGTTGTCGAGATCGCCGCGCAAGCGTTTGATCAATCGTGGCGCTGTAGTGTCGCGACACGTTGCGATATCCGCCGCCAATTCGGGCGATTCGGCGAATGTGCGCGCGGCCCTGACGCTGAGCAGCGCGGGCTCGTTGTTGCAGACGATCCTCTCCAGCTCACTCAGACGTACGCCGACGAGATCATAGGGTCGGCGGCCGCAGAGCAGCTCGTACATGAGGCCGCCCAACACGTAGATATCACTCGAGGTGGTGATGAGATCGCCGCGAATCTGTTCCGGGCTCGCGTGCGCAGGCGTCAGCATGCGGTAGTCGACATGGGTGACCGCAAGCGTCTGTGGCGAATGCCGCGCGTCCAGCAGCTTTGCGATGCCGAAATCCAGCAGCTTCACGGTGCCATCAGCCGTGACCAGGATGTTGTTGGGCTTCAAATCCCGGTGGACGACCAGATTCTGGTGTGCGTACTGCACGGCCAGGCATACGGTGCGAATGAGCTCGAGCCGGGCCTCGATGGACAGCTTGTGCCGATCGCAATAGACGTCGATCGACTCGCCCTCGATGAATTCCATGACGATGTACGGCCGGCCGTCGCTCGCGCGACCACCATCGAGCAGGCGGGCGATGTTCGGGTGCTGCAACGAGGCGAGAATCTGCCGCTCCATGCGCAAGCGGGCCTGTACCTGGGCGGACATGAGCCCGGTGCGTACGAGCTTGATTGCCACTTGCTGCCGATACTCATCGTCTGCACGTTCTGCGAGATACACATCTCCCATGCCACCGCTGCCCAGACGGCGCAGCAGCCGATACGCCCCGACACGCTCGTTGGCCAGATCATTCTCGAATGAAGGCGCAGTGCCGTCGCTGCCGAAATCTTCTTCATCCAAGGCGAGGAAAACTTGTGAGATGAGCGTTTCATCGCTGCCGCACGCCTCGCGCACGAAGCTGGCACGTTCGAGCGTGCTCATTGAGCGCGCCCGCGTAACGATGTCCTCCAGACTGGGGCCGGTCCTGCTCATGGGTCACTCATTGCGGCTACGGATCTATCATGCACCAGTGGATCTGGGCGTGTAAGATTTGCGACGGACTGACCCGACAAGAGGTGACCTTTGGCTACGCGTAAAAAGAAGACTGCATCGAAGAAAACCAAGGCAACGAAGAAGAAGCGTGCTGCTGTGAAGAGCACCAGGAAGAAGCGAGCGACCAAGCGCGCACGTCGTGCTGGCACGGGTGTGCCGCGCTTGCCTCAATAACGCCTTCTGCGGATCCGACGCTTGTGACACATGGGCTACGGACTCCGCGATAACGTTGCGCTTCCCCATGAGCTATCAACCGCGACGGGCTTGCGTCCAACACAACATCGTTCTGCGCGGACTGCGCTTTCACCTCTACGAGTGGCAGGGTCTGGGGCCGCCGCTCATCCTTCTGCACGGTTGGGGTGACAGCGGCGAGACATATCAATTCCTCGTCGATGAATTGCGGTCCGAGCGCAGGTGCCTGGCGCTCGACATGCGCGGCTTCGGGCGCAGTGACTGGCCGCAAGAGGGTTACTGGTTTCCGAACTACCTCGCGGATCTCGATGCGTTGCTCGAACACATCGCACCCAACGAGCCGGTCGATCTGGTGGGTCATAGCATGGGCGGCAACGTCGCGATGCTGTATGCCGGCATTCGGCCTGAGCGAGTGCGTCGGCTGATCAACTTGGAAGGCTTCGGTCTTCCTCGCACGGATCCGAAACAAGCACCGCGCCGCTATCGCGAGTGGCTCGATGAAGTGCGCGCGGGTCCGCAGGCGTACGCAGAGCACGGGTCCTTTGCACGGTTCGAAGAACTGCTTCGCAAGCGCAATCCCCTGACCTCTCCGGAGCGCATCGCATTCATCGCGAGCGCCTGGGCTCGAGAGACCTCCTCGGGACGAGTCGTGCCGCGCGCCGATCCCCGTCACAAGTGGGTGAATGCCGTTTTGTATCGACGCGAGGAAGCCGAGAGTTGCTGGCGCAACATCACTGCGCCCGTATTGCTCATCGGTGGCGATCAGTCGGAGGTCGCGCAACGAAGCGGCGCTCCGCAGGAGTTCGCCGAGTTCGTGGCAATGCTACGCGATGTACAAGTGGAAACCGTCGCGGGTGCCGGACACATGCTGCATCACGAGCAACCCGAAAAGGTCGCTCAGCATATCGAGCAATTCCTCGCACGCTAGGGAACACACGCGGATCACTCCTCGCGCTCATGCGTTTGCTTGCAGTGGCTGCGAGAGAGGACTCATGAATCCGGAACCCTGTGTAAACCGATGCCTGCGTCGAGTCGGAATCGGCATCGTTGGCTGTCTGATTGTGCTCGTCGGGATTGCCTTGTTAGTTTTACCAGGGCCAGGCGTGCTCACGATCGCAGCAGGTCTCGGCTTCCTCAGCACCGAGTTCGAGTGCGCTCGTCGTTACATGCAGTGGTGTCGAGCTCGCGGCGGTCGGTTGTCGCGATATTTCTCGCGCGAGGAACTTCCACCTGAGCAGAGGTCTTAACTGGCGCGGTGCTGCGCCGATGTCGCCATCGATTTGACATACGGGCACGGCACACTGTCGTGGTGAACCCGTAACGAACGAACAATCATGGTTGCCGCACACAACGAGTTTCTTGTCTCGGTCAATCAACCACCTTTCGATGAAGAACGTGTCTTCGTCGGCGAGTGGTTGCTCGACCGCGTCAGTGGTCTGGTCGATTGCGCGACCGTTGCGACTCAGCGCCTACGCATCGATGCTCGCATGCTACACATCGAGTTGAAACGCAACGTTCACTCGTCAGCATTCAGCCTCACGGTCGAGTTGAATGGCGAAGCGGTAGAGTTCGCCGCGGGTGACGACAAGTATTCCGCGCAGGCCCTGTTCGAAGCCGATGCGTTGATCTGGGAGATCGAGCATGAGTCCGCGCGCGGTATCGAGCGCATCCGCCGTGTGATGCGTTCATCCACGCAAGGCTCGCAATTGATCGCCGAACGTGTCGACATGAATCCAGAAGGCGTTCCGATCGCGTTGCGAACGGAGTTCTGGGCGCGCGCGGGACGGTTGGGCACCGTCCGCGACGCGGGGTCCATCATGGGCCCGTGAGCAACGTCATCAGTCCTTCTTGACGTCGTCTGCGGCGTCCTTCGCGCCTTCACGCAGATCATCAACGGCATCGTCGGCCTTGGTGGCCGTCGACTCCTCGCCGCCATTCTTCATCGTGTCGACTGCTTCGTCGACCTCTTCACCGGCACGTTCCAATGGTCCTTGTTTCTCGCAGGCGGTCACGCTGAGCGCGATGAGCGCCAACGCGGCGAGATGCTTGTAACGAGTGGTGTTCATGAATCCTCCCGGCATTGTGAGCAACACGTAGAGAAAACCTCGGCTGAGGAGTTGTTGTTCCACTACGCGAGGTCACGAACCGACACAACGCAGGGAAGTCGCGGAATTGACTCGTTGGAACCGGTTGAACAGGCAGGCGTTCCTCGCTCAACGCCGCCTTACGCGGCTCGAAAGTGAGGTGATCCATCATGCTGTCTTGGGCCTTGACCTTCTTCGTGGTGGCCATCATCGCAGCCGTGCTCGGGTTCAGCTCGATCGCCGGTGCGATGGCAGGTATCGCGAAGATCCTGTTCTTCTTGTTCTTGGTGTTGACGTTGGTGGCGTTGGTCGCTGGCGCCGTTCGTGGCCGCGTACCACCTACATAACGCGTATCACCTACATAGAGATGAGGCACTGGTCAGGGACGTACCAGTGCCTTCCACATTGCCGGGTTCAAGCGAACAGAAGTGCCTGGCTCACCGCAACACGCACAGTTTCAGGAACGAACGGCTTAGTCACCAGAAAGGTAGGCTCAGGTCGCTCACCGGTCAGCAAGCGCTCTGGATAGGCCGTAATGAAGACCGTCGGCACGGTCACCTCACTCAGAATCTGTTTCACCGCATCGATAC
>JBEVDW010000544.1:0-2776 GCA_040513115.1 Steroidobacteraceae bacterium | reverse complement strand
TACTCGACGCCTGCGGTCTCCAGCAGAGCCGCAGTGTCGATCTGCGAGATGAGTCCCGGCACCGGACGACCCGCGCAATTGACCAACAGATCGAACGACCCCAGCTGCGCTCGCACCTGCTCAGCCAGCGCGACCACTGAGTCCTCTTTCGATACGTCACAAGGCAACGCGAGACCGTTGATCTGGCGTGCAAGCGCCGCGAGCGAATCCATGCGCCGCGCTGCAACCGCTACTTTCGCACCCTGTGCAGCGAAACGTCGCGCCGTAGCCCAGCCGATGCCGCCCTCCGACGAGGCGCCGACGATGAGTGCAGTCTTGCCCTTGAAAGCCGTCATGCCCGTTTCCCCTAAAACAGCTTGTTGAAAAAGGGCTGTCGACTCGCGTCGGCGTCAGAACACGAGGTGCAGATTCTCGAGGCCGCGCGTGTGGAAGAGCGCCGCAAAGCGCGGCTCGGGCTTGGCGGGGTCGAGCTTCATATTCGGCAGCCGTGTCAGCAACCGATCGAATGCGATACGCAGCTCCGCCCGTGCGAGCTGATTGCCGATGCAGAAGTGAATGCCGCGGCCAAAGGCGAAGTGCTGCCGAAGGTTCTTGCGATCGAGCACCGGGCAGCGCGGATTCTCGAACTTGGTTTCATCGTAGTTGCCGGCCAGATAGCTCAGCATCACGATGGAATCCTTCTTGATCGGCACCCCGCCCAATTCGGTGTCATGCAAGACCTGTCGATACAGATGCGGACTGGGCGCGTGCATGCGCAGCACTTCCTCGACGTAGTTCGGGAGCAGGCTGCGGTCAGCCCGCAACCGCTGCGCCAGCTCGGTGTGCTGCGTCAGCATCCACGCTCCCGTTGCGATGGTGTTCGCCGTCGTGTCGTTGCCCGCCACCAGCAGATGATGCGCAAGACTCACGAATTCGCGCGGCTCCAGTCGCCGGCCGTCGATCTCGGCATGCATCAACCGGCTGAGCAGGGTTTCTGCCGGCTTCTCCAAATATTCCTGACCTCGTCGCAACAAATACTGCTGCATCTCGATCAGATGGTCGGTGATCTCCAGCTCACGCTCCGGCGCGATCACGGGGTTGATGGCCTCCATCGTCTCGTCAGCCCACTGCTTGAACTGGCGCCAGTCCTTCAGCGGCATGCCGAGCTGCTCGGTGATCAGGTACGCCGGTATGCGAATCGCGAACTGATCGATCAGCTCCACCTTGTGATCCGCGATGAAGTCGTCGATCAAGCCGTCCGCGATCTCCTGTATGTGCGGCTCCAGCGTCTTCACGAACTGCGCCGTGAACACACGATCCACCAAGGCTCTATAAAGCGTGTGCGAGGGCGGATCGTTCGTGACGAGCGAATGCATGGGCACGAAACCACGTTCGCGATAGCGTCGTTCGACCTCGGCCGCCACCGGTGAGTTCTTGCGATCGATCACCACGGTCGTCGTGTTCGAGAAGATCTCCGGATGCTGGCTCACGTAGACGATATCGTCGTAGCGCGAAACGACGGTGAAGCCGGTGATCGGATCGCGATAAATCGGCGCGTCCTTGTGCAGCTGCTCGAAGAAATCGAACGGGCACCGCTGGATATCCGGCTGGGCGAAACTTGCCGTGGGCATCCCCATCACATCGCACCGGCTGGCTTGTTACCGCCATAGATGTAGCGGTCGAGCTCGTGATGGAACTGGCGGATGCAACGCTCCGCCTCACCCAACCGCAGACCGCCGACGAACCCGCGCGAGCGCAATCCGCGTTGAACGACCGGAACCAGCTCGCCATCTTCGTCGACGACCGGACCCATCCCCTTTTCGCCCGTGGGTACGTACAACCGCTGTGAGCGCGTCTTGCCGGACACATCGCTACCGGGAGCCACGCCCATGTAGGCTGGAATCGATGACGCATCGTCAGTCGGATGCACCAGCACCATATTGTCGTAGTAGCACTTCTCGGGATCGGTCGGATGCGGACGGAAGCGCTGGAACAGTAATCCCTCGACGTGGATGTTGAGTGTGAAATTCGGGAACAGCGAGTAGTTCCAATCGTCCGTGAGCTGACCGTCAGTGAAGGATGACCACTCCAGCCCGCGATCTGCCGCACGCTTGCGCTTGGCCTGCTGTATAGCCTTGCGCACCTGGCCATCGGCAGGATCGAACTTCGCCGGGTCGAGACCGGCCTCCATCATCAGGTACTTCAAATCATCGTTGAGCCCCTGGTCCGGCAGGCGCGGACTCGGGTGACCGATCATGCCGATGCGACGGTTCATACCATTGGCGTAGGTGTCGATCTGCGTGTGATAGTCGTCGAACGACTTGCGTGCCATCGAGTGCACGAAGAAGGCGTGATACGCCTCGTTGAACGCATCGAGCACGGTTTTCCAGTTTGCACTCCATGGTGTGCTCGCATCGCGAGCCACGATCATGTTGTCGATCTTGTAGACCGCGAGGTGGTCGACCATCACACCCAGGAAGTCCTTGAGCGGCGGCGCCTTGCCGTCCATGTTGATGAACACCATGCCGCAAGCGACATCACAGCGCACGGCCGTCAGGCCGATCGATCCGCTCAGTGTTTCCGGTCGGAACATCTCGCGATCCGTCACCCGCTGGTTCGTACCATCGAGGCCGAACTGCCAGCCGTGAAAACTGCACACGAGCTTGTTGATGCTGCCGAAGTCCGCTGTCACGAGCGCATTCGCGCGATGTGGGCAGACGTTGTAGAACGCCTTGATCTCGCCGGAGAACTGGCGCACGACGATGAACGATTCGCGCCCGAAGTCGAACTTGAAGTA
>JBEVDW010000543.1:0-3431 GCA_040513115.1 Steroidobacteraceae bacterium | reverse complement strand
GCTTGGGCAAACTCCTGGAACAGCTTGCCCATCTGCTCCGGCGTCATGCCAATGCCGGTGTCTGTCACCGCGAGCGTAATCCAATCGCAACCGTTCTCTTTTCCTTGATGCGCAGCGATGCTGAGGGTGCCCTTCTCGGTGAACTTATTCGCGTTGCTCGCTAAGTTGAGAAGGGATTGCCGCAACCGGGTCTGGTCAGCATGGATTGTGCCGAGGTCCGCTGGGCAATCAATGACGAGGCGGTTGCCGTTCTTACTCGCCATCGGCTCGATCGTTTTGGCCACGTCCTCGATCACGGGAACCAGCGGGAACGTTTCGAGATGAAGTTCCATCCGCCCGGCCTCGATCTTGGATAGGTCAAGAATATCATTGATCAGGGCGAGAAGGTGCCGGCTGGCACCGAGCACGCGATCGAACGGTTCGACGTCCTGCTTAGCGGCCTCCGCATCCTCCCGCTGCATCTCGGTGACGCCAATGATGGCATTGAGCGGCGTGCGCAGCTCGTGGCTCATATTGGCGAGAAACTGCGACTTGTGTTGGCTGGCCAGTTCCAGCTGCTGATAGAGCCGGCCGAGATCCTCGCACATGCGATTCACGTTGCCCGCCAGGATACCCAGCTCGTCGCGGTTGACCACATGGACGCGCTGCGCGAACTGACCGGTAGCGACTTCGTCGAGCCGCTTCTCGATCTCCTTGACCGGCCCGATCAGCGACCACGAGATCGCATAACCGAGACCAAGGGCGAATGCGATGCTGCCAAGCGCGAACCCGATGACAATCCACTGCGCCGTCTCATAAGACTGCGTGCTCGCCTCGATGCCGGCAACCACGTCCGCTTCGGCCTTGTTGACTAGCTGGTTGGTGAGGCGCTCGAGCCGATCGGCGAGCGGCGTGGATTCGAGCAGCTGCATCTGCCTCGCCTCGACCGCCCGCCCGCTTCGAATGAGCTCGATCACCTTTGTGACGACCTCAATGAACCGGTTGTAGTCGCGCCGAAACTGGTCGATCAGCTCGACCTCGTCTTTGGCCACGAATTCCAGCCGATCGACGTCATATCCGAACTGGTTGAGCTGGCGCAGCGTGCTCGACAGTGTCTGCTCGTCGCCCAGCAGCAACGCGGTCGCAACGCTGTAGAGCTGGCTGGTGGTGTCGTGCTGCACCTGCCGATAGGCTTCGATCTTGCGCTGCAGCTTGATCAGCTCTTCGGTGCGCCGGTTCACACCGCTGAGCGCTTCCAGGCCGACGACTCCCACAATGATCAGCAGCGCGGCAATGGCGAGAAAGGCCGCTAGCAGCTTGGTTTGCACGCGCGTCGGCACGCGGGCGACCAGGTCGACGAACGGGTTCATGATCCGCAGCATCGCTATTCGTTCACAAGGCTCAGCAGATCGAGCCGAAACTCTTCGGGATCGAACCGCACTCCGAGATATTGCACCCGCAGAACGCCGCGCCGGTCGATGATCGAGGTCAGGAAGGTATGGTCCACATTGCCGTTTTCGCGCTTGGCTGCGAACACCCCGTAACGGCGTGCCACGTCGGCAATGGCCGGCGGCGACCCGGTAAGGAAGAACCAGCCTGCGAAATTGGTACCGAACGCCTCGCCATACTCTTTGAGCACTTCCGGCGTGTCGCGCTCGGGATCGACCGTGATGGAAACGAAGGCGATCTTCGTTCCGAAATCGGAACCGAGGCGATCCTGAACGAAGGACATCATCGGGGTGAGGACAGGACAGGTATCAGTGCATCTCGTGAAGATAAACGTCACCGCAACCACCTTGCCGCGCAAGTCCGCGAGTTTCACTTCGGCGCCATCCTGGGAGGTGAGCGCGAATTCCGGAGCCGGCGCGATCTGTGGCAGCGATTGCCGCGGCGGAATATTCCCGGCAGAGACCAGCAGCGCGACGGGCACAAATGCCATCGCCCCGAGAAGCGCAACCGCCGCCGCGCGCATGCTCAGCTCTTCAGCTCGCGCTTGAGCTGGTTGAGGAAGCGCCAGTCGGTGCCCTGCGCGAGGATTTTCTGCGGGCTCGAGTTCACGATGCCGCCTTCGCGCAGCCGGAGAGCGTAGAAGCGGACAGTGTCTTCATGATCGTACAGGCGCCATTTGTTGTACCAGCGCCTGGAGCGCGTAATCGTAGTGCTCGGTATAGCCTTTATCGACGAGGAAGCGCGCCGCTCGCGCGGGATCGGCGGCGCAGGCGTCCGCTGACTTCAGGATGGCACGCAAGGCACGTTTGGTCGCCACCGGATTAGCACGGACGAACTCCCGGTGGCCCACCACCATGCAACAGAAGTACTGCGACCATGGGCGGTCCAGCACGCTGTTGACCACGACGTGGCCTATGCCCCTTGCGCGTAGCTCCTGCGGATCCGGAGGCAGCCCGAGAAAGGCATCAATCCTTCCCTCCGCAAGCAGCTGCTTCGCCTCCGACGGCGGGGCCGTGGACCATGTCACATCTTTGCGCGGATTGAGCCCCACATGCGTCATCATGCTCGAGATGAATGTGTACTCGGACCCGGCGAGCTCTCCGATGGCGACGGTCTTCCCCTTCAGGTCGCGGACGGAATGTATTCGCTCGGTGCCGAACAGCTCGAAGCAGCCGGGTTGAATTCCGGCCAGCACGACGATGGGCTGGCCCGCATCGACTTGCATGATGGAGGGGCCGACGTACTGCATGGTGATGTCGATGGTGCCGCTACCGACCGCTTCCGTGGCTTCGGACGGTTTTTGCCATGCGACGTAGTTGACATCGGTGAAGCCCTCGCTCCGCAACAGATCCTCGGTCATGTATTGCGGCGCTCGGCAGATGCTGGGAGTGCGCGCGAGCCGGATGGTCGTGGTTTCGGGAGGGCCGTTCTGGGCGAGCGAAGTTCCGGTGCCCATCAGACCGGAGGCACTGGCTGCGGACAGCGTGGTCAGGAAGCGGCGCCGGCTCTGTGTGCATTGCATAGCCCACTCCTTTCCTTTGATGTCTCACGAGTGCCCTACAACTATGCTCCGCATGAACGAGGCGAGCAGCAGGGAGCTCTTCGGACAGAGCCGAGATTTTCCAGCAACAAACAGCGCGCGATCAACTCTTCAGCTCACGCTTGAGCTCGTTCCAGAAGCGCCAATCCGTTCCGTCGGCAAGGATCTTGTTCGGACTGGACTTGATCATGCCGGCATCGCGCAGCCGCAGCGCATAGAAACGTATCGTGTCCTCAGGGTCGTAGTTGCGCCACCTCGCGTAGGGGATTTCTCGCATCGCCTGCAGCGAATAGTCGTATGGGTAGCCTCGATCCGCAACGATTCGTGCGGCGCCCTCGGGCGCCGTGATACACACGTCCACCGCTTTCAACAGCGCCCGCATCGCTCGCTTGGTCGCGACGGGATGCTTGCGGACGAACTCTCGATTCCCCGAGATCATGCAGCAGAAGTACTGCGACCAGGG
>JBEVDW010000542.1:0-4507 GCA_040513115.1 Steroidobacteraceae bacterium | reverse complement strand
GGCTACCGCAGAGCATCACGCGGTCGTGTTCGGCATCGAGATCCGATAAGCCGAGGTCTTTCGTGAGCTTGCCGTTTGCGAGCAAGTCCGTGATGCGGCCCTGGTTCCGGAACGGTTCGCGCGTGACCGTCGGGTAGTAAATCATCTGGTTGCGCACCTGCTCGCCGAAGTGTTCGTTCGCGGGCAGGTCCTTCGTGAAGAAGTCAGCATAGGCGAGCTCGGAGATCTCGCGCACGCCGTGGACCAAGATGATCTTTTCGAAACGCTCGTACGTCTCGGGGTCTTGCACCAGGCTGATGAACGGCGCCAGGCCAGTGCCGGTTGCCAGAAAATACAGGTGTCTTGCCGGCTTCAGGTCATGCAGCAGCAGCGTGCCCGTGGGCTTGCGGCTGACCAGAATCGAATCGCCTGCCTTGATCTGCTGCAGCCGCGAAGTCAGCGGGCCATCCGGCACCTTGATGCTGAAAAATTCCAGATGCTCTTCGTAATGCGGGCTGGCGATGCTGTACGCCCGCAACAGCGGCCGACCGTCCGTTTCCAGGCCGATCATCACGAATTGGCCGCTGGCGAAGCGCAGCGTGGGGCTCCGCGTGGTTCGAAAGCTGAACAGGGTCTCGTTCCAGTGCCGCACACTGGTCACGGTTTCGTGGGTCAAATTGCTCAATCAAGTCTCCCGCTGATCAATCCACCAAGCGGCGAATCTTAACGGGTATGGCCGACATGCGTGGCATGGCGTTGATGGTCTCAAGGTCGCGGTCGAGGCTGACGAGCCGGGCGGTGCAGGAGCCCACCCTGTCGTAACGGGAGGGGCTGTCGGGCAAGTCGCCCCAACAGTGCGTCATGGAGATCGTGCCCGGCCGCAAGCCGTCGTCCTCCCGAACAACGCCGCAGATGCCGTCATGATCCGAGCAAATCTCGATCTTGTCGCCGGGCTGCAGCCCATACTCCGTCAGGTCGCTCGGGTGCAGATAGGCCGGATTAAAGGAATGGCCGAGCTGCACGGCAGCCCATTGCGTACCGAAGGAATTCAGCGTCTCACGCATGCGGCGCGAAATCAGGCGGAACGGAAACGCGGCATCGACACGCTGGGGTTGCTCCCGGAGCACCGCTGCGAGCTCTTCCGCGACGTCTGTCGGCAACACTTGAAACCGCAGCGTGGGATCGTCGCGGCCTTCCTGTACCACCACGGGTGGAATATCGGCCTCAATCCCGTCGGGAGAGGCCTTGAGCTCGTCCAAGGTCATCGGCGCCTGCGCGAGGAGCAGCCGGAAGAGATCCTGGGTCGTGGGCGGCACTTGCATGTTCAACGGCTGTCCCGCGAAGACGATCTGCTTGCCCATGCGTCGCGCCAGCTCCCAGTAGATGCGCCATTCCTCGATGACCTCGGAGTCAGCTGGCGGCTCGACGATCGCTGGAATGAACTGCTGGAAGGGCACCGGCATGAACACCGGTTCGTAGCTTGGACCCATCATCAGATCGTCGCGCTCGTACATGAGTCGCGGCGGCAGGATGTAATGCGCGAGTCGCGCGGTGGCTGTCATGAACGGCTCGATCGCAACGAGCAAGTCGAGTGCCTTGAGCGCCGCGACGGTCTTGCGTTGATCGGGCATGGCAACGGCGGGATTCCCGCCATCCACGAGCAGCGCGCGAATGCGTCCATGACCCGGCGTGAGAATCTCCTCCGGCAGCGTGGCGCTCATCATCTCGCCGAACACACTGCCGAGACCGCGCACCCGGCCCTTCGGTCCCTTCTCCCATTCCCGCAGCGGCGGAATAACTTCGGCCGTTGCCGCTTGCTGGCTCAAGACACCGGGATTGCGCAGTACTTCGCCTGCCTGCTGGTAGCGGCCGCAAATGACATTCAGGCATTGGAGCAGATGCTCTGCGAGGTTCGAATGCGCAACCATGTTCGAGCCGGTACCCGAGCTCGCACACCCCTTGCGCGCTTCGGCCGCAAACATGCGCGCCGCCGCCGTGATCTGCGTTGCGGGCACACCGGCACGCGCTGCCACATAGCTCAGGGTGAACGGCTCGATCGCGGCGCGCAGCGCATCCAGTTGCGCGACGTGACGGCGACAGAAATCGGCGTCGTGCCAATCGTGCGCCAGGATCTCTCGCAGAATGCCGGCGAGCAGGGCAGGGTCTTCGCCCGCGCGCACCTGCAGATGAATGTCAGCAAGCTTCGCCGTTTCGCTCATCCGTGGATCGATCACGATCAGTTTGAGCCCGCGCGCCTTCGCATCGCGGAACTGCTTCGTCATGTTGAAGCCGATCAGTCCCATGACCGACAGGGATACGAGCGGATTCGCACCCGCGATCAGCACGACATCCGCATCGAAGAAATGCTGGCGCGGTGCGGCCCACATGCCTAGGCGCTGCATGGTGACGTACTTGGCGGACTGATCGATCGTCATCGTCGTGAAGAACGACGGCGAGCCGATCGCTGCCATCCAGTCCGTCAGCATGGGTGCAAGGGCGACGTTGAGATACGCCTGCGTGCCTTTGAACAATGCGACCGAGGGTGCGCCATCTTCGGCGGCGATGGCGCTGAGCTGAGCGGCGATTTCGTCGAGTGCTTGATCCAGCGCGATCGGTGCGAAGCTGCCGTCGGCTTGTCGCTTCAGCGGTCGCAGGATGCGCTGCTCGGAACCGGATGCCAGATGGGCATTGATGCCCTTGATGCAGACATAACCGCGGCTCAGCACGTGATCCTTGTCGCCGCGTATGCCCGTGATCCGGCCGTCATCGAGCGTGACTCGCACGCCGCAATTGCCGACACAGATGCGACAGACTGAAGTGACTTCACGCGTAACCGTCATGGTCGAGCTCGCGATGGAGGGCGCACGGAACCGCCATGCGCCTCGAACTGTCCGCTCAGAAGAACTTCCGCGTCAACTGCAGCCCCCACGTCCGGGGCAGACCGTAGTTGCCCATGTACGCACCTACGGCACCGATGTAGATCACGTTCTGTAGGTACTCCTCGTCGCCGACGTTGTTGACGAAGAAGCGAATCGTGGTCTTGTCGGTAGCGCCCCCGAGCTTGGCGGAGACGCTTCCCAGAACATAGCTGTCCTGAGTGTCGTTCGCGGTGCCGAAGTAGCGCAGCACGACGTCGTCGCTGTAGTTCACGTCTGCTCTCAATGACAGAGACGAGAACCATGCCGTGTTCAATGGAATCGAGTATTGCGCGCCGGCGTTGACCGTGTAGTCCGGTGCGTGCGGCAGCGGCTCGCCATCGAGATTCTGCTGCCCTGCGCCGGGATTCGCGTCATCGAGTGCGACGAAATCATCGAAGCGCGCATGCGTCAACGTCGCTGCGAGATTCAGGCGCAGCTGCGAGCTCACGCGCCACTCGAGCTCGGATTCCAGACCGTAGATCTTCGCATCCGCGTTCTGCACCAACGTCGTCGTCGGCGGGATCGTGATGGTGGCCTGAAGGTTGGAATAGTCGTAGTAGAAGGCCGCGAAGTTCGCCGTCAGTGCGCGATCGAGCCACTGCGATTTCAGTCCCACTTCGTACGCATCGATCGACTCCGACCGATACAGTCCATCTTCGCCGATCGTCGCGCCCGTTCCGCCTTCCAGGTTCTGTCCCCCGGATTTGAAGCCCTTCGACCATTGCGCATACGAGCTGACGTTGTCCGCCAGATCGAATTGCACGCCGACCTTCGGCAGCACCTTGTTCGATTTCGTATCTGTCGAAATCGCGCCATTGGCATAGGCCGCCGCGATCGGAACGAAGCCGACGCCCGGGATGGCCAGGCCGGAAAGCTGCTCGAAGTCCTTGGTCTCGTGGTTGTAACGCAGGCCCAGGTTCAAGCGCAGTCGCTCGGTGAGCGAATACGTAAGGTCGGCAAAGGCGGCGTACGTGTCGGTGTCGCTCTTGACCGATTCGGTCAGCTCCGTATCGACCGGCACGCCGAATGCGGGTGCAAACACAGAGCCCAGTCGCACTGGAAGTCGAATCGTCGCGTCTTCATGGAAGTAGTACGCACCGAGAATCCACTTCAGCTTGCCCGTCTCGCCGAGCAGGTTGAATTCCTGGCCATACGATTCGGATGGGCGGCGGAAGTCGAGCGCATTGAAGCCGTCGAGATCCGTGGTGTCCGCATCGACGTCCACGGCACTGTCGTGATCGACGTAGCTGCTGATCGACCGCAACGTCAGGCCCTGTGTGATATCCCAGTTCGCTGTGACCGAGGCGACGGTGGTGTGCGACTCCTGATCGTAGGGTTGGTCGGCGATGATGCGATTGGGCTTCGTGGTCTGTCCCGGTGTCGGGAATACCGTGGGCGTGAGCAGCTGTTGCCAGGCGTTGGGCGATGAGGACTCTTCATGTCGCACAGCTAGATCGAGTGACAGTGCCTCGGTTGGCTCGATGCGCAGCGCGCCTCTCACGTAATCGACATCGGTGCCTCCGAGCTCACGTCCGGAAGGTCTGACTTTCACATAGCCGTCCTGCTCTTCGTGGCCGCCGCTCAACCGGAACCCGACGTTCTCGCTTAGC
>JBEVDW010000541.1:0-4928 GCA_040513115.1 Steroidobacteraceae bacterium | reverse complement strand
TGCGGCTCGACATCTCGACGCTCAATACCGGCGATATCATCGAAGGCCGCTACAAGTTCATCGAGAAGATCGGCAAGGGCGCGTTCGGTACCGTGCTGCTGGTCGAGGACACCGTCGTCGACGAACGCCTCATCCTGAAATTCTTGAACCCGAACGTGTCGCAGGACGAGGAGATGATGAAGCGCTTCGTCCACGAGCTGCGCTACTCCCGCAAGATCACGCATCACAACGTCATCCGCATCTACGACTTCCTGTACATGCGCGGTAACTATGCGATCTCGATGGAGTACTTCCCCTCGCACACGCTGGGCGCCGAGATCGTGAACGAGAAAGCGCTGCCGCTGCCGCGCGCCTTGAAATACGGTTGCGACATCGCGACCGGCATGACGGTGGCGCACAAGGCTGGCATCGTGCATCGCGACTTGAAGCCGGCGAACATCCTCATCAACAACGAGGGGCTGCTGAAGATCGTGGACTTCGGCGTGGCCGCCGCACAGAAGGAAGGCGACACGCAATTGACCAAGACGGGATACGTGATCGGCTCGCCGAAATACATGGCGCCCGAACAGATCCTGGGCAAGAAGGTGGACGAGCGCGCGGACGTCTACAGCCTCGGCGTCATCCTGTACGAAATGCTGACCGGCGTGCCGCCGTACAGCCGCGGCGATCACATGTCGGTCATGTATCAGCACGTGCAAGGCAAGGCACGCGCCCCCGTGGACGTGAACGCTCAGCTGCCGAAGCCCCTCTCCGACATCGTCGTGAGAGCCATGTCCGTCGACAAGACCAAGCGACCCCAGACGATGGACGAGCTCAGGACGGCGCTGGAGAAGTTCTTCTAGGCGGCGCCGGGCTTGCGGATCTGCGACCTGAGCCTGGGCTCAGCAAGACCTGAGATACAGGTCACATCAACAACTTAGCGGCCGTCACAGAACTTGCCGTTGACTGCGAGTAGAAGACATATTCTCTTCTATCTCAAACCGCACGCCCCAGGTCCTAAAGCCCCGACTCAACCATGGCCCGCATCGACGCCTTCCTCAAGCTCGGCACCGACCAAGGCTGCTCCGACATCCATTTCGCGGTCGGGCTGCCGCCGTTGCTGCGCATGCACGGCGACCTGCTGCCGATCAAGTTCCGCGAATTGAGTCAGGCGGAGCTGGAAGGCTACGTAACCGACATCACGACGCGGCCGCAGCAAGAGCGTCTGCGCAAGGGCCAGGACCTCGATTTCTCGTACGTATCCGCCAACGGCGGGCGCTTCCGCGTGAACGTGTACCGCAAGGAGACGGGTGTCGGCGCGACCTTCCGGGCGATTCCATCCGAAGTACCGACGATCGAGCGCCTCAACCTGCCGCCGATCGTGAAGAAGCTGTGCGACCAGCACCAGGGAATGATCCTGGTCACAGGCTCCACGGGCACGGGCAAGTCGACCACGCTCGCGGCGATGATCGATTACCTGAATGCCACGCGCCGCGTGAACATCGTCAGCCTGGAAGATCCGATCGAGTTCGTGCACAAGAGCAAGCAGAGTCAGATCATTCAGCGCGAGCTGAACACGCATCTACCCTCCTTCTCCGAAGGCGTGCGCGCGGCGATGCGCGAAGACCCCGACGTGATCCTGGTCGGCGAGTTGCGCGATGCCGATACGATTCGCTGGGCCATGACAGCTGCGGAAACCGGCCACCTCGTGCTCGGCACGCTGCACACCACCGGCGCGGTGAAGACTATCGATCGCATCGTCGATGCTCTACCGGCGGAAGAGCGTGAACAAACGAAGAGCTTCCTGTCGCAAAGCTTGATCGCCGTGATCACGCAGGTGCTCGTGAAGACCGCCGATCAACGCGGCCGCAAGGCGATCTGCGAAGTGATGGTGGTCACGCGTGCCATCGCGAAGCTCATCATGACGGACCAGACGCATCAGATTCCCTCGCAGCTGCAGACAGGCAAGGACCTCGGCATGCAGATGCTCGACCAGGCGTTGCTCGCCTCCGTGCAGGCAAAGGAAATCGACCCGGACGATGCTTACGTCTACGCCAATGACAAGAAGCTGTTCTCACGCTTCGTCACGGATGTGAGCGTGTTGCCGAAACTCGATCTGGCACCGGGCTGAGAGGAATCACGTGAGCACCGAAGTTTCCTCAACGTCGACGTCGACTTCCACCACCGGCGCGGCGACCGGCGCGGCGCAAACGCTGACACCGAAGCGGATCGACGAATTCTTGAAAGACGTGCTCGCGAAGAACGGCTCGGACCTGCACTTCATTGCCGGCGACCCGCCACGTATTCGCCTGTATGGCGAGTTGCAGGCGTTGCGTCCCGACGTACTGCAGCCTGCATTCGTCGAGGAAGTCCTGCGCGAGATCATGCCGCGCGCGGCAGTCGAGCGGCTCGAGGAAAAACACGGCGCCGACTTCGCCTACATCATTCCGGGCGTATCGCGTTTCCGCGTCAATGTGATGCGCCACCTGTATGGATTGGGTGCCGTCTGCCGCGCCATCCCCTCGAAGGCACTCACGCTCGACCAGCTCAACATGCCGGATGCGGTGCGCAATCTGTGCAAGGTGAACAACGGCCTGATTCTGGTGACCGGCAAAACGGGATCGGGTAAATCCACCACGCTCGCAGCGATGATCGACGACATCAACGCACGGATGAAGGGACACATTCTCACGATCGAAGACCCGATCGAGTTCGTGCACTCGCGCAAGAGCTGCCTCATCAGTCAGCGCGAAATCGGCCAGCACAGCCCCGGATTCAAGGAAGCTTTGCACTCGGCTCTGCGTGAAGATCCCGACGTCATCCTGGTGGGCGAGCTGCGCGACTACGAGACGATGAGTATCGCCGTGACCGCGGCCGAGATGGGCATTCTCGTGATGGGCACTTTGCACACCAACGGTGCCGCTGCCACGGTCGACCGCATGGTCAACGCCTTCCCCGCCGACAAGCAGTCGCACGTCCGCGCGATGTTGTCGACGTCCTTGCGCGGCGTCATCTCGCAACAGCTGATTCCGCGCGCCGGCAAGTCCGGCCGTGTCGCGGCCCTGGAAATCCTGGTGAACACGCCGGCCGTCGCCAACCTGATTCGTCAAGGCAAGCTGGATCAGCTCGAGAACGCCATGCAGAGCGGCCTGCAGCACGGCATGAAAACCATGGATTCGGCAATCCAGGCGCTGCTCGATTCGAACGTCATCACCGGCAAGGACGCATACAAGAAAGCGATCAACAAGGCCAAGTTCGAGCCTCTCAAGGATGCCGGCTGACCGTCAGTCGTCGGTAACGCCCACCCTCCATGGCATACTTCGCTGCTCCTCCGCAGCGAATCTGCCATGTCGACCACGCCCCACAATTTCTTCATCACCACGGCGCTGCCCTACGCCAACGGACCTTTTCACATCGGCCACATCATGGAGTACATCCAGGCCGACGTCTGGGTGAGATTCCAGCGCATGCAGGGCCATCGCGTGCACTTCGTCGGCGCCGACGATGCCCACGGCGCACCCATCATGCTCAAGGCCGAAAGCGAAGGGATCTCACCGGAAGAACTGGTGGCGCGCATTGCCAGCTCGCGGCCGAAGTATCTGAGCGGGTTTCACGTCTCGTTCGATCATTGGCATTCGACCCACTCGCCCGAGAACGAGCAGCTCTCGGCGGATATCTACCACCATCTCAAGAACGCGGGGCTCATCTACGTCAAACCGGTCGAGCAGTTCTTCGATCCGGTGAAGAAGATGTTCCTCGCGGATCGCTACGTGAAGGGCGAATGCCCGAAGTGTCACGCGAAAGACCAGTACGGCGATGCGTGTGAAGTGTGCGGCTCCGTCTATTCACCGACGGATCTCATCAATCCGTATTCGACGCTGTCCGGCGCCACACCCGTACGGCAAACGTCCGATCACTACTTCTTCAAGCTGTCCGATCCAAAGTGCGTCAGTTTCCTCAACACGTGGCTGAACACGCCGGGTCGGTTGCAATCGGCCGTGGCGAACAAGGCGCGCGAGTGGCTCACGACCGAAGGTGAGCAGAAACTGGGCGACTGGGACATCTCGCGCGATGCACCCTATTTCGGCATTCCGATTCCGGACGCGCCAGGGAAGTACTTCTATGTCTGGCTCGACGCGCCCATTGGCTATCTCGCGTCACTCAAGAGCTACTTCGACGCGGGCAAGGCACTCGCGCAAGGCGAGAGCCGCAGCTTCGATCAATTCCTGAGCGCACCCGACGTCGAGCAGATTCATTTCATCGGCAAGGACATCATCTACTTCCACACCTTGTTCTGGCCGGCGATGCTGCACTTCGCGGACCGGAAAGTGCCGAACCATGTCTTCGTGCACGGCTTCATCACCGTGTCGGGCGCGAAGATGTCGAAGTCGCGCGGCACCGGCATCAGCCCGTTGCGTTACCTGGATCTCGGCATGAATCCGGAGTGGCTGCGCTACTACCTGGCGGCGAAGTTGAACAGCAATGTCGAGGACATCGATTTCAATCCCGAGGACTTCGTCGCGCGCGTCAACAGCGATCTGGTCGGCAAGTACGTGAACATCGCGAGCCGGGCCGCGGGTTTCATCACGAAGCGCTTCGGCGGCAAGGTGCTGCCGAACGACCCCAATGGAGCAGTTGCGACAGCGCGTTGGGGCACATCGGCTCGGGAAGCCGAAGAGCGCATTGCAAAGCTATACGAAGAACGGGAGTTCGGCCGTGTCGTGCGCGAGGTAATGAACCTTGCGGATGAAATGAATGCGGCGATCGATCGGGAGAAGCCCTGGGAACTGGCGAAAGATCCCGCGCAAGAGGCGCGGCTGCATGCGGTGTGCTCGGATTGCATATACGCATTTCGGCAACTCACGCTATTGCTCGCCCCGATCCTGCCGCAAACCGCCGCGCGTGCAGCCGCGATGCTCGGATTGCCGCAGCCGTTGCGTTGGGCGCAA
>JBEVDW010000540.1:0-51335 GCA_040513115.1 Steroidobacteraceae bacterium | reverse complement strand
CGTCATCTATCGTATGGACCTGGGTGCGATACCGACGGATCTGGCGGTTTCCTGGCTGCACAGCGACAGCTATTTCTTCGATGCGGACAACAACCCAGACGTCGAGCAGCCGGATTACGATCTGCTCAATGCATCGATCCGTCTATCCTTTGCGGATGAGAAGTATGCCTTGCGCCTGTGGGGCAACAACCTGACCGAAGAGAAGTACTACTCGTTCCTGCAACAGAGCACGAACGCGAGCACGAAGTACTCGCCACAAGCGCCGCGCACGTATGGGCTGACGTTAGAGGCTCACTTCTGATCGGAGTTGAGCAGGACTTTACCAGCAAGACTTATAGAGGCAGTAACCAATGGAAAGCGCATACGGCGAAGAGCTCGAGATGTTTCGCGACGCGACACGCACGTTCTTCCGGCGTGAAGTCGAGCCGCGTTTGAAGCAACTCGAACACGGCACGGACGATGAATTCTGGCGTGCAGCGGGACGGGCAGGCCTGCTCGGCGTCGCCGTTCCGCCCGAATACGGCGGCCCTGGCGCGGACCCGCTCGCCATCGTCGTCGTCTCCGAAGAGCTCGGCCGTTCGCCGGCCGGATCGACGCTCGGTTCCTGCCTCAATGCCGATATGTGCACGATGTTCATGCTGCGCTATGGCAACGAAGAGCAGAAGCGCGAATGGTTGCCGCGCGTCGTGACCGGAGAAGTGGTGCAATGCATGGCGTTGACCGAGGCGGGCTCGGGGAGCGATGCGGCATCGATCAAGACTACGGCCGTGCGCGATGGCGATCACTACGTGATCAATGGCTCGAAGACCTTCATTTCCAACGGCTACAAATCGCACCTGATCTACGCGCTGGCCAAGACCGATCCCACACAGCGTGGACGCGGCATGTCGGTCATTCTCGTGTCCGGCGACACGCCAGGTTTGACGCGCCGGCTGCTGCCCACGATGGGGTTCCCAGGCGGCGATACGTCGGAGATATTCTTCGACAATGTGCGTGTGCCGGTCGAGAACCTCCTGGGTAAGGAAGGCGACGGGCTCAAGATGTTCCTGCCCGTCATCTCGCTCGATCGCTTGCAAATCTGTGCGCGCTCTCAAGGCGCGGCTGAAGCGGCGTTTGCCCTCACCCTCGATTACGTGCGTCAACGCCAGATCTTCGGCCAGCGGCTCATCGATTTTCAGAACACGCAGTTCAAGATGGCCGATTGCGAGACCGACATCGCGCTCGGGCGTGCGCTGTTGAACGAAGCGATTCGCAAGTACCGCGAAGGTAAGCTCACCGACCGCGATAGCTCCATCCTGAAGATCTTCCTGCCGGAGATGGAATTCCGCGTGTTGGATACGTGTCTGCAATTCTGGGGCGGCACCGGATTCATGCATGAGGCCACCATCTCGCGCATGTTCACTGCCGCACGCGTGCAGCGCATCTATGCCGGCGCGACCGAGTTGCAGAAATCCATGCTCGCTCGCGAGTACCTCGCCAAGTAGACACTGCGTCGGTAAGCCTGCATGCACAGGCTTGCCGTCCGCTGCGGCGCCTTCGAGGTGACCTTCGATGACAGCGCAACTTCACCCGGCAACACCACGTCACGTCGCATCGGAGCGCATCGTCGACTTCGATATCTATCACCTCCCGTCCACGCTCGATCCGCATTCGGCGTGGAAGACGTTGCAAGGTCCCGGTGTGCCGGACATCGTCTGGACGCCGCGTAACGGCGGCCATTGGATACTGACGCGAGCGCGGCTCATCGAAGAGGGCTTCGCGGATTTCGAGAAGTTCTCGAGCCGTCTCAAGCTCGTGCCGAAGGAAGTCGGCGAGCAGTATCGATTCGTACCGAGCACCGTCGATCCGCCCGAACATCGACCTTACCGCCGGCTGCTCAACAGCAGCTTGTCATCGCAGGCGGTGAAACGGATGGAGCCTGAGATTGCGGCGCTGGCAGAGCGCCTCATCGAAGGCGTGCGCATGCGGGGACACTGCAACTTCACGACCGACTACGCGCAGCTGCTGCCGATTCAGATCTTCCTCGCCATGTGCGCGTTACCGCCCGAGGATGGACCGGCGTTGAAGGCGCTGGCCGATCAGATCACGCGCCCGGATGGCACGATGACCGTGCACGAGGCCGTTCAGAAGCTCACCGACTATCTCGCCGGTCCGATCGCGCAGCGCATCCGATCGCCTGGCGATGATCTCCTGAGTCGCATTGCAACCGGCGAGATCGAAGGGGAGCGGCTGACACTGCAGCAAGCGCTCGCAGTTGCGCCTCAGGTACTGATTGCGGGACTGGACACCGTAGTGAACTTCCTCAGCTTCGCGATGCTTTTTCTTGCGGAGCATCCGCAACACCGGCGACAGTTGATCGAGGAGCCGCAGCTGATTGCCGTGGCCACGGACGAGCTCCTGCGGCGTTTTCCGCTCGTGGTCGCGACTCGCGTCGTGGCGCACGATGTATCCATCGACGGCGTCGAGATGAAGGAGGGCGATATGGTCGTGCTGCCCAGCCCACTGTTCGGCCTGGACGAGCGGCAGAACGCCGATCCGCTCTCGGTGGATTTCACCCGTGCAAACGCGCAGCACTGCACGTTCGGTCGAGGTCCGCATCATTGTCCGGGCTCCTATCTCGCGCGGGCCGAAGTGCGCATCACGATCGCGACGTGGCTGCGCAAGATTCCGGACTTCGCTGTGGCGCCCGGTGCGCAGATCGGCTATCGCGGAGGCGTTGTGCCTACGATTCTGGCGCTGCCCCTCGTCTGGAACGCTGCCGACATGCGATCTGCTCAGTGATACTGGCGAGGCCGCCATGTTTAAACTGCTGCTGTTCATCTGGCCGAAGGCGGAGCTCACGCGCCGCGAGTTCAGTGAATACTACGAGCGCGATCATGCGCCGCTCGGTGCGCGCCTCACTGGAGGAGCGACGGATTATCGGCGCAACTATCCCCAGTGGGACGAGCGCTGCAAGTCCAACTCCGAACCCTTCGGTGTGATGACCGAGGTGTGGCACGAGGAGCGCGCGCAGTTCGAAGCCCAGATCGCAGCACGCATGTCCGTGCCAGCGAAAACGATCCTCGATAACGACGAGGCGAAGTTCATGAATCGGGAGCGCAAATGCAGCGTGGTCGTCGATGAGCGCTGTGTCTCGTTCCCAGACCGCTCGGAGCTCGCGACGGTCAATAAGCTCGTTCGTTTTGCCTTTGCGGACGATGACGCTCCGCCGAATGCGCTGCGCCAGACCCATGAAGCGCGCGTGCAGAATGCGCGCCGCGACCTCGCTCCGTGTGTCGTGCACTACGCCTGCAACTACCCCCGTTACGACGATCCATTCACTTCATCGGCGGAGCTGTTCGGCTCTCGCGTGGCCGTGGTGGAAGAGGTGTGGGTCAGCGAAGGAGACGGGCAGGGCGATCTCGTGCAAGCGTTCCCCAGCACGGCGAGCGGGCGGACATTCACCGTACGAGTACGCGAGTGCAGAACCCCGGGCGGTCGATTGGTAGCCCCGCTGGCCAGCGACTTGCGCGGCGTGGATAGATTGCGGGAGTGAACCATGAGCGGATCGGAAGTGCTGCCCAGCATCTGCCGCAACTGCGGTGCGTTCTGCCCGATTCTCGTCACGGTCGAGGACGGACGCGCCATCAAGGTCGTGGGTGATCCTGCTGTTGCGGAGTACGAGGGCTATACGTGCCCCAAGGGACGCGCGCTGCCCGATCAGCACAACGATCCGCAGCGCCTCCTGCACTCGCTCGAGCGACAGTCCGATGGCTCGTTCGCTCGCATCGCTTCGTTGACAGCCGTCGATGAGATCGGAACGCAGCTGAAGCGCATCGTGGAGCAGCACGGGCCGGAGTCCGTCGCGCTGTATTTCGGTAGCGGCTCTCTGGGTCAGCACTTCGGTGCCGTGATGGGCCACGCGTTCTTCCGCGCGATCAAGTCGCCCATGATGTTTTCGCCGACCACGATCGACAAACCGGCGGAGAAGATCGCCGCGGCCTTGCATGGCAACTGGATGGCAGGTCCGCAGAGCTTCGCCTCATCGGACACGTGGATGATCGTCGGTGGCAATCCGATCATCACCAAGTCGAACGGCGCTCCGTACAACAATCCCGGGACCCGTCTGAAAGAGGCGGTCAAGCGCGGCATGAAGCTGATCGTGGTGGATCCGCGACGCTCGGACACCGCACGGCGTGCGACTCACCATCTGCAGGTGAAGCCGGGAGAGGATCCCAGCATTCTGGCGGGCATGATTCACATCATCCTCGCGGAGGGCCTGTTCGACGCGAAGTTCGTCGCCGAGAACGCCGATGGCTTCGATGCGCTCAAATCCGCTGTCGCCCCGTTCACGCCTGACTACGTTGCTGCACGTGCTGGCATTCGAGCCGAAGAATTGATCGCAGCGGCGAGAACCTTTGGCCGCGGCAGGCGCGGCATGGCGATGTGCTCGACCGGACCGAGTTTCTCCACGCGCAGCAATCTCGCGTTCTATCTCGCCCTGTGCCTCAACACGCTCTGCGGTCGTTGGGCGCGCGCTGGCGATATTGCCGCCAATCCCAATGTGCTCTTACCGGCGTTCACGCCGCGCGCGCAACCGCAACCGCCTTATCCCGTGTTCGGTCCGCGCAAGTTGCGGATCGCCGGCTTGCGCGAGACGGCGAGTGGTTTGCCCACTGCGGCTCTGCCGGATGAGATGTTGCTGGAAGGCGATGGTCAGATCCGGGCATTCATCAGCGTGGGCGGCAATCCGATGTCCGCGTGGCCCGACGAGCGCAAGACCGAGGCGGCGTTGCGCAAGCTCGAGTTGTTCGTGCAGATGGACGTCGTGATGTCCGCATCAGCACGGCTGGCGCATTACGTCATTGCAACACCGATGTCGCTCGAGGTGCCGGCGACCACGTACATGGTCGAATCGCTGAAATACCTGGGTACCGGCCGGGGTTACGAGCTGGCGCGCGCGCAGTATGCGCCGCCGGTCGTGCCTCGCCCCGCCGAATCCGATCTGATCGAAGAGCACGAAGTGTTCTTCCGCATGGCCCAGCGCTGGGGACTGCAGCTCGACTGGCTGAACTATCACGGGATGGGTCGATACGTTGAAAGTCCCCAGCAGACCCTGCCGCTCGACATGACTCACATTCCATCGATCGACGAGTTGTGGGAGCTCACGACCGTCAGCTCGCGCGTGCCGCTCGCCGAAGTAAAACGGTATCCGCACGGGCACGTGTTCGACTTGCGCATTGCGGTCGAGCCTCGCGAGCCCCACTGCCTGGACAAGCTGCAGATTGGCGCTGCGATGATGATGGAGGAGCTGTCGCAGGTCCGCGCAGAGGACTGTCGCGATCGTGGCGAGGGGCGATTCCCGTTCCTGTTGGTTTCGCGCCGGCATAACAACTATCTCAATTCAACCCTGGTCGGCCTGCCGGTGGTCGCGCGAGACAAACCCTACAACCCGCTATTCGTGCACCCGGACGACTTGCAGATGCTGCACGTGCGCGCAGGAGAGGTCATTGAGATCCAGACCCGCAAGGCCGCGGTACTGGCCGTTGCCGAGAGCGATGCAACATTGCGTCGCGGCGTGGTCGCGATCACGCACGGGTTCGGCGGTCACGGCAGGGATCGAGAACGCGATCCGCGCGGCTCCGGGACGAACGTCAACCTGCTCATCGACCATGACGAAATGGATGCCGTGACGGGAATACCGCGCATGAGCGCGATTCCGGTCGCCATCCACAGGCCGCCGGACGCGGGAGCCGCGAATCACTGACGTCATCCGGCGCAGCACCGCATTCAATAAATCGAACGCTCTATTGTTTGCTGGCCGAGTAGTGGATAGCCTGAGCGATGCGATATGAAACTCACGGTTCGCGCCTAGTCGAGCGCACCTTACTTATTCAGGAGATCGATCGAATGCCAACGTCAGGAGCGCCTTTTCGCGTCGGAACGCTCGACGTCGACGAGCTGATCGCTCAAGCGCAGTCGATCACGGGATTGCAGGACTTCGGTGCTCCCGACGTGCGCGGGCCCCTCCGGGCTCTCGTGGATTCGCTCAATAATGAGTCCAACCTCACACCCACGGGTGAGGCCGGACGTCGTGGTGCGCTCATTCGAGCACTGTCCAATCGGCTGCGGCTGAACGCTGCCATTCAGCGTAATCCGGAGATCGAGCGCGAGGTCATCACGAAGCCGATCGTGGTCGTCGGCCTGCAGCGCTCGGGCACGACCAAGCTGCAGCGGCTGCTGGCAGCCGACCCGCGCATGCAGAAGTTACCGCTGTGGCGTCTGTTGCAACCTGTCCCGGCGCAACCCCTGGTTCCTGGAAAGCCGGATCCGCGCATTGCCGAAGCGCAGGCCTACGTCGCCGCCATGCAAACGAATGCACCGGATATGTACGCCGCGCATCCGATGTATGCGATGGAAGCGGACGAGGAGGTGTACGTCATGGAAATCGCCTTCCTCGCCAACATCAATGCGACGGCGTATCGCGCGCCCTCGTTCGATGAGTGGCTGAAGGCTCAATCATTCGAGAGCTGGTACGTGTGGTTCAAGCGGCTGTTGCAGTACGTGCAGCATACGGATGGCCGCTCTGGCGCGCCCTGGGTATTGAAGGCGCCGCACCACATGGGCTTCCTGCCGCTGTTGTTCAAGTATTTTCCTGACGCAGTCGTCGTGCATCCCCATCGCGAACCCGGGGTCGCTGTGTCTTCTTTTGCCTCGCTTGCGCTTGCTGCACGGCGCGCGAACCAATACACGGCCGACGCTGCGGAAGCGGGACGCTATTGCCTGGACTACTGTGCCAGCCGCATGCAGACATATGTGCACGATCGAGCGACCGTGGGGCGCGAGCGACAGTTCGTGGATGTTTCCTATCGAGATGTCGTGCGCGATACCGAAGGCGTCGTACGCAAGATCTACGAAGCCGCCGGCATCCCGCTCACGGCCGAGGTGCTGGAAGCGATGCGCGCGTGGGAGCGAGGCCATCCGCAGCACAAGCACGGCGGACATCAATACAGTCTGGAGGAGTTCGGACTGACGCAGGATGAGGCGGAGCGCGCGTTTGCGGAGTACAAAGGCCGCTTTGCGCAGTACTGCTGAGCACAGATTTTCGCTGGAGGTTTACCGATGAGCGCCATGGTCGACGGTGTCAGCAAACACATCACTTCCTCCAGCGTGTTCCAGGAGCAATGGTCGCGGCTGCTCGCGGCGCTTGCGGAAGTGGGCACGTTCACGCAGACCTCAGCGCTCGCCCAGACTCCGTACACGCAGGCGCAGTCGGTGCGCTACATGCTGCGTCTGCTGGAAGGCATGGTCGTCACCGCGCTGGAGCATGAGGATGTGAAGTATCCGAAGCTCGTGCGCATGTTCGATCCTTCCTGCCTGCATCCGAATACGAATCCCGATTGCGTCTACTTCTTCTCTCGCCTCTCACCGGAGCACACGTACCGCATTCACGGTGCGGCAGGCTCGGCGCGCATTCTCGAAGTGCAAGTGATGGATGGGCATTTCCCCGCGGGACCCAATCACAAGAGTCTCGGCACGCTCACGGATCTCAAGGGCGACGCATCGGGTCACATCGAGATCGTCTTGAGCGCTACGCCGCAGCCTGGCAACTGGGTGAAGCTCGATCCGACCGCCGCTTGGATCTACGTGCGGCAGTATTACTACGATTGGGCGACCGAGGTGCCTGCCGATCTCGTCATCGAGCGCGTCGGCGCCACGTATCCCCCGGAGCCTGTTTCTGCAGAGGAACTGCGGGCGCGAGTCGATCGCATCATCGGCTGGATTCCGACGTGGTATCGCCATCTCGCGAGCCGCGTGGCGGGTTACTACAACTCACCGAAAGACTCGTTGGCATTCTTCCTGTCACCGGCCGGCATGGACGACCTGCATTACGGCAAGAGCAGCTTCGATCTCGCTGCGGACGAAGCGATGATCATGGAGTTCAAGCCGACGCCCTGCCGCTACTGGGGCTTTCAGTTGATGAACGACTTCTGGGAGACCCTGGCGTTCGACGTCCATCAAAGCTCGCTCAACGGCCATCAAGGTCAGCTCGATCCGGACGGTGTGTTGCGAGCGGTCATTTCCGTCACCGATCCCGGTGTGCCGAACTGGCTCGATCCCGTGGGCAACAGCAAGGGGCTGATCTGTGCTCGCATCTTGCGCCCCGAGAAACCGCCGCAGGTGTCACTCAAGAAGGTGAAGCTCGCACAATTGCGTGAACATCTGCATCCTGACACGCCCACCATGACGGCAGCGCAGCGCAGCGCGTCATTGCGTCAGCGCATGCTCGCCACAGCTCGACGGTTCCGCGAGTAACACCTAACGCCCGCGGTTATTGCGTTGCGCTAAGCGCACACACATCCGGGTGCCTGCGTTGACATTTAGATCGACTGATCTATTCTGCGGACAGCCTCGTGAAGACCTTGGCGCGCAGCGCAATAACCGCGCGACGCGACAGCAGAAGATGCACGGATCGCTCTGAAAGATTGGCATCTCGGGGCGATCTCACAAGTGCACTCGCCCCGAGGTTGTATCGATGCAGTCGGCGTACGGAGAGGAGCTGGATCTATTCCGCGAAAGTGTGCGGGCCTTCTTCCGGCGCGACGTCGAGCCGCGACTGCACGAGCTCGAAGGCGGCACTGACGATCGCTTTTGGAAGGACGCCGCGAACGCCGGCCTGCTGGGTGTCGTCGCTCCCGAGGAATACGGCGGACCCGGCGCGGATCCCCTCGCCATGGTGATCATCTCCGAGGAGCTGGGTCGTTCTCCCGCCGGTGCGGTGCTCGGCTCCTGCCTCAACTCCGACATGACTACGATGTTCATGCTCATGTACGGCGATGAGGAGCAGAAGCGCAAATGGCTGCCGCGCTTCGTCACCGGCGAAATCATTCAAGCCACCGCGTTGAGCGAAGCGGGCTCCGGCAGCGATGCGGGCGCGATGCGCACCACCGCCGTTCGCGACAGCGGGGAGTTCGTGATCAACGGCTCCAAGATGTTCATCTCGAACGGCAACAAGGCCGGACTGATCTACGTTCACGCCAAGCTTGCCCCGAGCAATGAAGGCCCCGGTGGTCCCAGCATTTTTCTCGTGCCTGGCGATACGCCGGGCATCACCAAGCGTTATATCAATACGATGAGCTTTCGCGGTGGCGATACCGCCGAGCTGTTTTTCGACAACGTGCGCGTGCCCTATCCCAACTTGCTGGGCGCGGAAGGGCAGGGACTGAAGATGTTCCAGCCGGTCATTACGCTCGATCGACTGCAGATCTGTGGCCGTTCACAGGGTGCGGCCGAGGGTGCGTTCGCGTTGACGTTGGAATACGTGCGCCAACGCAAGATCTTCGGTCAGCGTCTCGTGGACATGCAGAACACGCAGTTCAAGCTCGCGGAAATGGAAACCGAGATCAATGTCGGCCGCGCGTTCCTGAACGAGCTCGTGCGCAAATATCGCGCCGGCGAGATGACCGCTCGCGATGCCTCCATGCTCAAGATCTGGTTGCCGGAAATGGAACAGCGCGTGATCGATGGTTGCCTGCAGTTCTGGGGCGGCACGGGATTCATGGACGAGTCCACGATCTCGCGCATGTACACCGCGGCACGCGTGCAACGCATTCACGCCGGTGCGACGGAGTTGCAGAAGGCAATGCTGGGCCGTGGCTATGCGAAGGGTTGAACCAGTTCCAGGAGAAGGCACATGAGCGCCGACGTGCTTCCCCGTCGCGGTTCGGCACCGGTCGTGCCGCCATTGTCGGTCGTGACTCGCGAGCAACTGAACGCGTTGCGAAAACGCTCGACGTTGCGTGGTTTGGGAATGGTGGCTCATGCGTGGGCGTTGATGGTGCTCAGCGCGGTGGTAGCCACGATGTGGCCGAATCCATTCACCATCGTGCTCGCGATCATGATCATCGGCTCGCGTCAGCTCGGCCTGCTCTATCTCGTGCACGAGGGCGCGCACGGCACGTTGACTCACGGCAGCAAGTTGAACCTGTTCGTCAGCCAGTGGTTCTGCGCGTATCCGATGCTGGCGTGTAGCCTGGCGTATCGGCGTACGCACCTCGTGCACCACGTCACGACGTTGCAGTCGGATGATCCCGACCTGCATATCACCGCGCCCTATCCCATGACGCGGCAACAGTTCGCTCTGGTCTTGCTGCAGAATCTCAGCGGCGTGACATTCCTGCGCGATCGACGCAAGCAGATCATCGATGCCTGGGGCCCTGCGGATCTGACTGCGAGTGCGCGATTGCGTCGGATGGGAGAAAAGCTCGGGCGCCAGCTGTTGGCCAACGGCATTCTGCTCGCGCTCTGCGCCGCTGCAGGGCATGCCTATCTATATGTGTTGTTCTGGCTCCTGCCGATGGCCACGTGGCAACAGGCCATGCGCACGTTGCTGAGTCTTGCAGCGCATGCAGTCGTGTCCGATCCCAATGACCCGTGCCATCACGCGAGGACGACCGTGACCGGGCCCATCGGCCGGCTGTTCGTCTTTCCGTACTACTCCAACTACCACCTCGATCATCACATCATCAGCTACGCGCCTTGCTACCACATGCCGCGGTTGCACCGCTTGCTGAGAGCCAGCTCGATCGGCTCGAACATGGAGATCGAGACGAGCTTGCTGCAGGTGGTGCGTCTGGTGACCTCGGCACGCACTCGAACGAGCGCAGCGGCATAACTGAACACAACGATACAGACGGGGATGACATGAGCTCCATTGGCGAGATCCTAAAGGGAATGACTGTGGTCGATGCCGGTGTCGGCATGCCGGCTGCACTCGTGAGCAAGTTTCTGCAGGAGCTCGGCGCGACGGTCGTGCGCAAGGAACCCGACGGTGGTGATCCGGGCAAGACACTCTATCCGGCGTATTCCATCTGGCGACAGGGGCAGCAGCCTGCGACGGCGTCGCTGGATGCGCTCTTGGTAAATGCCGATCTGTGCATCATCGGTGGAGAAGACTTCCCCGGCATCGAACGGCCGGTTTCAGCGGCGGAGTTGTCACGCAGTCACTCGCGACTGATCGTCGTGGACATTGCCGGCTACCCACCTGCCGCCGCTCATCGCGATCGCCGCGCCGTCGAAGTGCTGGTGCAAGCGCGTTCTGGCCTCGCGTATGAGCACTACACAAATCGCCCTCTGAGATTCGGCTTCGAAGCGTGTACCTACGGCGCTGTGCTGCAGGCCATCGCGGGTTCGCTCGCGGCATTGTTCGAACGCGAGCGCAGCGGTCTCGGACAAGTCGTCTCCACCTCGTTGTTCGAGGGCGCGTTGTTCTACGCGATCACCTTCTGGAGCGAAGCGGAGCGACCCACGCCGCTCACTGAGTTCACGGCGCCGAAGGATCCATTCCCGTTGATCTTCGAATGCGCAGACGGCGACTACATCCATATTGGACTGGGATCGGTCGGATCGAAGTATCAGCTCTTTAAAGTGCTCAAGATCGACGATCCGAGCGTGAAGCCCGACGATGCGGGTATTCCGAAGGTGAGCGGCGATCGCAAGAATTTCTTTGGCGATATCGATCTGCTCGCGCGGCATATCAAGCCGTGGAAGCGCGATGAGCTGCAGAAGGCGCTCGACGATGTGAAGGTTCCGAACGAGAAGGTGATGGCGCCGGGCGAATGCTGGGACGATCCACAGATTCAAGCGAATGGAACGATCGGTCGTACCAGCGATGGCACGCGCTATGTCGGCAACCCCATCATCTTCCAGCCGACCAGCGCTGCGCGGACGAAGAAGCGAGCGGCTGGAGGCAAACCGCTCGAAGGCGTACGAGTGGTGGACTTCGGTGCTTTCGTGGCAGGGCCGCTGGCTTCCGCCGTGCTCGCTGATTTCGGAGCGGACGTCATCAAGATCGAAGCCACCGGGAGCGATCCTTCGCGCGTGATGTTCCATTCGTTCAATGCATCGAATCGCGGCAAGCTGTGTCTGGGCCTCGATATCAAGAGTCGCGAAGCCGCGCCCGTGATGGCGAAGCTGATCGAGTCTGCGGACGTGGTGACGAATAACTTCCGTCCCGGTGTGTCGGCACGGTTGGGTCTGGATCCAGCCACATTGCATCGCGCACGGCCCGATCTGATCGTGCTCGAGAGCCCCGCATACGGCAGTGAAGGACCCGGTGCATTGAAGGCAGGCTTCGATCCCATCATTCAGGCTTTTACCGGCCACGAGTACCGTGCGGGTGGCCAAGGCAACGCGCCACTGTGGAACCGCGGATTCATGGCGGATTTCACCGCGGGTCAGATTGGTGCCATCGCCCTTCTGGCTGCGCTCTATCACCGCGAGCGCACCGGTGCAGGTGCAACGCTCAGTGCGGCATTGGTGAATGGCGGCATCTACACACTGTCCGAGTTGATTCAACGGGCCGATGGTTCGTTCACGGGCGCGCCGGAGCTCAATCGAGCTCGAACCGGCATGCATCCCTCCGAAGCCATGTACGAAGCGAGCGATGGTTGGATCGCAATCGCTGCACGCGACGAGAAAGCAGCTCGCCATCTGGGCGAAGTGCTTGGTATCAGCGCGCAGCTGTCACGGCCTCGTGCCGCTTGGGATGACACGGAGTACGAGCTGATTGCGGCGGCGATTCGCAAACGACCGCTCGCAGAAGTTGCGGCTGCATTGGAGGCGGCGGGCGTGTGGACGGAGGAATGCGTACGCGATGGCAGACTGCCCGCGTTGCGTGATCGCGATCTGTTGGCGAGCGGTGTCACTTCGGACACGGGATACCGCGACTTCGGTAGCGTGAAAGCCGTTGGTGTGCTCGTGCGGCTCTCACGCACGCCTACGAGTGTTGACCGTGCTGCACCGGCAGTGTGTCAACACAGTAAGGAAGTTCTAGCGTCCCTCGGCTTCGATTCGAGCACCACCGCCACACTGATCGAGCGCAAGGTGGTGGTTTGAGCGCGCAGGTCGACGCCGCGTCGGAGGGTGATGTCACGGCGTCTGCCGAAGCATCTCTGTTCCGACCGTTTCAGTTGGGCTCGATGACGCTGCGCAATCGACTCGTGATGGCGCCAATGACGCGCTGTTTCTCACCGGGGGGGATACCCGGCCCCAACGTTGCGGCCTATTACGGGCGCCGTGCAGCGGGCGGTGTCGGACTCATCGTCACGGAAGGCACTGCTGTACCGCACGCTGCCGCCTGCAACGATCCCAACGTGCCACACTTCCATGGCGAAGCCGCATTGGCGGGCTGGTCCCATGTCGTGCGCGAGGTTCACGCTGCGGGCGGAAAGATCGTGCCGCAACTGTGGCACGTGGGTCTCGTGCGTCGACCTGCAGTCGACAATCTTCATGAACCCTCCGACAACCGTGCCGTCGCCGTAAGCCCGTCCGGCATGATCAGCCCGACCGAGCAGGCGGCACGGGAGATGACCGAGCGCGAGATCGAGCAGGTGATCGAGGCCTTCGCGACTGCGGCAGCAAGCAGCGAGCGCCTGGGGTTCGACGGTGCGGAGATCCACGGCGCTCACGGCTATCTGGTCGATCAATTCTTCTGGGCACCGACCAATCGCCGCATCGATCGCTACGGGGGCGATGCCGCGCGACGGGGCCGCTTTGCGGCGGAACTCGTACAGGCGTGCCGCCGAGTCGTACGCAAGGATTTTCCGATCATCTTGCGCATCTCTCAGTTCAAGCAACAGGACTACAGCGCGAAGATGGCCTCGACACCTAAAGAGCTCGAACAGTTGTTGGCACCTGTGGTTGCCGCCGGCGTCGACGCATTTCATTGTTCGCAGCGGCGCTTCTGGGAGCCGGAGTTTCCTGGCTCCGACTTGAATCTCGCGGGCTGGGTGAAGAAGCTCTTCGGATTGCCCGCGATCACGGTGGGTTCCGTGGGTCTCGACGGTGAATTCGTGTCGAGTCTGCTGGCGGGCGCGTCATGCCGCATGACGCGTGTCGATCGATTACTCGTGATGCTCGAGCGCGGGGATTTCGATCTCGTTGCACTCGGACGCGCACTGCTCGTGGACCCGAGCTGGCCCGTAAAGATTCAGCGTGGCGCGTTCGATGAGCTCAGTGCGTACGATTCGGCCGTACTGAAGTCGTTGATCTGACCCGCGTAACTCAGCGGCCCTTCCACACCGGCTTGCGCCGCTCGACAAAGGCCGTCGTGCCCTCGATGGCATCTTCGCTGTTGAGCATGGGATTCACTGTCGAATACGAATCGAGATCCATCATCGCGGCGAAGTTCTCTTTGTCCATGCTCGCGTAGGCGACCTGCTTGTTGCAGCGGGTCGCAAGCGGCGCGCACTCCGCAATCTGTTGCGCCCAGCGCATTGCAGTAGCACGCAGTTCATTCTGCGGCACGACTTCATTGACGAATCCAAGGTTCAGCGCTTCCGCGGCGGTCACGTTGCGTCCCGTGAGAATGATTCCGAGTGCGCGCTTGATGCCGATGGCGCGAGGCAGGCGTTGAATGCCACCCGTGACTGCCGCCCAGCCGATCTTCGCTTCGGGCAACGCGAAGACCGCTTCCTCGGCGGCGATGATCAAGTCGCTCGATAGCGCGATCTCGAAGCCGCCCCCGAATGCAATCCCGTTCACTGCAGCGATCAGCGGGAGCGGATAGTCATCGCGCATCGTGATGCCTGCAAAACCCGTTGCCGGCAGATCGGTCACTTTGTCTTCAAGTCGTGCCTTGAGGTCATAGCCCGCACAGAACGCTTTGCCCTCGGCAGCGATCACGACGACACGTACTTCTGGATGAGTCGGTAGCTCATCGAAGATTGCCGAGAGCTCATAGTGAGCTGCAGGATGCAACGCATTCATGCGCTCGGGCCGCGACAGCGTGAGTGTTGCGATGCCATTGGCAACCGCGACTTTGGTGAACTTGCCGCCGGCTTTGATCATGCTTGCGGTCCCCGTGGTGTGCTGCTGTGACACTGCATTTGCAGCAGTTGTAAGGCGCGAATCGCCGTTGCTGGAGGAAGATTATAAGTCGTACTATCGGCGCGCAAGCAGAAATGTATCGATCGTTCTAAATGCAGCCGTGGCGTGTCAATGCACGCAGATTCGAAAGCGTCTTGCTGCACGACGGAGGACATGAGAGTGGAAAACGCACCGACCAACATCGTCCGCAAACTCGACGAAAGCGCCGTGCTCGTGTCGGGCGGCACGTCGGGAATCGGTCTTGCAAGTGCGATCCGATTCGCAGAGTCCGGTGTGAAACGAATTGCCATCATGGGGCGCAATTCAGAGCGCGGCGATGCGGCACGCAAACGCGTGCTCGAATGCGCACCCAAGGCACAGGTGGAGTACATCTGTGCCGATGCCGGCAATGCGACCAGTGCCGAGGAAGCCGTCGCGAAAGCACACAAGTTGATGGGGGGTCTCGACGTTCTCGTGAACTCGACTCACGGTTCGAATCCCGCTCAGCCGCTGTACAAGATTCCGGTGGCAGACATTTCGCGCCTGATCACGCAGACGGTGCTCGCGCCATTTCACATGGGGCGCTGCGTGTTGCCGTACATGCAGGAGCAACGCGGTGGCGCCATCATCAACGTGGCGTCTGACTCAGCGAAAACAGCGACTCCCGGTGGAACGATTCTTGGCGCTGGAATGGCTGCCATCGTGATGTACTCGCGCACGCTCGCGATGGAGGCCAAGCGTTTCGGCATTCGCGTGAATGTCGTAACACCGGCGTTGGTCACCGATACACCGCTCTATGATCTCGCCATGGCGGATCAGTTCACGGCGCGTGTGTTTGCAGAAGCTGCGCGCAAGTCGGCGTTGGGGTTCTCGACACCTCGCGATGTCGCCGCCTTGATCGTGTTTCTTGCCAGCCCGGATGCCGCTCGGCTGACGGGTCAGGCGATCAGCGTGAATGGAGGAATGTCCGCGGCCTGATTTCTTCGCCCGATGGGGTCCTGCCGGCTGAGGTGCTCGAGATGACCAAGACCGTTCTCGTCACGGGTGCTTCGCAGGGGCTTGGTAAAGCCACCAGCGAGTTCTTCGCGAGCAAGGGTTGGAATGTCGTTGCGACGATGAGGGACACGTTGTCGCAGGGAGATCAACGCGAGAACGTGCTCATCACGCGGCTCGACGTACAGGATCTCGCGAGCATCGAGCAGGCCATTACGACTACGCTCGATCGATTCGGCACGATCGATGTGCTCATCAACAATGCCGGATTCGGTCTCTACGGCGTGTTCGAGTCCATCCCGCGGGCGAAGATTCTCGAGCAATTCGCAGTCAACGTGTTCGGCATGATGGACGTGACCCGCGCCGCGCTGCCGCAGATGCGCAAACAGCAATCAGGCGTGATCGTCAACGTCAGCTCGGGCGGCGGTGTGTTCGCATTGCCCATGGTGTCTGCATACACCGCCAGCAAATTCGCGCTCGAGGGGTTTTCCGAATCGCTGTCATACGAGCTGCTGTCGCAGAACATCGTCGTCAAGATCATCGAGGCCGGCAGCATGACCGGAACCGGTTTCAGTGCGAGAGCTGCTGATGGCATCGCACAGCATTCGCCTTCGCAGGCTTACGCGCCCTTCGTCTCCGCGACTGCGGAAGTTTTTTCGACCATGCGCGACGCAAGTGTGGCGCGCGCCGAAGATGTCGCGCGCGTGATCTTCGACGCTGCGACCGATGGCACGGATCGATTGCGCTATGTCGCCACTTCAGATATCGAGCCGTGGCTCGTCGCGCGACGGGAACGCTCCGAGTCGCACTACATCGATCTGATGCGGCGGAAGTTCCTGAGAGCGCGGTCGTCCGGCAAGTCTGGCTGACGAATGTCTTTACTGCGCTTTGCGCATGTCTTCGCGTCGCGCGAACTCATGATTCAACAACGCGCGCAGACGGACGGCTTTCAGTGGCTTGTGCATGAGCGTAAAGCCGGCGGCGCTGACCTTGCGCAGTTGCTCGGCTGCGGTATCGCCCGAGATCAACACGGCAGGAATGTTGCGACCCAATGCGGCGCGTAGAGAGCCGATGGCATCGATGCCGCTGTCTTCACCGCGCAATCGCAGGTCCGCGAGGATGAAATCGGGTGCCTGGCCGTTGCTGTTGCGTAGAGCTTCCGTGGCGTCGCCACCGACGACGCAATGGCAGCCCCAACTTTCGAGCAGGCTCTGCATGCCCAGCCTGACCGACGCCTCGTCGTCGATGACGAGGATGGTCTTGCCACGCAGCAGGTTGGGTACTTTCTGCTCGAGGGTCGCTGCAATCTGCATGCCTTGTGCTGCTGCCAGCGGTACGCGCAACCGAAAGCGGGTACCCCGGCCTACTTCCGAGCGCAGCTCGATCGGATGATCGAGCAGCGTCGCCAGGCGACGCACCGTCGCAAGTCCCAGGCCCAATCCCCGCCGGCGATCTCTTTCCGGATTCTGCAGCTGATAGAACTCTTCGAATACGCGGTCCTGTTGATCGGGGGGAATGCCGCAGCCCGTATCCCATACCTCGATCCAGGCTTCGCCGCCGCGCTGTCTGCAGGCGACGAGCACCCCGCCGCGATCGGTATAGCGAATGGCATTGGCGACGAGATTCGACACGATCCGCAGCACCAAGGTGCAATCGGAATCGAGCTGCAGCCGTGAGCGTCGCACACGCAAGGACAGATCCTTGTCTCGTGCCGATTGTGCGAAGGCCGTTTGCACGCGTTCGAGCAGCGTATCGGCAGCGAACAGCTCGCGGCGCACCGACACCTGGCCCGCGTCGAGCTTGGAGATGTCGAGCAGGTTGTCGAACAGCTCTTCCAACGATTCGGAGCACTGCAGGATTTGATCGGTCAGGTAGATGGCTTGGGCGTCGTCCACGTGATTGCGCAACGCCGTCGCGAACAGGCCTAAAGAGTGCAGCGGTTGTCGCAGGTCGTGGTTGGCGGCCGCGAAGAAGCGCGACTTCGAGCGGCTCGCTTCTTCGGCCGAGAGCCGCGCACGCTCGGCGTCTGCATTTTGCTTGCGCAGTTCTTCTACAAGCCGCTCGTGCTCGTAACGCAGACGGGTAGCGGAACGAACGCTGTAGACATGCCAAACGCCCAGGCCGGCGAGCAAGGCCAGCATCGCCAGGCCGAGTGCGACATCCATGTGTTTCCTTTATCGCGCGCTAGCTGCGTAGCCCGTTGTTGTTGCTGGGAGGAAGCCGCGCTGTTGTGCCGCGAGCACGGCTTGAGTGCGATTGCGTACGTTCAACGCTTCGAACACGGCGCTCATGTGCGCCTTGACCGTGCGTTCGGCGACGTCGAGCTGACGCGCAATCTCCTTGTTGCTGAAGCCGCGGCCTAGCATGTTGACCACCTCGAGCTGGCGCAGAGTCAATGCGTTCGCATGGCTCGTGCGTGCTTGAGCGGTGACCGGAACGAAGACTTCACCTGCAAGGACACGCTGGATCGCTGCGACCATCTCGTCGGCCGTAAAGGATTTCGGGATGAAGCCTGAAGCACCGGCGGCGACTGCGCGCGCCGCAAGCCCTTCCTGCTCGTCGCCCGAGATGAGCATGCACGCTGTCGTCGGGAAGCGCTCGCCAATGACCCGCAGCGCGTTGAAGCCATCGTCGCCGCGCAGGTGAACGTCCAAGAGCACCAACCCGATATCGCTGTCCCTGGCCAATGTGACCAGAGCCTCGCGCAGCGACGCCACGCTGAGCACGTCGGCATCGAGAGCGCTCTGTTGCAACACTGTTTGAAAGCCCGCCCGGAAGAGCGGATGGTCATCGACGATGAGAATTTTCATGACGGTACTCGCGTGACGTCAGCGACCGGTCGCCATCCCATGCAAGCAGAAGCTGCCAGTGTTCGCAGCCGTTCCCTTCCCCAGAGCCCCGTCCTGGTGGCTTAGGGGCAAGGCTGCGCCTTGATTGCGAGTCGATCGTAGTCCCGGGGGGACAAGGGGGCAATTGCCCTTCAGGACAGGTGGGGGGCCGGGGAAATGGCCGACTGGTCAACTGGCTAGCTGGTTTGTTGGCCAGAGGGCTTCTGGCCAGTTGGCCCAGCTGACCAGTAGGCCAACTGGCCGCCCGATCAGCCGTGATCCTGCTGCACCGTTGCCGCGGGTGTTGTGGCCCGCGGCCGCCGTCCCAGCAGGCTCGCCGGCAATGGGAACGCACTTGCCATCGACACCAGCAGCGCCGCGAGATAGCCAAGCGATTGAATCAATAGCACCGCGATCCACACCGACAGATCCGGATTGCGCAACTCTTCGGGTACAAACGTAAGGCCCCACGCGCCCGCCACCAGAGCGAGGAAGAGAACCGTCTCCTGCTTCGCGTTGGCTAGCGCATGCAGGAACGCATGCGGCTGAGCGCGCTTCGGTGTGCGGAAGAACGGCTCGTTGTTAGTCAGCATGCCCTTGACGACGGCCAGGCCGATCGTGTGCGAGAGCGCAAGACCGGCAATCGCTGCCGAGAACGTCTGTCGAATGTTCGCGCCGACGCGCGATTGATACAGGTGGACGAGCTTGATCAGCTTGAACGCGAACAGGGACAGCGGCAGCACCGAGAACATCAGCAACGGCGGATCGATGCGATCCGGCGCGATCATCATCGCCACTGACCAGCCCAATGCGGCTACGTTGAACAAGAGGTTCACGCCGTCCGCCAACCACGGCAGCCAGCCTGCAATGAAGTGATAGCGTTGGCCGCGCGTGAGGGTGCTGTCGTGCCGCGAGAACAATTGCTTCCCGTGCGAGCGCAGGATCTGCATCGCGCCGTACGCCCAACGGAAGCGCTGCTTCTTGAAGTCGATGAACGTGTCGGGCATCAGGCCCTTGCCGTAGCTGCGCGGCAGATAGGTCGCTTCGTAGCCGCGCTCGAACATGCGCAAGCCCAGCTCGGCGTCTTCGGTGATGCACCACTCGGCCCAACCGCCGACTTCTTCCAGAGCCGCCCGACGCACCAGAGTCATCGTGCCGTGCTGAATGATCGCATTACGTTCATTCCGGGTGATCATGCCGATCTGGAAGAAGCCACGATATTCCGCGTAGCACATCGCCTTGAACGCATTCTCGTCATCATCCCGATAGTCCTGCGGCGCCTGCATGATGGCGACCTTCGCATCCTGGAATCCAGGGACGAGGTCTTTGAGCCAGGAAGGGTCGACACGGTAGTCGCTGTCGATCACGGCGATGACCTGTGCGTCGCTGGCCGTGTTACGCAATGCGTAGTTCAGCGCGCCCGCCTTGAAACCGGCGAGCGGATTCACGTGGAAGAAGCGGAAGCGTTCACCCAGCTTCTCGCAGTGCTCCTGCACCGGCTTCCACACAGCTTCGTCCTTGGTGTTGTTGTCCACGACGATGACTTCGAAATTCGAATAGTCCATGCGCGAGAGCGCATCGAGCGTCTCGATCATCATGTCGGGCGGCTCGTTGTAGGCCGGCACGTGCACCGATACTTTCGGCACGGCATCGAGCTCGAACGGTCTCGGCTTGTAGTCCCGCCGACGCGCGGTGACCCAATGCGCTTCGGCCCATTCGTGCGCCTCCGCCAGGAGCACGGCGATCAGACCCAGCATGCCCAGTATCAAGATGCTGCCGACAATCAGCGTCGGAATGGTCAGGTACTTCTGCGAGTAGTCGTAGATGATCCACACCGCAACGGTGGCGACTGCATACACCACGATCGCGAGGAACGTGTGTCCCTTCGCGCCCAACGTCCGCGAGTGCAGATAGAAGATCCACAGCATGAACGCTGCCACGGCAATCGAAATCGTCGCCAGCGTTTGCCATTCGGGAATTCGCACGATGGGCTCGCTGAATGCGAACTTCGGATTGCGATCGACGTCGTAAACGCCCCAGTAGGAACCGACTGAGCCTTCGCCACTGGCCTTCCACGGTTGGTCGAAGGCTTCCATCAGGTAATAGATGTAGCCCTCCGTCCGTGCGGTATCGAGGAAGCGGCGCAGGAATAGCGCTTCGTTACTGGCCGACGCGACCGCGTACTCACGCGTGCGTCCATCGGAAGGCCAGCCGACCTCGGTCATGATCACGCGCTTGTTGGGAAACTTCGCTTCCAGGCGCTGCATCTTGTCGACGATGAAGGGCACCGCGTCTTTGACATCGACGCCTTCCCAGAACGGCAGCATGTGCACGGCGATGTAATCGACGTGGTCGGCCAACTCGGGATGATCCAGCCACACGTGCCACTGCTCTGCCGTGCTCACGGGTTCCTTCGAGCGCTCGCGCGCGTAGTCGAGATACTCGATCATCTGGTCGAGCGTCACGTCCTTACGCCACACCGCCTCGTTGCCGATGATCACGCGGATGACATTGTCCTGCGTGTTCGCCAGCTCGATGGCGCTGCGGATCTCCTCGATGTTGGTCTTCTTGTCGTCGTTCACCCATGCGCCCACCGCGACCTTGATCTTGTGCTTGGCCGCGAGCCGCGGCACTTCGCGCAGCGAGTTCAGACTCGAATAGGTGCGGATGGCCGTGGTCTTGCCGGCGAGCAGCGTCAGATCGCGATCGATCTGTTCCGGCGTAGGAAATTCGCCATCGTCAGGGCTTTGATTGGCCTGATACGGCGAGAACGCGAAACCACGGATGCGTGCCGGCCATTCGGGTTCGACTTTCGGTCGATTGATAGATGCCCATAAACCAAAGGTCATGGCAGCGAACACGGCCGCTACGATGATGCTCGAGTACTTCATGTGCAGGGAGATTCCAAGGATGGGCGAGAATCAAACACCGAAAATGGTAACGTACGATCTACCGTAGTGCGCAGCGCGCTGGCTCTCGATCCGTTGTGGGGCACGTGTTTTACAGTCTCGAACCAGACCAGACGCTGAACGCGCTGAAGTAGATGGAGGATCCCGATGGTGATAGCACATCAGTCACTCGGCAATGCGGATAGTTGCAACTTCCAGGCTCGCTCGAAGCCTGCAGTCGCTGTTTGGAGACGAGCCGCTGCCCTGAGTGTCAGCCTGATTGCTGCGTCGGCCTCGATGAGCGCCACTGCAGCAGAAGAACGGCCCTTTCAAGTAACACCGTTCGGTAGTTATGCGACCGGTGACAAATTCGAAAACTCGGCCGGTGACAAGCGTGATGTCGACGATACCGGCGGTTGGGGCCTGGTCCTGGACTTGGAACAGGAAGTCTCGCGTTACTACGAGCTCATCTATGCCAGCTTCAGCACGGAGTCGGAGGGCGACACTGCGCCGATCGACATGGATATCCAGTATCTACAGATCGGCGGCACAGTGGCCTGGGCGGACGCAGAGCGAGTGATCCCGTATTTCGGCATGACGATTGGCGCAGCGCACTTGGATCCCGATCTCAACGGCCTGGACAGTGCGACGAAGTTCGCCTTCACCATCGGGGCAGGCATCCGCGTACCCATCAGTGACCGCATCGGTGTACGTGCCGAGTGGCGCAGCTATCTGACCGTGCTCGGCAGCGATTCCAACCTGTTCTGTGCATCGGCTGGTGGCGCAGCCACCTGCGCGCTGAGGTCTCACGGGGACATCTTTGCGCAACACAGCGCGCAACTGGGTGTAGTCATCGGCTTCTAGGAAGCGACTAGCTTTCCGTTCGTGGTGGGCTTGTCGAACCACCTCCTAAGAGGCTCTTCCACAGGCTCAGGGCAAACGGACGCAGGAGTTGCTCATAGCAGCGAGCGCGGCGCGACGATGACGCCGTCCTCATCCGCGTAGAGCCACTCGTTCGGCCGGAAGACCACGCCTGCGAATCGCACTGCGATGTCTCTTTGGCCTTCGCCGCGTTTGTCGGTTTTCATCGGGTGCGTGGCGAGCGCCTTCACCCCCAATGCCATGCGACCGATGTCGGCCGAGTCGCGAATGCAGCCGTAGACGAGAACACCTGACCAGCCATTGTCGACGGCCTGCTGTGCGAGCAAGTCCCCCAGAACCGCACGCCGCAACGAGCCGCCCGCATCGATGACGAGCGCTCGGCCCTCACCGCGTTCGCTCACGAGCTGGCGGACGAGCGAGTTGTCTTCGAAACACTTGATGGTCGCGATGCGGCCGGCGAATTGGTTGCGTCCACCGAGATCGCGGAAGATCGGGTCGCACACCGCGATCTCAGCGGCGAATTCATCACACAGGTCGGCCGTCTTGAAGCTCATGCGGGGGCATCTCGTCGATTGGATCAGCCTCGAGTTTGCCTAACCCGGCTGCCATCGCAAAGCGGTCAGCCGCCGCTTACTTCTTGCCGAACAGTTTTGAGAACAGCGAGCTGTTCTTCGGCAGTCGACGAATGGCGCTTTCCGAGAGCTGCACCTCGCGCGCCTCGGCGAGCAACGCTTCCTGCAAGGTCTTGTGCTTGCCGCTGGCCGATGTGGACTTGGTCTTCTTCGGCGCGGTGCGCGCCGCGGCTGCCGATTTGGCCGCCGTCTTGGCGACAGGCGGCTGCCTGTGCACGCCGCTCGCGCTGGTGTTGGGTTTGGGGTAGCGACCGCTCGCGGATGGATTGGGCGTCACTTCCATCGTGACCACCGGAACTTCGCGCGCGGGTGTGCGATCACGTGCGGCAGCGATGTCGATGACCTTTGCTCTCGGTTCGGCACCCGCTGCCTTCGGCGGCGGCTCGGCGAAGCGCGTTTGCTCGGCCACGCTGACGCGCAGGACGGTCGGATTCGCGAAGAAGGTTTTCAGATAGCCGCAGACGGCCTCGGCCGACACCGCTTCCTTGAAGAACCCGATCCGCATGTGGTGAAGGATCTTTCCGCTGCCGGCTGTCGCTATCGAGTACAAGCGATATGCGGAGAAGATGTCGAGGTGCGGCATCGTGTCGAGGTTGATGGGCTGATCCGACACGACAAGCTGCACCGCAAACCACTTGGGCTGATTCTCATCATCCAGTTCTGCCGCCGTCAGCGCTCGTATGGTTTGCGTGCTGTCGAAGTCGGGCAGCGGTGCATCATCGTTAACAACGGCTGGCGGCTTCGGCAACGCCGGTGTGGACGCCCCCTTCGGGGGCGCGCTCTTGGCAGCGGGCGGTTTTGGTGTGGCCGGTGCTTGGTTCTTCACCGCGGGTGTCTGAGGTCGCGTCGCCGGCTTCGGCGGAGTCGACTGTGTTGCTTTCGATGGTTGCGTAGCCGGCGTGCTAGCTGCGGGTTCGGGCATCGCCGCTTTGGGTGGTGCTACGGGTTCCGCTTCCAGGGACAAGGCCGATGCCGGAATGCTGATGCCCTTGCCGACATGGAACGGCTCGTTCGCGGATGCGTGAGGTGCCGCAGGCGGTTGCTTTGCTACCGGTTCGCTCGCGAGCGTGAGCTCAGCGGCTGGGGGTGACGAAGGTGCAACCGACTTGGAAATGGGAGCTGGCTTGATCGAAGGCGTCTCTGCGACGGGCTCCTTGCGAGCTGCAGGCGTTGGGTCGGCCGTGACCATCGGTGCATCTTTCGTCACCGCTGGCTCCCATTCGACTTCGATCTGCAGAGGCTTGTCCGTCTTCAACGCCGGGAGGCGCTGCGTATCCGATGCGGACGATGCCGGCTTCGCAGCTGCAATTGGTGCTGACTTGGCGATTGCGACGGCAGGCTTCTGCGGTGGCGTCGCTGGTGTTGCGGCAGCCGGCGGCGCGGTCGCTGGTTTCATCGGCTCAGGCTGTGGCCGTTGAGCGGCTGGCTTTGCAACAGGCGTAGCAGTTGGAGCCGCGTTGACCGCAGCCGGTCGCGGGTGACTCGCGAAGATTCGTGTGTGCCGCTGATCTTCGTCGCACAAGGAGGTGGCGAACGCGGTTGGATACTGTTCGCGGATACAGGCAAGAGCCGTCTCAGCTTCCGCTTCATCGCTGAAGAAGCCCAGACGCAGGCGATAGCGAATGCGGCCGTCTTCCTTGCGGGATACCTGATAGACGCGATAGTGCTCGAAGCCTGCGAGCGGCTTGTCGCTGTTGGCGATCGGTGCCATCGAGGCACAGAGATTGATCACATACAGCGCGGAACCGTTGCCAGTCGCCACGAGTGCGGCATCAGGCGATTCCGCCGCCGTTGCGGGCAGCTTCCGAGTGCTCTGTTCCACGTTGCTCTTCCCCGAACGTCAGAATCACTACACAGCCGTGACGGCAGCGCAGCTTGCGGTGTTCGGGACCAGGGGCGAGGCGCGTCGCGTTCGCGCCATTGGGTTCACACGATCTGATCCGCTGATGGTTGTTGCCGAGCCAGAAGATGGAGTGCTCGGTGCGGATCTAGAAGTCGTCGCTCGCAGCGACTCGTGGCAACCCCGCTGTCCTAGGAATCAAACCCGTAGACCGGAAGTTTTGCGTCCCCGCCTTTCGGCGGGTTTGCCTTGATCACGTCAGGATTCTTCGCTCGCCGTCCGTGAATCGTCAAGCAGCGTAGCCCGGTTGGTGGAAGGGTGCGACGCAGTTCTCATTTTGCATGTCCCTGACCGGGAATGGAGCTAGCGGTTTCTCTATTTCAGACCGCAATGCGTTCCCAGGTTTGTCCGCTCGCGCTGATCGGCTCGCCTGCCATGATCCGGGGAGCGAGCTGCGAAACGATGTAGACCTGTGCTTCGTCGGATAGCCCATTCGCACGCAAAGCAGCCTCGAGCCCGTCGATCAGGTGCCTCCGCTCGCTCGCACTCGGGCACGAATCGCGGGCGAGCGACGCCAGCTCGTCCGCCACGCTCTGCAAGGTGTCGTGCAGCGAAGGGGCGAACTCGCTCAGGTCGCCGCGAAGGCGCGAGGCGAAGCGGAAGGAGTTGTAAGCGCACTCATAAGCCCGACGACGCAGCTTGATGTTTCGCAACAATCCCATCGGTCACTCCCGTGGTACGAGCTTGGGCTCGGCGGGAGTCAGTGTGGGAACGACGGCTTGGCGCTCGGTGTGAACCACATCACAGAGCGAGCCTGCGTGCGCGCGCCGAAGCAAAAGAAGGAGTGAGATCAAAGACCTGCGAGAGCGGTGTCGGCTTTACAGAAGCTGGTCACTGATGCTGAGGCCGCCGCCGGGATCGAGATATGCGCAGGTCAAGGGGCTCGGCGCGAGGACGTTAAGCGCGTCCCACGTTATGGTCCGTGGGCGAGTGGTAGTACTCACTTTCGCTGGCGAACTGCTCCACCAGCTTCTTGAGCTCGCTCAGACGCCCTTGGGCCGTGCTGATCGGCGCGCAGTCTTCGCACTGCGGGTCGTTGCAAGGCTGGCGCGAGTACAGCCAGTACTGAATCGCCCCCGCCAACAGACCATCGGCGATGTCCCACAGATCGGCTTTGTCGTCGGTGTCGGCAATGCGATTGCCCAGATCGACGGCCTTGCCGAAGGCTTCGCTGAAGGGATTGTCCGGTTGCTGCATGGCTGCACAGAGAGGCTGGGAGGGGATGGGTTCGATTGTAGCGCCGTGCCGGGAACCACGAAGAACCCTTTCGTTCTGAAGCTTGGCTGGGCTTGCCATAAGTGCTTGAACGGGGTCCTTTTCGCTGGTGTACTGCCCGCCTTCATTGCTGACGAGGCTGGATCATGAGCGAGCAACGCGAACCGGACATGGACGCGTCCGGAATGTACCTCGAGGAAATGTTCACGGACCGCAAAGTGGGAGCGCTGCGCCGGCTCACCCCTGTCACTGCCACAGGCGAGAAGGACTCCAAGCGGCCCACCTTATTTATCGGACAGGCCGAGATCATGACGAACATGGGGCCGGTCCCCATCAACTTTGAAATCGAGGGGGAGACCCTGGACCAGGCGGTCGCCGGGTTCGGCAAGGCGGCCGCCGAAGCGATCGAGCGCACCGTGCAGCAGATCCAGGAGATGCGCCGGCAACAGGCATCGCAATTGGTCGTGCCTCAGGGCGGACTACCGGGTCTGGGGGGCGGAGGCATGCCGCCCGGTCGGGGCGGCGGCAAGATTCAGTTGCCTTAATCCTTAATATAGAGCGGTCGACTGGTCGGCTGGCAGGCTGGCCAGAAGGGGTGGAGTGGCTCACGGCGCGCGTCCGTGAGCCGCGGGATCCTGTGGGCGTGAACTCGAACATCCAATAAGCCAGCCCGCTTGCGCACGGATACCTTCAAGCTCGTCATTGCGCTGGGACTCGTGGTCGCCGGCATCTTCGGAATGATGTCCGGCGGTGCGATCGAGCGTGAGCCCGGCGTGCTGGCACCCGATGCGCCACTGCAATTCCCTATCGAAGCGGCCCGGATTGCCGCCGGGGATTTCGAGCTCCAGCCCCAGGCGCGCTATGAAATCGAAGCCCGCGTGCTGTCGGTCGAGCGCTATCGGACCGACGGCGGCGCCAGACTGTCGCCCATCGACTTCGCCGTGGGCTGGGGGCCGATGTCCGACAGCGCCGTGCTGGCTCACTTTCGTGTCACTCAGGGCGGTCGCTTCTTCACCATCTATCCCGATGAGCAGGCCATCGACTTGCAGACGGCACTGGTATCGGCTGCGAACATGCACCTGATTCCCGCGACCAGTGACGTCAAAGACATGCTGTTGCGCGTCCGCCCCGGGCACATCGTGCATTTGCGCGGGTTTCTGGTGAATGCGTCGCGGCCGGACGGGTATCACTGGAACACCTCTTTGACCCGTACGGATTCGGGTGCGGGCGCGTGCGAGTTGTTCTACGTTGAGTACGTCGGGCGGCGCTAGCTCAGCGCCATTTCATTCCCGCGCTCACCGGACGAGCGAGGTGCGCCACATGCCGGCGATTGGTTCCGCCTGGGGCGCGCGTCAAAAGGGGTACGGCGGCGACATGAAGACAGCGGTGACGAGCGAACAGGCCTTGGTGCGCGACATGCTTGCGGGGAGCGAGCGTGCGTTCACGGATTTCTTCGAAACCTACTTTCCACGACTGTATCGCTTTGCCCTGCCGCGACTGAACAGCGACGCCGAAGCGGCGAAAGAAGTCGTGCAAGCCACCTTGATCAAGGCCATGCGCAATCTGAATGGCTATCGTGGAGATGCGGCGCTCATGACCTGGGTCGCGCAGATTTGCCGTCGTCAGATCGTCGACTACGTGCGCGCGCAACAGCGGCACTCCTCGCGCGTAGTGCTGTTGGAAGACAGCGCCGAGATGCGTGCCGCCTTCGAAGCCATTCAAGCACCCGCGGAGGACGAACCACTCAATCGTTACAGCAGCAGTGAGACCCGGCGTCTGGTGCAATCTGTCCTCGATAGCCTGCCGGCTCGTTACGGCGATGTGCTCGAGTGGAAGTACGTGGAGGGACAAACGGTAGAGGAGATCGGCGCTCGTCTCGGCATCGGCCACATTGCCGCGCAGTCGGTTCTGGCGCGCGCCCGGGCCGCATTCCGGGATGCCTTGGATACAGTGTTGGGCGCCAGTGCCGTGGATGTGTTGGCAGCGATTCGTATTGGTAGTTCTTCGTCATGACGCACGAACCCGACGACAAAGTCGCAAGCGAAGACGAGGCCATCGAGAGTCTGCTCGGTGCCCTCGGTCCACGCGCCGATGTGCCTGCAGAAGCGATGGAGCAGGTGCGCCAAAACGTGCACGCCGAGTGGCGTGCGCTGGTCGGAGCCCGGCAGCGACGGCAACGCTTCTTTGCTTACGGCTTGGCAGCGAGTGGTCTCATTGCCGTGATCGTGACCTTCGCGCTCTTCGTGGTCACTGGCAATCGCGGCCCCGTAGCAACGGTCGCTCGCGTGATGGGCACGCTGGAAGCGAGCGATGAAGGCGGTGGCGCATGGCACACGCTGTCCGTCGGTCAGCCCATCAAGGCGGGCCAAGTCTTGCGAACGAGCATCGATGGGCGCGCGGCGTTGACCCAAAGCGCTGGCATCCACGTGCGACTCGATGCCAGCTCACTGGTCGAGTTCGCGAGTGCCCGCAAGGTTTCGCTTTCTACGGGCGCTGTGTACGTCGACGCAGATCCCGCTCTCGCGACCAACGCGAGGCTCTCAGTCGAGACGCCGCTCGGCTCGGTGAGCCACGTAGGTACCCAGTTCGAAGTCCGCAGCCATGGCCGCATGCTCGAGATAAACGTGCGTGAAGGCAGCGTGCGGCTGCGCAGCGCCACGGGCGAGAACTTCGCCCACGCGGGCGAGCAGTTGCGTGTCACGGACTCGAGCATCGAGCGCAGACCACTCTCGCTGCAGGATCCTGCCTGGCAATGGGCATTGCAGGTCGCGCCGGAATACGCGATCGAAGGTGTGCCGCTCGCAGAGTTTCTGCGGTGGGTGTCGCGCGAGACGGGCCGCGAGCTCGTTTACATGACTCCGCAAGCGGCGGATGCAGCTCGCACACTGGTCTTGCACGGGTCAATCGGTGCGCTTCCACCCGACGTCGCGCTGCAAGCCGTGCTGTCCACCACGCGCCTGGCCCAGGCGCAGACCCGCAACGATGCCATCGGCATCACGTTCAAGTCCGCGCCCAACACCATCGGGACGCCGCCTGCACAGTGACCCGGCCGGCACCGCGCTGCCACGGGTCTTGGACCTGAGGAAATGCCTTGTCTTCACACCCGCTGAGTGCCAGCCGTCTCTGGTGGTCGTACATGCGAGTGCCGCTTGCGATCTTCATCGTCGCGTTAGCCCTCATCGAGATCACGCGAGCGGACGTGCGCATCGCCCAGGCCGTGTTCTTCGATCCCCTGGCTTCGCGTTGGGTCGGCGCCGACAGCTGGTGGACGAACGAGCTGCTGCACATTGGCGGTCGATGGTTCGTGCGCGGCATCTTCCTGGCGGCTGTCGTCATCTGGGCTGCGACCTACCATGGAGCACCGCCGCAGTGGCGTCGGCCCAGCGCCTACTTCGCACTCGCATGCCTGTTGGGTGTAGGCGCGGTGGGCTTGTTGAAAGTGCTGCTGCACGTTCCGTGTCCATGGGATTTGAAGCTCTTCGGTGGCCGGCTTCCCTACGTGCCCTGGTTGGCAAGGCAGTTCCCCACCGCGCATCCAGGAGCCTGCTTCCCCGCCGCTCACGCCGCGTCCGGCTATGTGTTGTGCAGCGGTTATTTCCTGTTACGCGAGCGCAATCCTCGCAGGGCGCTCGTGGCGCTCGGTGTCGGCGTGAGCGTGGGCTTGATCTTTGGCATCGCGCAGCAATCCCGCGGTGCGCATTTCATCTCCCATGACTTGTGCAGTGCTTTGCTCACGTGGCTGATCGCTACCAGCTTGTACGTCTTCGCGTTCCGCGCGCGGCTCTGGCCCGCGTGGCAGGGTGTGCCGGAGTTACTTACTATGGCGTCCCCGCATTCGTCGCGATCATCCATTGAGCTGCCGGCGCCACAGTTGCAATCGCCTCGTTTGGCTGTTCCTTTCCGTGTTCTGCTGCGCGCTCCCGCACGCACTCGCGGCCGGCGACGCTAAGCTCGAGGGTCAAACGCTAGGCGCAGTCCTGCAATCGCTGCAGTCGCAAGGCTTCAACTTCATCTACAACTCGCAACTCGTGCCGGACGATTTGCGAGTCGTACGCGAGCCCGCCGCACGTACTGGGCTCGCACTCGCGCGCGAAGTGCTGGCACAGCATGATCTGGCGTTGTCCGAAGTGGCGCCCAAGGTTTACGCAGTCATCGCGTCGAAGCAGACCCGTGCGCCGACGGCACGGACTGCGGTGCAGCCGCCGACGACACTCGATGCGTCGCTCGAAGAAGTCGTCGTGCACGCAAGTCGTTACACGTTGGCCGCTGCGCGCCCGAACGCCGCCTCGCATACATTCCTCACGCACGATCAGTTGAACGCTCTCCCGCGCCTCGGCGACGAAACACTGCGGGCCGTGCAGCGCTTGCCGGGTGCTTCGAGCAATGGGTTTTCGAGCCTGGCGGCGATTCGCGGCGGCGAACCGGGTGAGACGGCCATCGTGCTCGATGGCCTGCGTCTGTATGAACCCTTTCACCTGAAGAACTTCCTGAATCCAGTCAGCCTGCTCGACTCACGTGCCCTGGCTCAGTTGGATGTCTACTCGGGCGGATTCCCGGTGCAATACGGCGAACGCATGAGCGCCATCATCGATGCGCACAGCGTCCACCCGTCCGAGCCGCGTTATGTCGAGCTCGGGCTGAGCTTGTTTCACGTCAACGGATTGCTGTCGACTGCATTCGACGATGAGCGCGGCCATGCATTGATTGCGGCTCGGCGTAGCAACCTGGGCGAGCTTGCAAGCTTGAGCGAGGAAGACTTCGGCAAGCCGAACTATGCGGATGCCTTCATCCGGCTCGACTACGAGCTCACCGCCGACACGACGCTCAGCTTTCATACGCTGGCCTCCGAAGATCGCATCACCGCCAAAGCGTCTTCTGAGCGCGAACAGGCCCGTGCCGACTACTACAACTACTACGGCTGGCTCACGCTCACTCACCAGTGGCCCCGTTGGGGCACGACACAGCTGATCGGCTCCTATACACGCGTCAGTAACGAACGCGACGGCGAGATCTCGGACCCCGGACGACGCACGGCGCTGATCCATGACTCGCGTCAATTCGAGCTGGTCGGCCTCCGACTCGATCATCGCTTTGCCCCGGCCGGCCGCTTCGAACATCGGTTCGGCGCTGAAGTGCGCAGCCTCGACGGCGATTACACCTACCGTTCGAACGTGCAGTTCGCCGCGGACTATCCGTTTCCCGGCTATCCGGCGACTCAGACCTCGCGTCGATCGAGCCTCGATCCGGAAGGCTTCGAATCCATGGGGTACTGGGACACGCGGTGGCATGTCGCGCCGCGCTGGACAGTGGAAGCCGGCCTCCGTGTGGAGACTCAAACCTACGATCACTCCGGCGATGCGGAGCAATGGAGCCCGCGTCTGAACGTGCTCTTCGAGCTCAGCCCGCGCACTCGCTGGCGCGCAAGCTGGGGCCGCTTCTACCAGGCGCAGACGATCAACGAGCTGCAAGTGGAGGACGGCGTCGAGGACTTCTATCCCACGCAACGCGCCGAGCACGCCATCCTGAGCTTCGAGCACACGTTCGACGATCGCATCGATCTGCGCATCGAGGCCTATCAGAAGGATTACGACGGTCCGAACCCGCGGTTCGAGAACGCGCTCGATGCCCTCGTGCTGTTGCCTGAGGCGGAGTTCGACCGTGTGCGTGTCGATCCCGACAGTGCCCGTGTCCGCGGTGTGGAAGTGCTGCTCAACCTGCGCGAAGTGCGCGGGTGGAGCGCGTGGTTGGGCTACGCGTGGGCGCGTGCCGAGGATCGCATCGATGGCCAGGACGTGCCGCGCAGCTGGGATCAGCGCCACTCCATCACGGCAGGCCTGCGCTGGTCGCGCGGACCTTGGGACTTTGCGCTCACCAATACGTATCACAGCGGTTGGCCGACGACGGCCGTGCGTTTCGAAAACGGACTCGCTGTGCTGGGCCCGCGTAACACCGAACGCCTTGGCGCTTACAACGCGGTGGATTTCCGTCTCACCCGTACGTTGTCGCTACCCCGCGGCCACCTCGACGTGTTCATCGAAGCAAGCAATGCGTTGTCACGCGCCAACCCATGTTGTTCCGAGTACAGCGTCGTGACTCGTGATGGCACAGAAGTTCTGCGGCACGAGACCGATGAGTGGTTGCCGATCGTGCCGTCGTTCGGGGTGCTGTGGAGGTACTGAGCTAAAGGGCTAAAGGGGACATTCCTCATTTCGCTTTGGAAATGAGGAATGTCCCCATTTCTGAAGTGGGGTTGGTCGGCAAGTCCGTCACCGGCTTTTCCCGCTCACTCCACTCAACATCTGCCCCGGCACCGATTGCGGCTGCGCGGTGATGAATCGCGTCTTCTGCTCCGCCGGCACCGGTGGGCGCTTGCCTTTGCGCCACAGCCCGAAGCAGGCCAGGAAGGCCGTCAGGACACCCAGGCCAACGAAGTAAGCGTTCGGACCGAACGGCTCCATGAACGCCGCGACGGCAATGGGGCCGACGATGGCGCCCGCCCCATTGACCAGGATGATGGAGCTGCTGGCCGACACGCGTTGCGCTGCTCGCAGGTGATCGTTGAGGTTCGAGCACGCCAGCGAATACAGCGTGAGCGCAAGGCCGCCGAACACGGCGAAGAACGCGGTCAGGTAGCTCGCACGCTGATCCGGAAAGAACGCGGCCGCAAGAGCGATCGACGAGCTGAGCGCGCACACCATCACCAGCACCGACCGCCGGTCGATGCGATCGGACAGCCGTCCCACGGGCCATTGCGTCAGTGTCGCGGCGAAGATGCTTGCCGCCATGAAGCCGGCGATTGCAGACGGCTGCATGCCAAGTAGACCCGCGTACACGGGACCCAGACCGAACATCGTTGCAGACACCATCCCCGATATCGCCACTGCCACCGTACCGAGCGGTGAGATGCGATAGAGCTCGCGGATCGGCAGTTTCGTCGGCACCGTGATCTCGGGCGCATGCGTGGCGCTCAGGGCCATGGGCACGAGAGCCACCGAGATCAGCCCGGCGATCAGCATGAACAGGTACGGTCCCCCCGGATCCGACAGATTCAATAGAAACTGTCCGATGCCCAAACCGCCATACAAGACCAGCATGTAGATTGCGAGGAGACTGCCGCGGTTCTCGTTGGAGACTCGCTCGTTCAGCCAGCTCTCGGCGACGACGTAGATGCCGGCGAAGCAGAAGCCGGAAGCGACGCGCAAGAGCGCCCAGACGAACGCGTTGATCCACGCGCCTTGCAACAGGATCGTTGCGCAAGCGATGGCGCTGAGTGCAGCGAATACGCGAATGTGACCGACCCGGTGCACGAGCGTGGGCGCCGCCATCGAGCCGCCGGAGTAGCCCACGTAGTAACTCGCCATGACCAGACCGGTGGCGAACGTCGGAAACTGCTCCAGCGTTGCTCGCACACCGATCAACGTGCCTTGCAGGCCGGCGCCCAGCATCAGAATGCCCATACCGAGGAGCAGGGGCCACGTGGATGCAAGCGTGGCTCGCATGGAGGTCTTACGATCCCAGGCGTGCCTTCAGCTCATCGAGCTCACGGCGCAGCTCCGCGACGAGCTCTTCCAGCTTGGTGATGCGCTCGGTGCCGGCCGGGGCGGGCTCGTGATCGTGTGCGGCTGCCACCTCCACCGGGCCCGTATCGACGTCGCCACTCAACAGATGCGCATAGCGCGCTTCGCGTCGGCCCGGCTCGCGCGCCAAGCGCACGACGAATGGGCCATCTTCCCGTTGCACCAGCTCATTGAGCGCGGACTCTACTTGCCCGACATCCTCGATCGGCGCCATGCGACTCGCGCGCGTGCGCAACTCCCCGGGCGTTTGCGGGCCGCGCAATAGCAGCTCACAGAGAATGGCGGTCTGCTGCGGCGAGAATTCGTAGGACCCGAAGCCGGTATTACAGAAGCGATGCTGGTACTTCGGCACGCGACTGCCGAAGCCCGATTTCTCGATGACCAGATGCTTGCGGGTCAGGCCGTCGATGATCTGCTGCACGGTGTTTTCATTGAGATCCAATACGGGGTCGCGATTGGATTTCTGATTGCACGCGTTGACCAGGGCGTTGAGCGACAAGGGGTATTGATCGGGCGTCGTGATGGCCTTCTCGATCAGGCAGCCAATAACGCGGGCTTCCAGGGCGTTGAGTTCGGTTTTCATTTTTAAGGGGAGGAAGGCACTGGGCTATTGGGCATTGGGTTAGGAGACAGAACTCAGAAGGCAAGGTGATGATCCTAACGCCTAACGCCTAACGTCTACCGCCCCAACCCCAATAGCCCAGCGCCTTCTTGCTCTACAATCGCCGTCCACCTTTTCCCGGACCCATTGATGAACCTGTCCCTGCCGCTGGAACCCATCGAGCCCGAGCACGCGGTCATTCCTGAGCCGCCCGCGCGTCTGCGTGAGATTCCCTACAACTACACCTCCTTCTCGGATCGAGAGATCGTGGTGCGCCTGTTGGGCGAGCCGATGTGGCAGGTGCTGCATGCGTTGCGCACGGAACGGCGCACGGGTCGCTCGGCGCGCATGTTGTACGAGGTCCTGGGCGACATCTGGGTCGTACAGCGCAATCCGTATCTGCAGGATGACCTGATCGACAACCCCAAACGCCGGCGCATGTTGGTGGACGCGCTGAACCACCGTCTGCACGAGATCGAGAAGCGCCGGGATGCGGAGGATGCAGAGCGCGATCGGAAAGTCGGCTTGCTGCTTGCAGCCGCGCGCAAGGCGGTGGACGCCTTTGCGTTCGACTTCGAAGAGATGATCTCGGTGCGCAAGCGCGCTCGTCGCTTGCTGCTGCGTCATACGCGCGCAGACAACCTGCGCTTCGATGCGTATGCACGCGTGTCGCACGTTACGGATGCCACCGACTGGCGTGTCGAATACCCGTTCCTGGTGCTGAGCCCGGATGCGGAGGACGAAATTCCGGGTCTGGTGCGCGACTGCGTGGAATTGGGCTTGACCGTGATTCCACGCGGCGGCGGTACGGGCTACACCGGCGGCGCGGTGCCGTTGACGACCCGAGCGGCCGTCATCAACACGGAAAAGCTCGAACAGCTGAGCGCCGCCGAGTTGTCGAGTCTGCCGGGTGTGGAAGGCAGCGTGCCGACAATCTTCTCGGAAGCCGGTGTGGTGACGCGGCGTGTTGCCGATGCCGCTGAACACGCGGGCTTCGTCTTTGCCGTCGATCCGACATCCGCGGATGCCTCCTGGATCGGCGGCAACGTCGCCATGAATGCGGGCGGCAAGAAAGCCGTGTTGTGGGGCACCGCGGTCGACAATCTGGCGTGGTGGCGCATGGTCGATCCGGACGGCAACTGGCTGGAGGTCACGCGTCTCGCGCACAACCGCGGCAAGATCCACGAAGTCGAACGTGCGGACTTCCAATTGGTGTGGAAGGACGGACGCGATGCACCGGAGCGCGCTCGTGTGCTGCGGCAAGAGCGGCTGGCGATCGAAGGGCGAAGCTTCCGCAAGGAGCTGCTGGGCAAGGACGTCACCGATAAATTCCTCGGTGGTCTGCCGGGCGTGCAGAAAGAAGGCTGCGACGGCATCGTGACGGCCGCACGCTGGGTGCTACACAAAATGCCTGGGCATACGCGCACCGTATGCCTGGAATTTTTCGGCCAGGCGCGACACGCGATCCCCTCGATCGTCGAGATCAAGGACTACCTCGATGGCCAGGCACGTACGAGCGGCGTGCAACTCGCCGGTCTCGAGCACCTGGATGAACGTTATCTGCGCGCGGTCGGTTACGCGACGAAGTCACGTCGCGGCTCGCTGCCGAAGATGGTGTTGATCGGGGATATCGTCGGTGACGATGAAGGCGCGGTCGCGCGTGCAGCCTCGGAAGTCGTGCGGCTCGCCAACGGGCGGGCAGGTGAGGGCTTCACGGCTGTGAACGCCGATGCACGCAAGAAATTCTGGGCGGATCGCTCGCGCACCGCCGCGATCGCCAAACACACGAACGCGTTCAAGATCAACGAAGACGTGGTGATCCCGCTCCAGCGCATGGGCGAGTACACCGACGCCATCGAGCGCATCAACGTCGAGCTGTCGTTCAAGAACAAGCTCGCATTCCTCGATGTACTGTCCGAGTACTTTGCTGGCGAGATCGAGCTGGCGAAGACGGACGATCCCGAAACCGTGCGCCTCGATCGCGCGGAAGTGATTGGCGAGCGTCAGATTCAGGCGCAGGAGATCATCGCGGCGACCCGGGAGCGCTGGACGTTCCTGGCGCAGCATCTCGATATGCCGCTGCGCGATGCATTGCCGCGCTTGTCACGTCTTGGCTATGAGCCGGTGCGAGGCGACTTTGAAAGGCGCATCGAACGCGAGCCGAACGTGCGTGTCTTCGATGTCGTGCAGGATCGTTCGATCCGCGCCTCCTGGAAGTCTGAGATCCGTGCGCACCTGCGGCGCTTGTTCATGGGCGCAGCGTTCGTGCCCACGCTCACGCACGCCGAGGCCATTCACAAGCGCATTCTGCGCTCGCGCGTCTGGGTAGCCCTGCACATGCACGCCGGCGACGGCAACGTGCATACCAATATCCCGGTGAACTCGGACGACTACGAGATGCTGCAGGAGGCCAACCGTGCCGTCGCGCGCATCATGCAGATCGCGCGCGACTTGAACGGCGTGATTTCCGGCGAGCATGGCATCGGCATTACCAAGCTCGAGTTCCTGACGGATGCGGAAACGCTCGACTTCCGGCAATACAAGGAGCGCGTCGATCCCGAAGGCCGTTTCAACAAGGGCAAGCTGCTGCCGGGCGGTGATCTGCGTTATGCGTATACACCCAGCTTCAACTTGATGGGCCACGAGTCGCTCATCATGCAGCAGTCGGACATCAATTCGATTTCCGACGCAATCAAGGATTGTCTGCGCTGTGGCAAGTGCAAGCCGGTCTGCACGACGCATGTGCCGCGTGCGAACTTGCTCTACTCACCCCGCAACAAGATTCTCGCGACGTCGCTCTTGATCGAAGCGTTCCTGTACGAAGAGCAAACCCGTCGCGGGGTGTCGATTCGGCACTGGGATGAGTTCTCGGATGTGGCCGACCACTGCACCGTGTGTCATCGATGCGAGAAACCCTGTCCGGTGGACATCGACTTCGGCGACGTGTCCATGGCGATGAAGGATCTGCTGCGGCGCATGGGCAAGAAGCGCTTCAACGCCGGCACGGCAGCTTCGATGTTCTTCTTGAATGCGACGAACCCGGAGACCATCAAGCTCACGCGCAAGGTGATGCTCGATTGGGGATTCAAAGCGCAACGCATGGGTAATCGTGCGCTCGGCGCGATCGCTTCGGTACAGACGAAGCGGCCTCCCGCTACCACCGGCAAAGCGCCAGTCAAAGAACAGGTGGTGCACTTCATCAACAAGAAGATGCCGGGCGGTCTGCCGAAACGCACGGCACGTGCGTTGCTGGATATCGAAGACTCACGCTACGTGCCGATCATCCGCGATCCGAAAGCGACGACGGGCGACAGCGAAGCGGTGTTTTACTTTCCGGGCTGCGGATCGGAGCGCTTGTTCTCGCAAGTCGGACTCGCCACGCAGGCGATGCTGTGGCACGTAGGAGTGCAGACTGTGTTGCCTCCGGGCTATTTGTGCTGTGGCTATCCGCAACGTGGCGCCGGACAGTCGGATAAAGCGGAGAAGATGATCACCGACAATCGCGTGCTGTTTCATCGCGTCGCGAACACGCTCAATTACCTCGATATCAAGACTGTGGTCGTGAGCTGCGGCACATGCTTCGATCAGTTGCAGCATTATGAATTCGAAGAAATCTTCCCGGGTTGTCGCATCGTCGACATCCACGAGTACTTGATGGAACGCGGCGTCAGGCTCGAAGGTGTCACGGGCGTGCGCTACATGTATCACGACCCATGTCATTCGCCGATGAAGAGCTACGACCCGATGAAGGTCGTGAACACGCTCATGAACGAGAAGGTGAACGGTCACATCGACAAGAATGATCGCTGCTGCGGCGAATCGGGCACGTTCGCGGTCTCGCGACCCGACATCGCGACGCAAGTGCGCTTTCGCAAGGAACACGAGATCCGTATCGGAGCGGACAAGGTGCGCGCGGACGGCTTCAAAGGCGATGTGAAGGTGCTGACGTCCTGCCCTTCCTGCCTGCAGGGCCTCAAGCGCTACAACGATGATGCGAATCTCGATGCGGATTACATCGTCGTGGAGATCGCGAAGCACGTGCTCGGCGAGAACTGGTTGCCGCAGTACGTGCAGCGCGCGAACAGCGGCGGGATCGAGCGCGTGTTGGTGTGAAGCGCGTTCTCCGGGGAACTCTGGCGGCAGCTCTTTTGACGAGCGCAGCGCACGCCGAACCGCCTTCCACCATCCACCCCGACCTCTGGCCCGAAGTCCATCCACCCAATCTGCACGATGCGGCACTCGAATCCCGCATCGACTCGCTACTCGCGCAACTCACGGTCGAAGAGAAAGTCGGGCAGATCATCATCGCCAACACCAACAACGCGTCTGTCGATGATGTCCGGCAGTACCACCTCGGCGCGATTCTCACCGGCGGCAATTTGAGTGCGGTGAAGAACGATCCGGTGCCGCCGCAAGCGTGGCTCGTGGCGGCGGACGACTACTACGCAGCGTCGATGGATACGAGCGGCGGTAAGCAGGCCATCCCCGTGCTCTGGGGAATGGACGCTGTGCATGGTCACAGCTACGTGAAGGGCGCCACGCTGTTCCCGCACAACATCGGGCTCGGCGCCGCACGGGATCCCGAGCTGATTCGCAAGATCGCGCGGATCACTGCCAACGAAGTCCGCGTCACGGGGCACGACTGGAGCTTTGCGCCGACGCTCTCCGTCGTGCAGGACCCGCGCTGGGGACGCACGTATGAAGCGTATGCGGATCGTCCCGACATCGTCCGCCAGTACACACGCGAAATGGTGCTCGGCTTGCAAGGCCAACCGGGCACGAAGGACTTCTTGCGCGGTCCGCACGTGATCGCTTCCGCCAAGCACTTCGTTGGTGACGGCGGCACGCGCGACGGTCGCGACCAGGGTGACAACGTCGAAGACGAGCGTGAGCTGCGCGATGTGCACGCGGCGGCTTATCCCATTGCGCTCGAAGCCGGTGTGCAGACGATCATGGCTTCACTATCGAGCTGGCAGGGCCGGAAGCTGCACGGCCATGAAGGATTGCTGAGTGATGTGCTGCGTAAACGATGGCACTTCGATGGCGTGGTCGTCGGTGATTGGAACGGACACGAGCAACTGCCCGGCTGCCACAAGGGCAGCTGTGCCGCTGCCATCAATGCAGGCGTCGACCTCGTGATGGCGGCCGACGAGTGGCGCGCCTTCCACGCCAACACGCTGGACCAGGTTCGCAGCGGCGTCATTCCGATGACGCGCCTCGATGAAGCGGTTCGGCGCGTGCTGCGGCTGAAGCTGCGCGCCGGACTATTCGATGCGGGCAAGCCTTCGAGCCGCCCACTCGCAGGCGAATGGAATCGATTGGGCGCGCCAGAGCATCGAGCCAGCGCGCGCCAAGCCGTGCGGGAGTCGCTCGTGCTGCTCAAGAACGCAGACGGCCTGCTGCCGTTGCGACCGAAGCAGCGCGTGTTGGTCGCCGGTGACGGCGCAGACAACATACCCAAGCAATGCGGCGGCTGGAGCCTGACATGGCAGGGCCGTGATCTGAACAATAGTCACTTCCCCAACGCGCAATCGATCTACGACGGCATCCGTGCTGCGGTCGCCGCTGCGGGAGGCGCGACATCGCTCAGCCCGATGGGCGATTTCAGCGAGCGACCGGACGTGGCGATCGTCGTCTTCGGCGAGGGACCGTATGCTGAATTCTTCGGCGACGTGAAGACGCTGGAGTATCAACCCGGCAGCAAACGCGATCTCGCCCTGCTGCGTAAGCTGCGCGCGCAGCGCATTCCCGTCGTCGCTGTCCTGCTGACCGGACGGCCGTTGTGGATCGAAGAGGAGCTCAAAGCGTCCGACGCGTTCGTGGTCGCATGGCTGCCGGGCGGCGAGGGCGGTGGGATTGCCGACGTACTGTTCACGCGCGCCGACGGTTCTCGCGCCCATGACTTCCGTGGCCGCCTTCCGCTGGTGTGGCCACGAGGGCCAGTGGCCGCGCATAGTGCACAGGCTTTCGAGTACGGCTTCGGCTTGCGCTATCGAGCTCGCTGAAGGGAACTGAGATTGCGTTCCGGACATTAGTGGCAATTACGCCCAGGTCTACGTCCAACTCCAATGAACCTGGTGGAAATGCACGATGGTTATGTCCCCGCGCGTAGCGCAGGTCCCAATCTCGGGAGTACCTTCTTGGTGTGGTTGCCATCGAATACCGCTGTATCGGACGCTGCAGAGATGAACACATCGGACCGCGAGGCTGCGGCCAGCGCGCGCCGCGTGCTGGTCGCAGACGACAACACGGATGCCGCGATGTCTCTTGCCATGCTGCTCGAGCTGCTAGGGCATGAGGTGCAGGCCGTGCATGATGGGCTGCAGGCCGTCGAGGCGGCGCAAACGTTCGCGCCGGACTTCATCTTCATGGACATCGGCATGCCGAACCTCGATGGCATCGAGGCCACCCGTCGCATCCGCGCGTTGGATCTGCCGCGCCGCCCGATCGTCGTGGCGCTCACGGGCTGGGGGCAGGAAAGTGACCGCGAGCGTTCACGTGATGCTGGCATCGATCATCATCTCGTTAAGCCCATCGAGCTGGACGAGATACGCGGGCTGATCGAAGGCCTGCCACCGGCCTCTCCGCGATGAGCGCGCCCGAAGAGAGCTCGGTGGAGGAGGCACTTCTCGAACAGGCACTGCACACGCAGGTGCTGCTGCGCTGTCGACGCGCGCTGCTGCACGAGATCAGAAATGGCCTGCAGCCGTTGCACGCCGGCCTCGAGGCAATCAACCGCGTCGTCGCCATGACGCCGTTTCCCGTGGACAAGGCCCAGCGCTATCTGCAGATCGTGCGGCAAGCCTCTGCAGCGCAGGAGATTGCATTGGAGCGGGCCATCGAACGGGTCGCGCCCGAGAACGTGAACGAACAGCCGCTGGACCTGGCAGCGCTCCTTCGGGAGGTCACGCGATTCCTCAACAGCGATGCGGCCGTGGCTGGCGTGCGGATGCAGCTCGATGCACCCGCGACGGCGTTCGTGCGCGGGCGTCCGCATCACTTACGGATGATTGCGTTGTGTCTGACGACCGATGCCATCGATCATGCCGGCGTCGACGGCCAGCTCGCGATTTCGATCCATCCGCTGGAATCTCGGGTGCTGTTGCAGTTCAGCGATACGCGCCCGCTCGCGGCAGCGTCGGACTCGAGCGCAGGCAGAGGGGAGCAATTCCATTTGCACGTCATCCGCAAGCTGGTTGCGCGAATGAAGGGTGAGACCGACTCAATGGGCGCGGCCGGTGCTGGTTACAACGTAGCGATCACGCTGCCGGCCGCCGCTCCAACACCCTGACCACTTCGATCAGTTGATCGCATGCCCACTGCAGGTCCGCTTCCTCGATCACGAGGGGTGGCGCGAGACGAATGACAGTCTCGTGAGTTTCCTTGGTGAGAAGGCCCCGGGCGAGCAGCGCTTCGGCGACTTCGCGCGCGCTGACGTGCCGCGGGTCGAAGTCGACTCCGATCCACAGGCCTCGCCCGCGGATCTCGCGGATCAACGGGCTGCTCAGCGTGTGGAGTCGTTGCAGCAGTTGCGTGCCGAGGCTAGCGCTGCGCTCGCTCAAGCGCTCATCTTCCAGTACTTGCAAAGCAGCGAGGCCCACCGCTGCAGCGAGTGGATTGCCGCCGAACGTGCTGCCGTGATCACCCGGTTTGAATACGTCCATCAGCTCGCGATGGGCCAGAAACATGGAGACGGGCAGCAAACCGCCACCCAGTGCCTTGCCAAGGATGAGGCCGTCGGGCCGAACGCCATCGTGGTCGCACGCCAGCAAGCGGCCCGTGCGGCCGAGGCCGCTTTGAATCTCATCGGCGATGAGCAACACGCGATGCTTGCGGCACACGTCCGCACACGCGCGGAGATAACCTTCCGGTGGCACGCGGATACCCGCTTCGCCCTGAATGGGCTCGACGATGAAGGCGGCAGTGTTCGCCGTCATCGCTTGTTCCAGTGCAGCAACGTCACCAAAGGGGACGATGCGCACACCCGGCATGAAGGGACCGAAGCCCGCGCGATACGGTGCCTCGGTCGACAGCGCCAGCGCCCCCAGCGTGCGCCCATGGAAGTTACCCTCGCACGCGATGATCTCGGCTTGATCTTCAACAACTCCTTTGACGGTGTAAGCCCATTTGCGGGCTGCTTTGAGGGCCGTTTCGACTGCCTCCGCACCCGTGTTCATGGGTAAGGCCATGTCCATGCGCGTCATGGCGCACAAGCGTTCGAGGAACGCGCCCAGATGTACGCTGTGGAAGGCTCGCGAGACGATGCTCAACCGCTGGGCCTGTTCGGTCAGTGCGGCGACCAACTGCGGATGACAGTGTCCATGACTCACCGCCGAGTAGGCGCTCATCATGTCGAGATAGCGTCGTCCGTCCGTATCCCAGACGTAAGCGCCCGCACCGCGCACCAGCACCACCGGCAGCGGATGATAGTTTTTCGCGCAGACGAGCGCTTCGCGCTCGATGACGGACAAGGGCATACGTTGCTGAGGTATGACGCGTCAGCCGTGAGATATAAGCCATTGCGAATGCGGTAGTCCACATCCTTACACTGTTCAATTCACAACTCAGATATCTGTCCCGAGCATGAGCGCGCGTCGAAGCCAGGAAACCATTGCCGGTCCCGCCGGTCCGCTGGAAGCACTGTTGGAAGTCCCTGCGAACGACACGGGTCGTGCCTTTGCCGTGGTCTGTCATCCGCATCCGCTCTACGGCGGCACCATGAACAACAAGGTCGTGTACACGGTTGCGCGCGCCTTGTTGGAAGTGGGCATGCCGGCGCTGCGTTTCAACTTTCGCGGCGTCGAAGCCAGTGCGGGTCAATTTGCTGACGGCGTAGGCGAGACGGAGGATGCGCGCGCAGCGATTCATTGGATGCGCGCACGATTTCCGCAACGCGCACTCTGGCTCGGTGGCTTTTCCTTCGGCGGTGCCGTTGCGATCCGGGCCGCGGTGCTAGAGCAAGCCGAGGTGCTCGTCACGGTTGCGCCCGCTGTGGATCGAATCGCCGGCACGGAGGCTTTACTGCCCAGATGTCCGTGGTTGATCCTACAGGGCGATCAGGACGATCTCGTGCCGGTGGATGCGACCCGCTCGTGGGTACAGAACCTCCCGCAAGCCCCACGGTTGATCGTCTTGGCAGGCGCCGACCACTTCTTTCATGCGCGCCTGACCGAGTTGCGGCAGCACCTGCTGAACTGGATTGCCGAGTCGAGGCTCGCATGATTGCCAACCTGAAGAAGATGTTCGAGGCCACCTTCGGTAACAGCGGGGTAGCCGGCACGCTGTCGCGGCTGGAGCCCATTCCGTTGCTCACGGCCACGCTTTTGATCGAGCTCACGCATGCCGATTTCAGTAGCGCTGCGGAGGAGGTTGCGATGGCCAGGCGGCTGCTCGCATCGCGGTTCGGTCTGGATGAGCAAGCCGTGCACGCGCTCGTCGAACAGGCCACTGCACGCGCGCAGCAGGCCGTGTCCCTGCACGAGTTCACTCACCGGCTCAATCAGGACCTGACGCCGGCCGAGAAGGCGAGTGTGATCGAAATGCTGTGGCGCCTCAGCTTCGCGGACGAGCGTCTGGACAAGCACGAGGAGCAACTCGTTCGGCGGGTCGCCGGCTTGTTACATGTGCCGGACCGCGAATTGCTGCGTTTGCGAGAGCAGGTGCGCGCGGCGATTGGGGCGCAATAGTGGCCATCGGACGATGGCCGCGGCGGACTAGGGGATCACGCGCCGGATTCGTCTGACCGATACCGGAGTGCCCGCGGGCGGCGACTCCGGTTCGAATGCTCGGGCGGCAGCAAGACGTGCGCCCGGCACGCAGATCAGTTCACCATCTCTTTCAGGCTCTTCAGCGCGGCAATACGCACTTTCTTGCTCGCCGGCTTGGCCTTGAACATCATCTTCTCGCCCGTGAAAGGATTTACGCCTTCGCGTGCCTTGGTGGCGGGCTTCTTCACCACCTTCATCTTCAACAGACCCGGCAGCGTGAACAAGCCAGAGCCCTTCAGGCTCTTCTTCACGATGCCATTCAGCGACTCGAACACGTCACTGACTTGTTTCTTCGCCATGCCGGTGTCTTTGGAAATCTGCGCCAGGATCTCCGATTTCGTCGGCGCTGCATTCTTCTTTGCCATCTCGTGAATCTCCCAAGGTATGAGTTGACGGGTCGCGCCCGCATTGAAGACGCGCGCGAAAATAACACAAGACTTTCGGATGATTAAGCTGCGCGAACCATTATTTTTTCAGGCTCGCAATGCACTACACCGTGCGACGAGCCTGTTTTTCCAGTACCGCGAGCATGTTGGATCATCAATTGGAGAAAAACTCGCGCTTGAATTTCACTTCGAGAGGAGCTTGTTCGCCGGTTGGAGTGACCTTGATGTCGAACACGAGGATCTCACTTCCGCTGATCGTGGCCTCGCCGATGTAGTAGATCGCTTCGCCCTCACTGACGCGTCGCACCTCCAAGCCCTTCAATTGTCCGTTGAGGTTGTACGCGTCGACAGCGACTTGTGCTTCGATCGGAACTCTGGGCTGGCGATCGCCCGTCTTGCGCAGCACCGTCACGGTGAGCATCACGCGATTGGCTGCACGTTGAATGCCATAGGATTTGGCCACGTCCGCGGTCAAAGTGTCGGTGCGGACCGCGTTGTAATGTATTTCGTAGTTCTGGAAATCCTTGAAACTTTCCTCGCTTGGCTGTGCGGTCGCCGGCGCCGAGTTGGGACCGCGTTCGCCGCAGCCGCTAAGGCCGCTAAGTAAGAGGGAAAAGGCAGCAATCGCAAGGCCTACCGTTCGTATTGTTGTGCGCATGGACTCGCTCCGTAGTGGCCGAATCGGCGGAAGTGGCTCGAACTATAGAGGAAGCGCCGCGCCGCGACAGCGCGGCAAATACTTCACCCTGGTGATCTCGTGAGCGCCGGCGGCAGCTCGGTCGCGCCTTCGATCAACACGGTTTTCATGCGGCCGGTGGTCCCTCGAAGCAGTTGCACTTGCCCAGTTGGCACATCGAAGAGGGTTGCCAGCCATTTCATCAGATGTCGATTCGCCTTGCCGTCCACAGCTGGGGATGCAAGCTTGAGTTTCAGGCGCTCGCCGTGAGCGCCGACGATCTCATCGCGCCGCGCGCCCGGCTGAACGTGCAACTCGAGCACGAGTCCGCGCTTCTCGCGGCGCCAAAAGGACTCAGAGTCCGAAGATGGCAATATGCAACGCCTGCAGACCGATGATCACGAACAAGGCCGACAGATCGAAGCCCCCGATAGGCGGGATCGTCCGTCGTACGGGACGCATCAGCGGCTCGCAGATGCTGGTGAGCAGTGAGCTTGCGGGGCTGTACACGCCGGGAGCGATGAGGCTCAAGAGCGCATACAAGAAGATCGCGAAGATATAGAAGCGAATCACGGTGCCCAACAGGCTCATGAACACCGTTTTCACGAAGAAGCCGAGCGAGAACCCGATCTGGAACGTGCTGAGCAACCACAGAATGTAGACGGTGGCTGCCTGCACGAGGATGAGCGCAACCAGGGAAGCCAGATCGAACTTGCCGACCGGTGGGATGACTTTGCGCAGCGGCAACACCAAAGGATTCGTCAGACGGTACACGGCTTGGGTCAGCTGGTTGCGCGTATCGGCACGAACCAACGGGAGTAGTACGCGCAACAGGAACACGGTGATGAGCAGCACCTGTAACAAGGTGCGGACGAGGAAGATGATGGCATCCATTGACGCAGATTCTCGTTGTGATCAGTCCCCGAACAACGCCGCCATTTCCGCTGATCGATCCGCCGCGGCCTTGATGGCGCCCGCGAAGATAGCACGCACTTGATGGGCTTCCAGATGCCTCAAGGCCGCCTCGGTCGTGCCGCCCTTGGACGTGACCTGCTCGCGTAACACGGTCGCTGTCGTCGAGCGATCGTGCTGAGCCATGTAGGCAGAGCCCCAGGCGGTGGCGATCGCAAGCTCGCGACTCGTCTGCTCTGGAAGCCCGAGATCGCGACCCGCCTGCTCGAGCATCTCCATCACCAAGAAGAAATAGGCGGGTCCGCTGCCCGATACCGCAGTGACGATGTCCAGCTGCGATTCCTGCTCCACCCACACACTGACGCCAACCGCCGACATCACTGCACCGGCCAACTCCCGCTGTTGGGCCGTCACACCCCCAGTTGCAAACATGCCTGTTGCGCCCTGGCCATACAGTGCAGGTCTATTCGGCATGGTTCTGACGACGGCTGTACCCCCGAGCCAACGAGAGAGATCAGCTGCGCGAATACCGGCGGCCACCGAGATGACGAGCGGTTTGCGATCGATCTGCGTCGGCGCAAGCTCCTGAGCAACTGCACGCATCTCCTGTGGCTTCACCGCGAGGATGATGACGTCCGCATCGACGACTGCGGTGCCATTCACTGCAGTGACGCGAATACCCAGTGCTTGAGACAGGCTGTCGCGTTGACTCGCGAGGGGGTCCGACGCGCAGATCCGAGTGGGTGATACGCCGCCTGCAATCAAGCCGCCGATCAGGCTGCGCGCCATGTTGCCGCCGCCGATGAAGGCGTAGCGATGCTGTTCGATAGTCACGTGTTTGTTTCTCAAGTCTTGGGAGGTCGCTCGCCGAACAGTGCCGTGCCAATGCGCACGATCGTCGCTCCCGCAGCGATGGCCGCCCCCAGATCACCCGACATGCCCATGGATAGTGTATCGAGTGGCATCCCTTCCGCCTGTAGCTGCTCCGCCAGCCCGCGCAGGCGCATAAAGGTCGCGTATTGTTCTTCGAAGCGGTCGTACGCCGGAGGAATGCACATCAATCCTCGCAAGCGCAGCTTAGGCAAATCCCGCAGCGACCGCGCAAGTGCCGGGACTTCATCTGGGGGAATGCCGCCCTTACCGCCTTCGTTGACGAGCTGCACCTGAATGCACACATTCAGTGCCGGCGCGTGAGCGGGGCGCTGATCGTTGAGGCGACGGGCAATGCGCTCGCGATCCACCGTGTGCACCCAGTCGAAACGCTCCGCGATGGTGGCCGTCTTGTTGCTTTGGACCTGGCCGATGAAGTGCCAGGTGAGCCTCAGGTCGGCCAACACATCGAGCTTCGGCAACGCTTCTTGCAGATAGCTCTCGCCGAAGTCGCGCTGGCCCAAAGCGGCAAGCTCACGCAAGGTGCTGGCCGGATGCGTCTTGCTCACGGCGAGCAGGCAGATGGATTCGGGTGTGCGCCCATAGTGGGCGGCTGCATCTTGAATACGTGCCCGCGTCGCATTCAGACGATCTTGCAGCGTGGCCGGCGTCGAAGCGCCTGATTTTTGCGACCTGATTAACATATTGGCGCAGATAGGGCTCCGCTATACTCGCGACGCTCTTCGCACTCGCGGCCCTCTTCGCACTCGCGGATAGTTAAGCGGGCGAACCGTCGTCACGCCCCAGTGTGAGGGAGACTTCATGCCCGTCGATATCGCGCAGCTCCTGGCCTTCGCCGTCAAGAACAACGCTTCCGACCTGCACCTGTCCGCAGGCGTGCCGCCCATGATCCGTGTGGACGGCGATGTCAAACGCATCAACATGCCCGCGCTGACTCACAAGGAAGTGCACAGCATGGTGTACGACATCATGAATGACAAGCAGCGCAAGGCGTACGAAGAGTTCTACGAGACCGATTTTTCCTTCGAGATTCCCAAGCTCGCGCGCTTCCGTGTGAATGCATTCAATCAGAACCGCGGCTCGGGCGCGGTGTTTCGTACGATTCCATCGTTGATCATGTCGTTGGATGACTTGAACGCGCCGAAGATCTTCAAGGACATCTCGATGCATCCGCGCGGCCTCGTGCTGGTGACCGGCCCGACCGGGTCGGGTAAGTCCACGACGCTCGCGGCGATGGTCAACTACATCAACGACAACAAGCCCGATCACATCCTCACCATCGAAGATCCGATCGAGTTCGTGCACGAGAGCAAGCGCTCGCTGATCAACCAACGCGAAGTGCACCGCGATACGCTCGGGTTCAGCGAAGCCCTGCGCTCGGCACTGCGTGAAGACCCTGACGTCATCCTGGTCGGCGAAATGCGCGACCTGGAAACGATTCGACTGGCACTGACGGCCGCCGAAACCGGCCACTTGGTGTTCGGCACCCTGCATACGACATCGGCCGCCAAGACCATCGACCGTATCGTCGACGTGTTCCCCGCGGCCGAGAAAGACATGGTCCGCACGATGCTGTCCGAATCGCTCCGTGCCGTCATTTCGCAGTCGCTCTTGAAGCGCATCGGCGGCGGCCGTGTGGCGGCGCACGAGATCATGATCGGTACCCCCGCGATCCGTAACCTGATCCGCGAGGGAAAAATCGCACAAATGTATTCGGCTATTCAGACCGGCCAGTCCGTCGGCATGCAGACCCTCGACCAATGCCTGACGGAGCTGCTGCAGAAAGGTGTAATTGCCAAGGAAGAAGCGCGTTTCCGGGCGCAGAATAAGGACGCCTTCTAGTCGGGCGACATCACTTCGGTACGGCTGCGGAGCAAACCATGGAACGCGAACAAGCCATCAAGCTGATGCAGGATCTGCTCAAGCGGGTGGTCGAAAAGAAAGGCTCGGACCTCTTCATCACCTCTGGGTTTCCGCCGGCCATCAAGGTCGACGGCGAGATCCGCCCGCAGTCCGAGCGCGTACTGACGCCCGAGCAGGCAGCCACGCTGGTGCGTTCGATCATGAACGACAAGCAGACCAAGGAGTTCGACTCGACGAAGGAGTGCAACTTCGCCATTGCGCCGGTCGGCGTCGGTCGTTTCCGCGTGAGTGCTTTCGTGCAGCAGGGCCTGACCGGGTGTGTGGTCCGAACGATCAACGCCAAGATCCCGACGCTCGAAGAGATGCAGTTGCCGGTCATCCTGAAAGACGTGGTAATGACCAAGCGCGGTCTCGTCATCGTCGTCGGTGGCACGGGCTCTGGCAAGTCCACGTCGCTGGCCGCGATGTTGAACTACCGCAACGAGAAGACGCGCGGTCATATCATCACGATCGAAGATCCGGTCGAATACGTGCACACCCACAAGGGTTGCGTGATCACACACCGCGAAGTGGGTGTGGACACGGAAAGCTGGCACATGGCGCTGAAGAACACGCTGCGCCAGGCGCCCGATGTCATCCTGATCGGCGAAATTCGTGACCGCGAAACGATGGAATACGGAATCCAGTTCGCCGAGACCGGACATCTCGTGCTCGCAACACTGCATGCGAACAGCGCCAACCAGGCATTGGACCGCATCATCAACTTCTTCCCGGAAGAACGCCGCGAGCAGTTGCTGATGGACCTGTCCCTGAACATCCGCTCGTTGATCTCGCAGCGACTGATTCCGCGCGAATCCGGGACGGGCCGTGTTGCCGCCATGGAAATCATGCTGAGCTCGCCGCTGATTGCAGATTTGATCTTCAAGGGCGAGGTGGCCGCCATCAAGGAAGTGATGGCAAAGTCCAATCGCCTCGGCATGAAGACGTTCGATCAGTCGCTCTACGAGCTCTATGAAGCCGGGATGATTTCGTACGAAGATGCGCTGCGGAATGCGGACTCGAAGAACGAGGTGCGCCTGCGCATCAAGCTGGAGAGCAAGCGCGAAATGAAGCTGACCGACGAAGCCGGCAGCAGCTTGCGTATCATGGATGAAGAGGTCGAAGGGGTGATCGGACGCTAGCCTATGTCTGCCGAGAACGCGATGGATCACGAAACGTCCGACACTGGTGCGGAGGAACGCCCGGTCGTCCTCAATACGAAGCCGCTGTTCAAGCTCATGGTGGACAAGCGGGCGTCGGACCTGTTCTTCACCTCGTACGCTCCCATCAAGATCAAGATCGAGGGGCAGATCTTCCCCGTCAACAAGCAGGTGCTGACGCCCGAAGTGGTGCGTCAGGCTGCGTATGGGTTGATGACGCAGGAACAGATCGAGCACTTCAACGAAGAGCTGGAAATCGACTTCGCCATCTCCGAGCCTGGGCTGGGACGGTTCCGCATCAACGTCTTCCATCAGCGCGGCAACCCGGCGATGGTGCTGCGCTACATCACGGCCGACATGCCGCGGCTCGATGACCTGGGTCTGCCGGACATCCTGAAAGACCTCGTCATGATGAAGCGCGGCTTGATCCTCATGGTGGGTGCGACGGGCTCAGGCAAGTCCACGACGCTCGCCTCGATGATCAACTTCCGCAATGAAAACTCGTCTGATCACATCATCACGATCGAGGACCCGATCGAGTTCTTGCACAACAACAAGAAGTCGATCGTGAACCAGCGCGAAGTGGGACTGGACACGAAGTCCTATGCGCGTGCCTTGCGCAGCGCGATGCGCGCGGCCCCCGACGTGCTGCTGATCGGCGAGATTCGTGACCGCGAAACCATGGACTCCGCGATCATGTTGGCCGGTACCGGTCACTTGGTGCTGGCGACGCTGCACGCGAACAACGCGGCTGAGACGCTCGACCGCATCATCAACATGTTCCCTCGCGATCAGCACACGCAGGTATTCCTGGACCTATCGCAATACCTGCGCGCGATTGTCGCCCAACGCTTGATCCCCGGCCGCAACCGCCGCCGCGTTGCCGCCGTGGAGCTGTTGATCAACAGCCCGCACGTGCAAGAGCTGATCAAGAAGGGCGATGTCATCGGCGCCAAGGAAGCCCTGCGCACCAGCACGGAAAAGGGCATGCAGCACTTCGACACCGCGCTGTACAGCCTCTTCCGCGAGAATCGGATCTCCATGGAAGACGCGCTGGCGTATGCGGACTCCCGCACCAACCTCGAAGCGAAGATCAACTTCGGCTGAGGAAGGCGGCCTACTGGCTAGCTGGTCAACTGGTTTGTTGGCCAGAATTGGTCGGTTCTTTCCGGTTCTGGCTAACCGACCAGTTGGCCAACCAGCCAGTTAGCCTCAGGAGAAGTGCCTCCGCGCCTGCACATTCCTCACGATCGTCGCCAGCACCGCCATCCTCACCGC